>NZ_JBIAUK010000018.1:148841-153905 GCF_042892775.1 Streptomyces sp. NPDC001717 | reverse complement strand
TTTTTGTTGTCGTGTGGGGCGGCGTTCCCGACCCCCCCCCGGGGGCGGCGGTGGCCCGGGTGGGGGTTGGTCTGCATGAGTGTGGCCACCCCACCCACCCCCCCCCCCCCCCAACGGGTGGTGGGCAGCGAGGTTCACGCCGGCTGCCAGGCCTCCTCAGGCCTCACCGGGTGCCTCGGTCAGCTGGGTCGGGTGCCTCCGGTGACGTCGAGGTGCACGACCACGATGTCGCGGACGGCGGCGATCGCCTCAGGGGCGAGGCGGCTCAGGAATGGCAGGGCGTGACACCAGCCGGTCGTGCCCAGGGCCGGGCGGAGGAGCCTGGTGGCCGCTTCCCCGTCGGGTGATGCCTCAGGAGTGACCTGCAGGGCCAGGTGCTGGATGGTGCGGGTGAAGGGGTCCGCTCGGGCCGGGTCGGGGCCGGGCAGCGGGCGGAGCGGTAGGCGCGCGAGGTGCGACGCCACGGCGGTCAGTGCCATCGCGCGGTGTTGCGGGGCTGCGGGCAGGTTGGCCACCCGCTCGGCGGTGTCGGTGTCGCCCAGTGCCGCGTGGAGCACAGCCAAGGCGGCCGTGGGAAAGTGCTGCGATCCGCGGTTCGCCATGTCACGGCTCAGCCAGTCCAGTTGCGTGCGGGCATCTTCTCCAGCGCCGATGCGCAGGAAGGCGTACACCAGCACGTCTTCCGGCTGCCAGGTGTGAGGGGCGCTCCGCTCGAACTGCGCGAGCGCTTCGTCCCGTACCTCGTCGACGAGCTGCTTCTGCTCGGGCGCGAGGTGGGTGGCGGCCGGGAAGAGCTCGGCCACCCTCGTCAGCAGCCCTTGGCTCCGGATCGCGTTGCGGGCGGCGTTCAGCCGGATCAGCAGCGGGAGCAGCAGTTCGCCCGCCTTCGCCGGGAAGAGGATCGCGAGTTCCGCGGCCACCGCGATACGGGCAGAGCTGTCGGTCTTCCGCCACGCGGCCCGTCGGCCGGCGCCGGTCGGCTGCCTGTCCTGCCGGATGAGGTCCATGGCGGACTCCACTTCCCCTGCGCGCGCCAGGGCTTGAGCGGCGTAGGACCAGGCCCAGTCCGGAGCGGTGGTGGAGGCGGCTGTTCGGGATGCGGTCTGCGCGTGCCTGCTCGCGTCGGCTTCCAGGCCCGAATCCGCGTACGCCATGGCCATGGCGGCGTGCACGCGCACCAGGTCGGCTGAGCTGTGCGCCACGGCGAGCAGCCGCTCGGCTTCTGCGGCTGCGCCGGTACGGATGAGCGCCGCTGCAAGGTCCGGGAGCCATACGGGACTGCGGCCCGTGCCCGGACCGGTCGTCGGCAGGAGGGTCAGGGCCTCCTCCAGGACGCGCTCGGCGTCGCCGTCGGCGCCACGGTCGGCCAGCCGGAAGGCCTCTTCGGCGAGCCTTTCGGCCTCAGTGACGGCGTCGCTGTCTTCGCCCTCGTCCCAGTCAGCGGGTTGTTCCAGTCGATCTCCGGGCTCGGCTGGGAGTACCTGTTCCGTGCGCTCCAGGAAGCGGTCGACCGTCTCCTGCGCCGCGCCGACATCGGTGAGTGCCTGACAGAGCATGGCGAGCGTGTTGTGGAAGCCGAACTCGATGTGCAAGGCATCCGGTGGCAACAGCGGATGGGCGCCTTCAAGCAGTACGACTTCGACGTACCGGCAGGCCGCACCGGCGAGCTGCTCGGCCTCCGCCGACCTGGCCTCCGCCACGAATGAGGCGGCGGCCGCGAGAACGGAGACGCTTTCCAGGGTCGGGGCCTCGGCCCAGACCTCCTGTGCGTGCTCCAGGACCCGATCGTGGAGGCGGTCGCCACGCTCCGGAGCAACAGCGGCGACGGTCTGCCAGAGTCGAACCGCGGCGGCTGCCGCATGTCCTTCCGCCGGATCTCCGGCGGCCAGTTCCTCGGCCTGCTCCTCCAGTCCGTCCAGGAGCTCCGCCGCGGACTCCGGGTCGTGGGACAGCAGCAGGCGGGCGGCCTCGGCGCAGGCCTCGTTGCGGGCCGAGCTCGTCCCGTGTGTGGAGCGGAGCAGTTCGAGAGCGTCCTCGTCGTGCTTGCCCGTCTCCAGCAGGGCGAGCGCTGCCTGTCCTACCGCAGCCTCCGCGTCATCGGCGGCGTGACCGATGTGGCCTGCCCGTTCCAGCGCCGTACGCGCCCAGTTCCCTGCGTCCACTGCGGCGTCGGCGGCCTGTTCGTGGCCCATGGCGTGCAGTACGTGGGCCACGCCGGCCAGGCCCAGTGCCTTGTCGGCGGCATGCCCGGAGGCGCCGGCCAGGGCCCTGGCACGTCGTGCGTCGCCGAGCCGGGCGATCGTGCGTGCGATGGGGTGGGGCAGCGGGCGTACCTGTGCCAGCAGCAGCTCCCGGGCGGCCGAGACCGCGGCCGCACGGGCCGGGCTCGGTGGCGTCGTACGGTCGTCGCCGGGCAGGGCGAGGAGGCTTAGGTCGGCGAGGGCGACGTCGGGCCCGGACCGCTGGACGAGGCGGAGCTGGCGGTGCGGGTCGAGGACCAGGGCCGCCAGCCGGTCGATATCGCCGCTCTCGCGTACGAGGTGGGTATAGCCGGTGAGGAGGTAGTTCGGGGTGCTGTCGGGCCAGTGCGCGTCCCGGTATTGGCGGGCCCAGCCGTGCAGGTCCTCGGTGCATGCGGCGAGGAATCGCCTGCCCAGTTCGCCTCGCGCGGTGTCGTGCAGCTCACGGTGGGCCGGGACGAAGGTCTGCCGGCCGGCTTCGGCCTCCGCCTCGGCCCGCGCGTCCAAGGCCAGTAGGTCTATGCGGGTGGGAGCCATGGAACGGCCGGCCACGCTGCGGAGCTTCTCCTGTACGTCGTACTGCGTCAGACCAGTGAGCTCGGCCAGGTTCGCCCCGGTGAGCGCGCCCTTCGCCGAGACGAGCAGACCCAAAAGGCGTCGGCCGAGGTCGCGGTCGGCCAGCAGGGAACGCAGTTCTGTCAGGGCCATGTCCCGGATGACCTGTGCCGAGGGTGAGTCGGTCAGGCGGCGGGTGATGGCGGGATCCCGCAGAGGGTGGTCGGGTGCCAGGTTCGGCGGGGCACCCGGGTTGGGCCGCCCGGTGACGATGACACGCATGCCTTGCGGGGGCTGCTTGGGCAGAAGCCCCGCGATGCCTGCAGACTCCAGCCCGGCGTCTGCGTCCTCGTCGAGACCGTCAACGATGAGGAGGAGGCGCCGCCGCCGTTCCTTGCTCGCACGCGCAGCCACCTCGTACAGCGCGTTGAGGTCGGGGTGTTTGCTGTCCACCTCCGGCAGTCGTTTCCCCTCCGCAGCGGCGGCCAACTGCTTCCGGACCTCCCGTACGAAGGCGTCGCGGCGATCGGTACCCAAACGCCCGGCGATGACGTAGTGCGCGGCGTCGACCCCGTCGGGCAGGCAGTGTGTGGCGAACCAGGCCAGCAGGGCGGTCTTGCCGGCCCAGGGGCCCGCCTGCCACCGGAGGTAGGCGGGTGCATCGTCGGGAGCCGTCGCGAAGGCCGCCAAGGCGGCCAGTTCTTCCTCACGCCCGACCAACTCGGAGGGCAGGACGTCCCGGAGAGCCGTGGAAGGTCCACGCAGCAGACGACCCTGCGACGTCGCCTTCACGCGGAGACCTGGGCCCCCCTGCCTACTCTTGCCTGCTTTTTGGGCCTCATCGAGCATGCGTTCCCAGGCGGCTGCGGATATCCGGTGGTACCCCTGCGTTCGGCCCGCTGCTCGGTCCCCCAGGAAGGGGATGAGCACCCGCAGCACGTAGTCGACGTATTCAGGCTTGCGGGGGACGTCAACGCCCCGGCACCAGTCGCTGAGTCTCTGCACACTCACCCCGTGCTTCGCCGCCAGGCTTCGTAACGACAGCGTCTGCCCTCCACCAGCAGCTTCAAAGAGCCGCTTGAGAGCGTCGCCGAAGCGTGGGCCGCTGCCCGCCGAAGAGTTCACCGGACGCATTTTCATTCCCCCTCTGACCTGCGCACTTGAAGCCGATCCCGGCGCTCCGGAGATCGCCGGACACCTACCGGACAGCGGATACCTGTGGAACCGCGCCCGGCGGGGCAGACCACCGGGCGACAACCCCAAGGGGATTCGCATGTCCGTCCTGCTGACCGTCCTGGAATCCGTCCTCCAGGAGGCTGCCACCCTCTCCGCCGCCACCGGCCTGGCCTACACCGGCGCCATCGCCACCGTGGCGGCCTCCTCCGTCCTGTTCCGCAACCCGCAGCGCCGGCGCGACGCCCGTGCCACGCTCACGATCCTGATGCGGCGCGGCGGGAAGCGTTGACCTCTGCGGGTCTGGTCCCGACGGGGCCGTAGGGCGTACCCTCGGCCCCGGTTGGGATCCCCCGCGTGTGCGGGGATGGCCCCCGTTAGGAGCAGAGCCTCCTTCGCCCCCGCGTGTGCGGGGATGTCCAGCTCCCTGGGTTCAGTCGATCCAGAGCAGCATGCCGTCGCCCGCTGCGGCAGCCGCCTCGAAGAACGCGGTCAGCTCCGGGAACAGGTCGGCGGCCCATCCCAGGGCCTCCGGTGAGTCCCAGATCGACGGGTAGATCTCGGCGCGGGCAAGCTCGGCGGGCTCGACGTCCTGGACGAGTCCGGCGTAGCTCAGCCTTCGCAGTGCTTCGGCTGCCGACCGGACGCGGGCCGGAGGCAGGAAGCGTGGGGGCTCGTACCCCCACTCTCCGGCGCCCGGGACCTCTTCCTCCCCCATCACGATGTCGACGGGGAAGTCCGCGCGCCGCAGCAGGAAGTCGAGCATGTGCCAGGTCTGGCCGGTGGTGAAGTGCCGGGCGTCCGGCGAGGTGGTTTCGTTCTCCTCCGCCGCGTCCATCGCTTCCTCGGCCAGGCCGTAGGCCCAGTCGGGATCCTTGAGGGTGCGCTCCCACTCGTCCGGCGTGATGCGCAGGTACTCCCCGTTCATGCTCATGCGGGGCAGCCTAGGACGAGGGTCCGACACATCCTTTCGTACCGCCCTGAGGGGGGGGGGGGGGGTGGGGGGGGGGGGGGGGGGGCCCCCCCCGCGGGGGGGGGGGGCGGGGCGCCGCCCCGGGGGCCCCCCCCCCCCCCCGGCCCCGCCCGGCCGGCCCGC
>NZ_JBIAUK010000018.1:6932-148831 GCF_042892775.1 Streptomyces sp. NPDC001717 | reverse complement strand
ACCCCCCGTCGACTCCTTTTGGGGGTCCAGCGGGCGGGGGGGCCCCCAACAATGGTGGCGGCCCGCTTTGGGCTCGCCTATATAGTCCCGCCAAAAACGCCCCCCCCCCTCAGGCGTTCGCGCCGGGACGTTCCCTCAACGGGTCAGCACCAGCCCGCAGCTGTACGCACGCGCGTGCCCGAGGCCGTTCGACAGGACTCCCACCAGGGTTTCCGGGTCGGTGACCGTGAGGGAGCCGCGGATCTCCGCGCGGCCGATGCGGACCGGCTTGGCGCGGTGGCCGCTGGAGACCGTCGGCAGCATGCGGATCCCCAGGGCCTCCGGGTCGGCCGCGGCGCCGATGCGGGCCACGCCGTCCTCGGCCGTCGCCGGCTCCCCGTCCGCCTGGAGGCGGCGCGCGAACCACCGCTTCACGTGCTCCGGGGTGGTGTGGGCGGTGCGCCTGCCGCGGGACTTCTCCCCCTCCGACTTTTGTCCGCGGACAAAAGTCGGCTTGCTGCGGGTCGGGTTGACCACCGTACGGAAGCCCACGACCTCGCCCGCCTTGAAGGTGCGGTCCACGGTGATGATGTGGGGCGCCGCCGTGAAGGCCTCGCGGGGTATGCGGGCCCAGTCGCCCGGGATCCTGGACTGTACGACCAGGACGAGGGCCGCCGCCTTGAGGTCCACCGACCACGTCGACAGGACGCCCATCTGGGAGCGTGCCTCCGGGTCGCCGTCCTCGACCCAGCCGCGGAAGCCGCTCATCACGGTGCGGTGCATCTCCTGGGCGTCGACCAGGGACTTCGCGACGAACGGGTGGCGGGCGTTCAGGGAGAGGACGGAGTGGGTGGCGACGAAGCGGGCCGTTCCGGCCCGTGTGCTGTTCACGGGATGATGTCCCATTCGGTGGCGGTCGGGGCGATGGTGACGCGCGTACGGGTCTCCCAGCGCGTGGCGTGCGCCCGGCGGGCGGGGTCGAAGCTGACCGGCTGGTCGTTGACCTGCGTGGCGCCCCGGGTCCCCGACGGTGCCTGGATCCACGCCCACGGGCGCCGGCCGCCCGAGGTGTCGGGGTCGGGGCCATCGGGGTCGGGGCCATCGGGGCCGGGGAGCAGGCGCTTGGCGGCGAAGGCCTCGGCGATCGTGCCGGTCAGGATCTCGGCGGCCAGGGTGCCTGAGGGCGGACAGGACTTCCGGCCGAGCCAGAGCAGTTGCTTCGGGTGCTCCAGGGCGTACGCAATCTCCTCCAGCAGGGCCCTGTCCTCGTGCTGGAGTCCGACGACGAAAGCCGCGTCGGAGAGGTACCAGCGCTCGGTGATCATCGCCGCACGCGACAGCTCCGCCGAGACGAGGGCCCCGGAGACCGGGTCGGCCGTGATCTTCTTCGGCGCCCCGTACCAGCCGGCCAGCTCGTGGTGCCCGAAGCCCGGCCCGTCGGCCGCCTCCATGCTGCGGGCGACGGCGGCGGCCCGCCGGTGGTCGGTGATGACGTCGCGCGGGCGCAGCGGGAACCGGCCCGCGCCGACCGTGTGGTAGTCGCGTACGGGGGTCCCGGGATGGTCGGCGCGGACGCCGAAGACGAGCGCGGCGAGGTCGTCGACGGGGTCGGTGCGGTCCCGGCCAAGGGCCGCCGCGCACAGCCCGACGACCGCCGACTTGGTGGGGCGGACGTGACTGTCGCGGTGCGAGAACCGGGACGCCACCCCCCAGGACTGCAGGGGGGCGGCGAGCCGTACGAGCAGGACGTGCGTGGTCGTCACGCCGTCAGCTCCTCGGCGGAGGTGACAGCGGTCGCGCCGGTGTCCTTGAGGGTGCCCAGCAGTTCGTCGATCTGCGGGTCGTAGGTGAGGACGCGGCCGGACCGGATGTCGGGGCGGCGCCGGCTGACGAACGCGTGGTGCTTGAGCAGCCGCCTGACCGCTGCCGGACCGGCGGGGCCTTCGCCGTCCTTGTCGATCGGGTTCTCGTCGATGGGGGCCTGGAAGGCGGCCGCGTAGTTGTACGGGCGCTCGCCCTCGAAGGCGAGGACCAGGGCGGGCAGCGAGCCGGTGGAGGCCGTCGAGTTCTTCTTCGCCTCGGGGAAGGCGTCGACGAAGGCGGTGACGAACTCCGCCTCGGCCGCGACGGACGCCTCCTCGGCCTCCTCGGCGGTCATCCCGGCGGCCTGGAGGTTCCTGCGCAGCTTCAGGCGGTCGAGTACGGCGTGCCGGTAGAAGGTGCCGGTGATCAGGGACTGGTAGCCGGTCATGCCGGCTCCGGCGTCGTCGGCGGCGTCGAGGAAGTCCAGGGCGTTCTTCTTGCGGTCGAGTTTCGCGTCGTCGGCGGCCGCGTAGAAGTCGTCTACCTGCTCGGCCTCGTGCACCGTGAAGGCGTGGCTCGACTGGACTGCCCCGTCGACGTTCGGGGAGTCCGCGATCTCGGCGAGGAAGCGGCCGTACAGGGCGATGTCGATGGCGTCGCGCGGGGCGAGGGCGGTGAGGACTGCGGCTCGGGTCGCGGCCGGTACGGCGGGCAGCTTGGCATCGGCCGCTGCGGCTCCCTCGGCCGCCTCGTCCACGTCGGCCGCCTCCTGCTGCGCGGCGCCCTTGCGGGCCCCCTTCTTGCCCTTGGCGGCGGCTGCCGCCGTCTGCGCCGCCAGGTACTCCCCCGCCCAGGAGCGCACCGCGTCGGCCTGCTCGTGGATGTGGGCGGCGATCCGGGTGCCCGCGTCCGCGGGAGCGAACAGCAGCACTTTGGTCAGGTTCGCGACGGTCTTCTTGCCCTGATCGCCGAACTTCAGGCCGGTGGCCTCGATGACGGCGCGCGCCGTACGGACGGCCTCGTCCTCCTCCCAGCCGTGCGTGGAGGTGAGCGCGCGTGCGGTGATCAGCGCCCACTCGCGGGTCCGGACGCCGGTGCTGCGGCCGGCCAGGGCGCCGATGCCCGCGTTGGCCCGGTCCCGGGTGTGGACCCGCTCGGCCCGGCGCCGGGCCTGGCTCGTGATCATGTGCCGTTCGGTGCCGCCGTAGACGATGGACTTGGGCGCGCCGTTCTCGTCGCGTACGGGGAGTACGGCCACCAGCGTCTCCAGCAGGTGCAGGGAGAGGAACTGGCTTCCGGCGGCCGAAGAGGAGGCGTTGCTGGTCACGTGGTGGAGTCCTTCTGAGTCGAGGCGGCGGCGGTCGGGGTGGTGCCGGTCCGGGCGGCGGCGGCCCGGGCCGGGGGCATGTGGAAGGACACGCCCCACTCGTACGCGATGCGGGCCTTGCGGTCGTGCCACTGGTTGAGGTCGTCGACGAGCCGTGCCCAGGACGGCGGCGCGGTCGGACGCTGCTGGTCGCAGGCCCGCAGCCGCGCAACGGCGTGCTGCAGGTGGCGCCACGGGATGCGGCGGCTCGACACGATGCGGTCGACGAGTCGGGCGGCGCCCGGATCCTCGGGCCCGAGCTTGGTTCCGCTGCCGATACGGCGGGCCGCTTCGCCGAGGTTCCCGTAGCCGAAGGCCGGCTTGGAACGCCCCTGGTGGTAGACCGCGAACAGGAAGGCGACCTGGCCGTAGACCTCGCGCTGGGCTTCGGTGGGGCTGTACCAGAGCGCCCGGAAGTGGGGCTCCCGCTGGACTCGGGGGCGCCGGAGCTCGGCGAGGCTCGCGTAGTCGTGGTTGTGGACGAGGCCGGCGAGCCAGGCCGTCAGCGCGGCACTGCCCTCGCTCGTGGAAGGGCTGGTGCCGGGGCCCGAACCGGCACCCGTGGTGGTGTTCATGCGCTCTCCCCTCGGAGTTCGGCAGGAGCCTTCGGCAGGGCCAGTTCGTCATCGAACCGCCGCAGGGCGGCGGCCCGTGCCTTGGCCCCCTGGGAGTTCCTGGGCAGCGGGTCGAGGCATTCGGCGAGGAACCTGCGGGCGGCGGTGGCGACGGTGACCGCGTACTCGTGCAGGGACGCGTTGACGTCCTCGCCGAGAGTGGTCTCCTCCATCAGCAGGTCGAACGGCTCGCGCGTCGCCGCCCAGTGCTGACCGCGGGCGTCGAAGCGGGCGATCTGGTTGTCCTTGTCGCCCGGCTTGGGGTTCGGGTAGACGATGCTCCAGGCCGCGTACGCCGCCTTGTACAGGGCGGACGCCACGAACTCGGCGATGTCCGAGCCGCGGTAGGACGCGAGATAGAGCCTGGCTTCCAGCCCCGGGGCGAAGGGGAACGTGCCGTCGACCCAGGCGATGGCGGTGGTCTGCTTGGCGACGAGCCCGACCGTCCAGAGCTCGATGCGGCGCGCGGGCTGCTGGCCGGGTTCGGGGGCTACGTCCTCGGCCGGGAAGAGCGCGAGCCTCCGGTAGAGGGTGCCGCCGTCGTTCCGGCCTTCGTGGGAGCGCGCCTTGTCGACGGCCGCGTAGAGGGCGTGGGCCTGCCGCCAGATCGCGCGGGTCGCCGAGGCCCACAGCGGCTTCCCGGTCCCGTCCGCCGTCTTCGCGTACACGGCGTCCTGAAGGTGCTCCTCCTTCAACGCGAGCAGCTCGCCCGCGCCGAGCAGCACCCGGTCCACCTGGTCGCCCTGCGGGGTCGGGCGGAGCAGGACCGACCGGCCCAGATAGCTGTGCAGGTCGGCCGGGCCACCGACCTCCCGGCCGCTCGGCTTGGCCTTGAACCCGCGGCGTTCCTTGCCGGCGGTCCAGGTACGGTTCAGCTCCCCGGGCGGCCCGGAGACCGGAGCCAGGTTCAGGCGGAGGGTCTCGCCAAGGGTGTCCCCGAGTGCGATGACCCGGATCCGGGTGCCCAGGCGGGTGGCGGCGAGGTTGGTGATGGTGGGGCCGAGGGTCTCCTTGCCGGAGATCCGGGCCCGCCCGGCCGGCCCGTACACGTGCTGGGTGAGCATGGCCCGGAAGGCCTGGGCGACAGGCAACGCCCCGGGGTGTTCGAGGTGATGGTGGTCGAAGAACTGGTTGTAGTCGCCGACCCGCTCGATCACCAGCTGCGCCGGACCCGCCCCGTGCTCGTCGAGGAAGGGAGCGAGGAGCGCGTTCTGCCCCAGCGGCTCCGTGGGATGGAACAGGTCCCAGACCTCGTCCTCGGGACGCTGCGCGAGCCACTCGGCGGCGGGCCGGAGAGCGTCCCTCCGGTCCACCCAGGCGGGCCACTGCTCGGCGGACTCCGGGTAGGTGCCGGAGGCGTAGCAGACGGCCAGCAGGAACTCGATGACCGCGACCTTCTCCCCCGGCGTGGCGCCTTCCACGGTCCGCAGGTCGTCGGCATCGTAAAGCAGCTGCACCAGGTTCAGCTCGACGAGCCGGTCGTCGAGGGTCAGCACCGGGACGCAGGGGGCCTCCCGGGGATCCCATCGGGGGCGTATCGCCCCGTCGCGTGGGGCGCGTAATTCAGCCACGTTCCGTCGTTCGCTCTCTGCTCATAACGGTTGCTTGCTGGAATGGGACAGGACGCTAGCAGGCAAACGATCCCGGTATGAGCGGTTTGCGAAACTCCAACGCAGCTGCGGCACAGCCGAGTTGGACAACCAACCCCACCCCCTGCCCCGGGCTCCCTCCGATCACGATCGCCTGCGCTCCGCCCCGACTTTTGTCCGCGGACAAAAGTCGGGGCACCTCACCCCGGTGCCCGGCAAGGGTGCCCCGGTTGCTTAGGGTGCGGCATGACCATCCCCGACCTCATCCCCATCGCGCATGAGCCGGGCTACCGGACGAGCACCATCGGGTCGTTCAGCCGCGGCCAGTTCTTCGCCTCGGTCACCTATGCGTTTCCTGAAGGGTTCGCGATGGGTGAGGGCTGGGAGGAGCACAAGCGGTTGTTCGTGGTGCTGCACACCTTCGACCACGAGGGCAACCACCAGGCTTCCGACATCTGGTCCGCCGGCACCTGGGCGGAGCAGATGCGGCGTCGGTACGCCCCTGATTCCGTGGTGGCGCGCGCGGAGGCCCGACTGGACGCCCTCCTCGCCGATCTCCCCGACCTCGCATACGGCGACATCGCCATCCGGCCCTTCCGCATCACCGTCGACGGGGTGCTCTTCGGTCTGGTCACCGAGTGCCATGGTGAGGAAGAGGACGGCGAGGAGGACTGGGCCGAGCTCTACCCCGACCAACTGGGCTTCTCGGCGCCGTGGGACGGGACGTACGACACCTGACGAGCCGCTGGGTGTGCAGGGGCGGCCAGGCCCCGGGACTGGAAGCACGGGGCCGGACTTTTGTCCGCGGACAAAAGTCCGGCCAGGCTACCCCTGGATGAGCAGCCTCCAGACGGTCATCCTGGACACCTGCTACATCGGCCCCGAGCTCGGCGCCGTCGCACGCGGCCGGCCCCCACGGTGCGCCGACGGGGAAGCACGGCAGGCAGTCGACGGTGCCGCGCAGGAAGGTTGGCAGCGGCCGCAATGACGCTGGGCTCCGGTTCTCGGGCCCGAAGGGACCTCAGGGAGCCAAAGGGACCTCGGTGTCGACCAAGGGCCGTACGAACTCTGCCTCGGGGGCTCCAAGGTCCTCGAAGATCCCCAGCGCCTGCTGCCAGCATGCGTTCGCCCGGTCCTTGTGGCCCATCGCTCTGAGTGCCTTTCCGAGGACCACGAGGACGCCGGCCCGCCGCCATTCGCCGCCGATGCCTCCAAGGGCTATGGCCTGTTCGGCGTGGGCGGCGGCCAGGGTGAACTGGTGCGCGGCCAGGTGGGCCTCGGCGAGACGAAAGTGGGTGACGCCCTCCCACAGCCGATGGCGGTTGTCGTGGAAAAGGGAGAGCGCCTGCCCGAGCTGATCCAGGGCCTCGTCGAGCCGGAGCGCCTGGGTGAGGGCGATGCCGAGGGCGTAACGCCCGTTGGCCAGGCTCAGGGTGAGGCCCATCTGGTCGTAGATGGCGATGCCCCGCCGGGCGAGTTCGATGGCGCTGTCGAGGCGGCGCAGTTGGACGTGGACGCGGGACAGGTTGCTGAGGGCGCCGGCCTCGCCGACGAGGTCACCGTTGTGACGGAACTCTTCCATGGCTTCGACGAAGTACCGCTCCGCCTCCTCCGGACGGCTTTCGTACAGGGCGATGATGCCTCGGTCGTTGAGGGCCCAGCAGCCGGACAGCGGGTCGCCGGCCTCGCGGGCCAAGCTCACGGCATGGCGAGCCTCTTCGTCGGCTGCGACGAAGCGGCCCGCGACGAGGTGGACACCGGCGAGGGCAGTACGGGCACGGCCCTCGGCGCGCCGGTCCCGCACGGCCTGCGCCGCGTCGCGCAGGGCAACCGCCGCGGATTCGTACTGCCGGTTCTTGGCCCCGGACTCAGAGAGGTCCTTGGCCACCCACAGCAGGTCCACCGCTCGTCGAAGAGCCTCAGGAGTACGTGCGGCGGCCTGTCGGACACAGGCAAGCAGCGGATCGGCCTCGGCGTACAGCCAGTCCAGGGCAGAACTCGGGTCCGTGAACGACGATCCCGGATGGTGGGTGGGGGCCAGGTGATCGACGAGCCTGTCGCCTGGGCGCTCCAGGGCGTAGACCTCGGAGGCGGTGGCGAGGTAGAAGTCCAGGAGCCGGTCGAGTGCCGCCTCCAGCTCGGCCGGGGGCTGTTCGTCGCGTTCGGCGCAGGCGCGCGCGTAGAGGCGTACGAGGTCGTGGAAGCGGTAGCGGCCCGGCGCGGCGGACTCGAGCAGCGAGAAGTCCACCAGGGTTTCCAGCAACTCTTCGGCGTCGTAGTCGGGCAGGCCGAGCACGGTGGCTGCCGCCGGGAGGGAGATGTCGGGCCCGTCGGCGAGGCCCAGCAGCCGGAAGGCGCGCTGCTGGGCGGGCTCGAGCTGGCCGTAGCCCAGCTCGAAGGTGGCCTTGACGGCAAGTATCCCGGCCTGGAGTTCGTCGAGGCGGCGGCGTTCGTCGGTGAGCTTCGCGGCGAGGACGGACACCGTCCAGGTGCGGCGGGCCGCGAGGCGGGAGGCGGCGATGCGGATGGCCAGCGGCAGGAAGCCGCAGGCGCCGACCACGTGGAGGGCGGCTTCGCGTTCAGCGCCCACGCGCTCGGCGCCGACGATCCGGGTGAAGAGCTGGAGGGCCTCGTCGGGGCTCATGACATCAAGGTCGACGAGGTGGGCACCCGATAGGTCGGACATGCGGACCCGGCTCGTCACCAGGGCCGCGCAGCCCGGAGCGCCCGGCAGCAGCGGAAGGACTTGGGCGGCATCGCGGGCGTTGTCGAGCAGGACCAGGACGCGGCGGCCGTCGAGGGTGGAGCGGTAGAGAGCGGCCCGCTCTTCGGGCGAGTCCGGGATGGCTGCATCGGGGGTGCCGAGCGCGCGCAGGAAGGCACCCAGAACGGCCTCGGGCTGGACCGGGCTCGGTGAGGTGCCTTGGAGGTCGACGTAGAGCTGGCCGTCGGGGAAGTGGGCGCGGGCGGTGTGGGCGACGTGTACGGCGAGGGTGGTCTTGCCGACGCCGCCGATGCCGGCGAGCGCGGCAACCACCATGACCCTTTCCTTGGCTGCACGGGAAAGGACATCTTCCAGTTCGGCGACGTGGCGTGCTGCGCCCGTGAAGTCGGGCACGGTGGCAGGGAGCTGTGCGGGCCGTATCCGTACCGGCGCGGTCGCCGTGGGGAGGTTCTCGGTCTGCATCAACTCGGCGTCGGCTCGCAGGATGCGGTGCTGGAGGGCGGCGAGCTCCGCACGGGGGTCGACGCCGAGTTCGTCCCTGAGGAGGCGGCGGGTGTCGGCGTAGACGGCGAGGGCCTCGGCCTGCCGGCCGCTGCGGTAGAGGGCGAGCATCAGCAGCTCGCGCAGGCGTTCGCGCAGGGGGTGGGCGGCGGTGAGGGCGGTGAGCTCGGAGACGGCCTCCGCGTGGTGGCCGACCTCCAGGTCCAGGTCGAGGCGGGTCTCCAGCAGTTGCAGGCGCCACTCCTCCAGCCGGGTGCGCTGCATCTCGGCGTGCGGGCCGGGGACCCCGGCGAGCGGTTCGCCGTCCCACAGGTCAAGGGCGCGGGCCAGCAGAGTGCGGGCGAGCAGCCGGTCCCCGGCAGCACGAGCCTGCTCGGCCTCGGCGGCGAAACCTTGCGCCACGACGAGGTCAAGGGGTTCCGCGTCGCGGGGCAGGCGGATGGCGTAGCCGCCCGATTCGGAGACGAGCAGCCCGGGGGCAAGAGTCTTGCGGAGCCGGGAGGCGTACGTACGGAGAACGGCCAGAGACTGCGGCGGCGGGTCCTCGCCCCAGACGGCGTCGAGCAGTTCCGGCGCGGTGGCGGTGCGGCCCTCGCGCAACAGGAGCGCCGCGAGCAGCGCCCGCTGCTGGGGGCTCCCGAGGGAAATGGGCTCGGAGCCACGCCAGGCGCGGACCGGGCCGAGCACCGCGAACCTCGGCTTCGATTCCTCCGCTGCTACAACTGCCGTCACTTGGCCTGCACCCCCCTGCCGACCTCCGTCTCTACGTATGCAGGACGTACATCGTTCGTATATCCCGGAAGACCAGCATGGTTCTACTGACGTCCGATACCAGACTGCCCAGTCCGGTTCGCCATGCGTCGCAAAGGTACCCCGGGATGGCTTCCCGGGGTCCTTGGCGTATTCAAATCTCTTCAACTCTATTGCGTGGGACCGACTTTGGGCTACCGTCGAAGCGTCGTCACGCCGCGGAAGGTGCCGAGGACCCTCTAGCCAAGGGTTCCGTCGACGCGACTCTCCTGCGGCCTGCCGGTGCACATACGGACTGGGCAATCGGACGTTAGGAGAGTGCGCACTGTCATGCACTTCACAACTTCGTCGGTGGGGCTATTGGCCGGCGTGATCATCACGCTGGCCTACTTCGCTCTGGTCGGCTATCTGGTCAGGTCGCTGCGTAGCACCCATCGACTCCCCACGGTCATCCTGGCCGTATCGGGGCTGGTCGGAGCGCTGCCGGCCATCCTCTACGCGCTGTACCGCGCGCTCAATGTGATCGCCTGAGACAGCGGGGCCTGCGGCCCAGCAGGGCTTTCACAGATCATCAGCGAACCGAGGGCTACGACACGTACCGCGTCGTAGCCCTCGTAGCCGTTCCCGAGATGAACTCGTCACCGACGAGCCGGCTCGACGCGCCCCGACCCGATCCATGCAGCCTTCTCACGTCACTCGGCGAACATCTCGGTGTTCCATCACGTAGATCCAGGGTGCCCAGGTTGCCTATCAGCCGTCCATCCAACGTCAAGTACTGAGCGTGTGCCTTGCCCGCTGCGACGTCGGAGCGGATGAACAACACGTCCACCACCTCGTACGGGGCCGTGGAGTCCTTCATGGCCTCGGCAGCACCTGGTGAGTGAAGGACGAAATCTCGTCCCGCCCGGTGAGGCGCGTGCCATGGCCTGTCGTCCAGATCGCGTGCCGGATGCGGCGGGGCCCCACCGCTGTACTGCGTTGCGGTGGGGCCCGGTCGGAACGCAAGGTTCAGGACTGCTCGTTGTTCTCGATCAGCAGCATCGTGAGCTCCGTGCGGTGCTCGGCCGACATGTTGGTCCAGATCGCGTCGAAAACGCCCTTCGGGTCCTGCCACGGCACCGAGGCCGTGTCCGTCATCCGGTTCTGGGCGGGGATGGCCCGCTCCGGTTCCGCCGCCGTGGCGGACACCGGCGCGGGGGCCGACGACGGCTGCACCGGCTCGGCAAAGATCACCGGGACTGGAACCGGGGTCGGAGCCGGCATCGCAACAGGGCCGGAGGCTGCAGGAGCAGAGGGCTCAGGAGCCCGACTTTTGTCCGCGGACAAAAGTCGGGGCGGCTCCGGAGCCTGGACAACAGCCTCCGCTACTCCCCCGGCCAATACCACCGAGGTCGCCGGCGCGGATTCCTGAGCTCCCCGCAGGATCTCCCGCTGGACCGCCTTGACCTGCGCTTCCTGCGCCTTGGTCTCGTCCCGCAGGGTCAGCAGCTCGGCCGCACTGGCGCCCGGACGGTCCTTCGCCGCACGGGCCAGAGCACGCCCGTCGCGCTCCGGCAACTCCCCCGAGCTCAGCATCTGCTGGATCTCCTCCGGGAGTTCCAGCAGCACCAGCTGGTTCGTCACCCACGACGGCGACTTCCCCAGCCGCTCTGCCGCCCGCGACTTCGCCCCGTGCTCCTTGCCCTGCTCCGCGCACGTCTCGACGAGCTGCTGCACACCGCGCGCCCGCTCGATGACGTCGAAGTCCTCCCGCTCCAGGTTCTCGGCGAGGAGGTGGTCGATGAAGTCCGTACGGGTGGCCGCGAGGTCGTCCCGTACGACGAAGTCCAGCGAATCCAGACCCACGTGCAGCGCGCTGCGGAACCGGCGCTCGCCGTTGATCAGGACGTACGCGGCCGCCCCGATCCGGGAGTCGTGGTCGGGCCACAGGCCCAGGTAGGCACCCCGCGAAACGACGACACACGCCGCGAGCTGCGCCTGGCGGAGCTCCTCGCCGAAGCGGGTCATCTCCTCGTCCGTGCCGAAGTTGCGGCGCGGGTTCAGGGGAGTGGGGGAGACCTGGTCGAGGGGGATCCGGATGAGTTCGTACGCAGGCACGTCGCCCTGCGCTATGGCCTTGGCCCGGCCCCGCTCGCTGCGGCCGCCAGCCCGTCGCGCATTGCTGAAGGCGGCGCCGGTACCGAGGAGATCGCTCTTGCTCATGCCGCGATCCTCCGGGCGATCTCACGCATGGCCTCGGACTGCTCGCACTCAGGGGCGTAGTGCAGCAGCGGCAGCTTCACGCGCACCGCTTCGCGCTGCTCCTTGAGGTCGGAGATGACGGTGATGACCGGCGGGTCCCCGAACTCCTTCCAGCTGTTGAGGGAGGAGGTGACCACGTAGCCCTTGCGGCTGTCGTAGAGGTTCACGACGAAGCCGAGCTGGGCGATCTCGATGTCGAGGTCGTCGATCAGGTCCTCGAGCTGCTCGCTGAGCATGTCGTACGCGTCGGCGGAGGTGTCCTCGGCCTGGACCGGCACGATGATGCCGGAGGTCTTTTCCGCCTCGCCCTCACGGGTGCGCGCGTAGTAGAGCGCGGTGTCCATGGTGTAGCCGAGGCTGGGCGGGCAGTCGACCACGATGTAGTCGAAGTCCTCCTCCAGCTCCTCCAGAGCCTTCTCCAGAGCGGTCTCCTTCGTCCGCACGTGGCGCGTGGTGGCCAGGCGGGCGTCGAGGAGGAACGCGTCCTTGCAGGAGGGCAGGAGGAAGAGGCGGCCGGCGAAGACGCCGTGCTCGATCGGTACGAGCAGTTCGCGGACCCGGCCCTCGATCTCGCCGAGCATGTGCTTGGCGAGGCTCGGTTCCTTGATGCCGAGCATCTCGGCGCCGAGGTGACGGGTCAGGTGGCCCTGGGGGTCGAAGTCGATGACGCACACCCGGGCGCCGGTCTCGGCCAGGGCCTGGGAGAGGCCGTTGCTGATGGCGCTTTTGCCCACGCCACCCTTCTGGTTGCAGACCACGATCCGGCGGGCCCCCTCGCTGGAGGGCCGGCGGCGCCCGGCGGGGGAGGGGTGGGTGTCGAGCCACAGCCGGATCGACTGGGCGAGGCCCTGGTTGTACGGGACCTCACGGACCCGGCAGTCCTCCTTGAACTCCCCGTACAGGCCGGTGGGGAGGTACGTGGAGAAGGAGGAGGCACCGGAGGTGTCCACCGGGGTCGCCGCGGAGGCGTCGGCACGCCAGGCGTGGACGCCTTCGGTGACGGCGTCCTGGATGTCCACGCCCAACTGGGCGGCGCGGACCTTGAGTTCCTGCCGCAGGGACGCGGGCAGCTTGGCGACTACCTTTTCCCTGACTTCCGGATCGTATGGAGCGGTCATGCGGGTACCTTACTAACCTTCTGCGGGGAAGGTGAAGCGCCACGCCGTAACATGTTGCTCGTGTATGGGGGATGTTGTCCGGAATGAGGTTTCCTGATCTTCGGTTCAGGGCTGGGCGCTCCGTAAGATCCGCCGCATGCTGTGGATACGACGGCGCCGTGCGCGCAACACCGAACTGTCTGCTGCCCCGCCTGCTGAACGCCTCCCCGACCTTGAGTTCCTCGCCCTGGTCAAGGCGAGCCTCGAGGAGTACGCACCAGGTGTGACCGAGGGGGCCGAACTCAAGGGCAACTCCTTGATCAGTCCCCGCGGATGGGCAGTGGCCGTGGCGCCACCCATCCATGGGGGCGGACACCACTACGAACTCGTCGCGCTACCGGACGTGAACATCCAGCCGGACGTCCCCTGCTTCATGGAGTGTGCCGTTGCCATGAACGGGGACCCTCGGACGGCTGCCGATGCGTGGGTCCAGACAGCCGGCGCGTGCCTGCTTGAACTCCTCGACGGACACGAGCATTTCGCGGACCACGCCGGGCCCGATCACGAGAGGGGAGTTCCCGGCTGGCACTCGATCACCTCCGGCGCGGTGGCCTTCGGGCTCGACGTCTCGGAGAACCAGAAGCTGCAGTCGGCTGTGCTGGAGGCGAACGTGCTGCGCCGTATCGCCGACACGTTCACCGAGGACTTGGAATCGCCCTTCTTCAACGGAGTCAAGGTCTTCTACGGTGGGCTTCCTGGCCGGATGGAGGCTGAAATCAGGGTCAACGGGGAGCGCCACGACGTCGCCTCGGCAGCGATGGCGGCCCTGAACCTGCCCGAGCCGACGGTGTTCACCGCTGTTCGCTACCACGCTCTGCTCCTCCCGGTCGAGGCCGGCGGAGGTCCGGACCCCGCCTGAACATCTGCGGCGACCTCGAAGTGCTGTCCCTCCCTGGCCGCCTGTCGTGAGCGGGCATGGCTTCTTCCCCGCAGCACCTGGACGCCCAGGGTCGGTAGCTCCTCAGCCCTGGCGGGCTTGCGGTGCCCCGCCGGGATGGCGTGCCTCCGTCGGCGGCTGCCGGCCCGCGGTGCCTTGGAACAAGAAATGTGGCCGAGGTCAGGGGTGGTGCGGGTGGCCACTGGCCGTACTCGCTCGACACACCCGCCATCGGGGCTGGCTTTCGGTGGCACAGGTTCGAGAGGGGGCGATTCCGTGGCCGAGGTCGGGTTGCCGGAGAGGACAGCCATGACCGACCACGGTGAGACGTCACACAACTAGCCACTATGGATGGGTAGTTGTGTGACGCAGAGCCCTACTGGAAAGGAATGTGCCGTAGGAGCGCACACAAGAGGGGCAGAGCACAGCACAGCTCACAGACCAGAGGGCGGCCAGGGCCGTCGGTCGCGTTGCTCTTTATTAAGAGGGCGCGGCCGCCGCAAGCCTCTGACCTGCAGGTTTGTCGAGGGGCATGTGTCCCCCAGGACACATTTGGCCTCCTGAAATGTGTACCCAGAGAGCACATTTCGCGGAAAACTCAAGCACCACTTGATTTTCTGAGCCCGCCAACCCGCCCGAGAACACCGCAGGTCAGCGCGTTGGGCCGGCGGCGCCGAGAGCCGCGAACCCATCCGTGCCCCCTACACGTACGTGTCGCCATCGCGACAACCTAAATCAAGCAGTCGTGTACTTCCGGCGCTTGACGGCGAGAAAACTTCACGTACCGTGTACTTTCCGCGCGCCGTTCGAACAGGACTCGCGTCAGAGGTGTCTTCCGACGCGCCGAGGCGTCAAAAGACAAGCACTGGTTGATTTTTTGGATAGTCTCGGACCGCCTGAGTAACAAGGAGGTCCTGTGACATCTGATCCGCCCGCCCGTCGTCGGCGCGGGCCCCGGCCTGTACCCGCCCCCACCGCCGCGGGCAGCGAAGCCGAGTACGGAGACATCCTGGCGGTCCTGGGCCAGCAGCTCGGGGAGAAGGTGGCCGAGGCCTCCGACCCCAGCGGCCGGCGCAGGCTCAAGGGAGTCACGTTCGAGTACGCGGCAGACCCGCGCGCCGTCCACGACATGGCCGGAGGCGCGGGATACAGCCTTGCCAGCAACTGGTTCACGCAGCTGCTGGCCCAGCTGGCCGTCGCGAACAGCATCACCAAGTCCCAGCTGTGCGTCTTCCTCTTCGTCGCGGGAGGACAGGTGCCGGGCACCGGCATCACCCAGTACACGCAGCAGGAGATCACGGACGGCCTGAACAAGATTGCCGCGCAGAAGGACGGCAAGATGATCACCCGGTCCACGGTCAATCGGGCCGTGCAGGCTCTGTGCGGCTACAACTGGGTGGAGAAGGCCGGGAACGGCCGGATCCAGATCAACGTGCGCCTGTGGTTCAACGGCAACAGCACGGCCCAGCAGGACGTACTGGCCGAGATCGCAGACCGCCACGAGCACGACGCCGAGGAGTTCCCGTACGCCGTCGGTCCCCAGGGGGCTCACCAGGAGGAGCTGGACCTCGGCTTCGTGGCCGAGGAAAGCTATCGCGCGAGGAGGCGTACCGGGTGATAGTGCTGCCATGCCCCTGTGCGGGCGACCGCTCTCGACGAGGAAGGCCGTTCCATGGCTAACGTCATGTCTCCGATCATCGCGGAGCGCATCTGGGCCCTGCCGCTGTCGGGGTCCGCCGTCAAGTTCCTCCAGTACCTGGTCTCCCGCAGCGACTTCGGGGGAGCGCTGGCGGTGCGGCAGAAGGACATGGCCGCCGAGTACGGGGTCACGCCGCAGGCGGTCAGCGGGCTGATGGCGCCGCTGTGCGAGCTGAACATCGTGCTCAGGCCGCGCAGCGAGGAACGCAACGGCAACTCCTACCGGCTCCACCCGCTCGCGGCGAAGTACGAGAGCCCGGAGAGCATGGAGGCGGCCTTCAGGGCGGCCCTGGTCCGCATCCAGTCGGGGGACCTGCCGAACCTGAAGCTGCCGACGTACCACCAGGCCCCGCCGACCCCGACGGGCCGGCCGAAGCTCCAGGTCGCCTGAGTCCGGCGAATCCGGCGGCAAACCGGGCATACCAATACGAGAGGCCCTCCACCACGGTGGAGGGCCTCTCGTGCCTGAGTAACTTGGTGCCCTCAGTATATTCGCTCGGGCGCGGACGCGGGCCGCGGATTGCTCCTCGGGCTGGCGCCGTGTCCGTGGGGGCCGGGGCTGTCCGTGAGCATCTCCGAGACTGTCCTTGTCGTGCAGTCAGGCGTCCGGGTCGAAGCCTGCCTGACCGGCAGCATGGCGCCGGACCTCATCGGCTACTGGAAATCCGGGGAGGGGTGAGGCTGTGGGTGAGACCGAGGCCGTCCATCACGGTCCAAGCCGGGGGCCCGGAGTCGTGTGCGGTAACGTGTCATACCCTCCGCTTTATGGACATGAATCAGGCCACGGGGGCCGGAAGTACGGCCCTTGTGCACCGCCCGTTTCGAGTACGCCGCGCAGGCTCCGGACTACGATGCGGCCCTGCGCCGGTTCACCTGGGGGCCCTGGCCGGGGCGTACCGCAATGCTCTGGCTGCCCATTCTGGCCGCGGCCGCGGCCGTGCTCCTGCGTGTGTGGCTGTGGCATCTGGGCTGGGGCGGAGTTGTCCTCGTGGGGGTCACCGTCGTGGTCGCCTCACTCGGGATCCGGCAGTGGCATCGCAGGTTCCGGATGAAGGAGCTGTACGCGAAGGATGCCGCCCTCGGCACCATCCGTACCACGCTCACCGAGGACGGTATGCGCACGCGGGGAGCCGCCGATGGTGGTCAGGAAGAGGACGACGGGTGGCGCGGCTACCCCTGGTGGTTCGAGACCCCAGAACTCTTCGTACTCACCGGCAGCATGGGCTACTTCTTCGTGCTCCCCAAGCGCGGCGCGGCCACGCCGGAAGACATCGACCAGGCCCGCGCCCTGTTCACGGAACACCTGCACCGTATCTGAGGACGGCGCGCCCGTACGGCAAGCAGCGGAAGGCGTGCCGCTCCTTGCCACGCCTCGGGGAACGGTGGCGTGCGGTGGGGACAGCCCGGACAGCCTGGCAGACCGTCGCGCGCACAGCCGGCTCGTCACCGCCCGCCAGGCCACTCCGGCCCAGGGCGGTGACGTGCGGGTGATCGGCGGCCACGACGTCACCCACGCAGCCTGATACGGCCGGCATGGACTTCTCGACGGTGGTGCCCCAGAGGGGGTGCCCCTATCTGTTTGGTCAACCTGTGTGGCGCACAATCCGGGCATGGACAACCAGGGTAGGGACTCGGTGTCGGTCTGGCGGGTGGGTGGGGCGGCTCGCATGGCGGGCTATGCGAGCCCGGTTGTTGTCGGTGTGAAGGCGCTCTTCGGTTGGGCCGGGTGGGTTCCTCTCCGGGAGGGGAGACGGCACGGCCGGCCGGGCTGTGGTCGGGGTTGGCCGTCGGCGTCGCATTGTTCTTCTGGTGGGCGATTTTCAAGGTCCGGCTCGAGGTTGGCCCTGCAGGGATCGTGGCGGTCAACCTGTGGGGGACCTACCGCTTGGGGCTGGACGAGGTCGTTTCGGTGCGGCTTGGCGTGTGGGGCGCTGAGTTCCATCACGGAGACGGTTTCAAGACCACGGCCTATGCGCTGAGCGAGTTGGGCGCGGGAACGTGGCAGCACCGGCGCTTCGCGGAGTTCTGGCTGTTCTGGAAGCGGACCCCGATTCCTCGCCGCGGTGACGCGGGGCAGGGACCCCGGCGGATCGGTGGGCCACTTTGACTTCGCCCACTTCCTCCGCTTGTAGGGATGAACCCGCGTTGCTACCTGGCGAGGACTGAGCCGCTGATTGCTCCTCTGCACTCGTGGTGATGACCCCAGGGGAACGGGCGGACGAGCCGGTTCGCCCGCAGGTCGGTTCGAGTGCCCTGTCACCCGTGAGCCCGGTGCCCACGCTCTGCGGTCAGTCGCCACCTGGGAAGCTGACGAGCAGCTCATCGCGGCCGATCAGTCCGGCTCCCTTGTCGACGAGGGTGACCATAGCGAGGAGCCACGGCGCCTGGTCTCCGGTCGCGGGGGCACCAGCTCAGCACGGTCAGCCGCACCTCGACACCGGGCGTACCGATGGCTTGGAACACCATCCTCTCCAGCGGCTCGCCGGTGAATCCCTCCACTACACACAGCCCATTCTTCGTCCAATACGCCCCGTGACGAGGGAGCGCAGATTCTCCCACATTCGGTCCACGTCGTCGAACGGCGACGGATGTCACTCCGTCAACGCCGTGAGCGCCTGGGTGGCGACGAGAATGCCGCTCAGGTTCGCTGCCTCGCAGGCTCGTCGCCACCCGCAGGTTCTCTGGGGAGCTTGCCCTTGGGGGCGGCTGGGCTTCTTCATTCAGCGCCTTGATCGATCCGATCGAGCATCTGATTCACGATTTCGATGAGCTCGGTATCGGTAACATCTCCCTCCTCGCGAAGCTCCGGGTCCATCGGGTATGAGTCCAATGCGTAGAAGACCTGGTTGAGGCACCGAGAGAGGTGCTCGCCGATGCGCTCGTTCTCGTTCAGGGATTTCCTCCGAGCGTCGAGCCACAGTTTGGCGAACTTCTCCGGCTGGATCTGCTCGAGGGACAGCCTTCTCATGAGACTCAGTTGCTGACCGGTTGACGAATCTGCGGGAACCTCCGCAGCTGTTTTCCACTGCCTATGTTGGGTTCTGAACTTGCTGTGTGGTCGACCCGACGCATTGTCGGAATAACCCTGCTTCTCGCTGTCGCTGCTTGTTACCATAGCCATGCCCTCTCGACAATATCGGAAAACTGTCCATCGCTTAGACGGTACGCGCTCCAGAATTTTCCGTCCGGACGCAGCATTACCATCTTCAGGGAGTTCGGGTCGATGAAGCCAATCGCTGTGTCTCCAGGTTTTCGGTAGTGAAACCTGTATATTTTTGTATCAGGTTCCAGCATGTGCTTGCGTAGTTCTTCTTCAAACAGTCTGAGGTTCTTGCCATTCAGGTTTCCTGGGTTGTCGATGAAGTCTCCGGCGTGAGCATGATATTTTTTGCTCATTGTCTTCTGGCTGGAGAAGTCGGCCTTTTCTTCCCATCTTCCTTTCGGGCACGGGGCGAGTCCGAGCGGATCGGACCACGTTTGAGGGTTGGAAACGTACGCGGCCGGGTTGGGGGAGGGTGTCAGGCCCAGGGGGTCTGGGGTGAGATAGCGGGCCGTGTCGGGGTCGTAGGTGCGGAAGTAGTTGTGGTGGAGGCCGGTTTCGGGGTCAAAATACTGGCCCGGGAAGCGGAGGGGCGTGTAGGCCGTGGCGTTGCGGGTCCAAGTGGTGGAGCCCCAGAGGGTGGAGCGGGCGCGCCAAGCGATGTCGCCGGACTCGTCCACCAGTTCGCGTGGGGTGCCGATGAGGTCCGTGACGATGGCGAAGAAGCGGTCGTCGGTGGTGCCGAGGACGCGCTCCGCCTGGGTCAGGGGGTGCAGGCCGTTGTGGGTCCAGGTGAGGGCGACCGGGCCGGCGGTCTCCTCGCAGAGGGTGGTGCCGTCCCAGGTGAAGAGGGTCTCTTCCGCGATGTCGCCGGAGGGCGTGAGGCGTTGTTTGGTCGTGCGGCGGGACAGGGCGTCGTAGCGATAGCGCCAGTGGGTGCCGTCGGGGGTGGTGACCCCGGTCATGCGGTCTTCCGCGTCCCACGTGTAGTGCCAGGTGTCCGGCTTGCGGGAGAGGCGGATTTTCTGGCGGAGGACGGTGCGGCCGAGGGCGTCGTGTTCGTAGCGGATCGAGCCCGCGCGGGTGATGCGGGTGCCCTCGTACGAGCGGTCGCCTTGGGACTCGGAGCCGGGGTGGCGGGTCGGCCAGGAGGCCGAGGTTTGGTTGCCGGCCTCGTCATAGGCGTAGAGCTCCGACCAGTTGGAGGCTTTGACGGAGGTGACCCGTGCTGCTGTGTCCAGGGTGAAGGTGCGCGGGCCTGCGAGCGCGTCGTCGATCGCGGTCAGGGCGCCGTCGGCGCGGTAGCTGTAGCCGCGGCGTTGGAGGGTGCGGCCGTCCTGGCCAAGGAGGTGCTGGTCCGTGAGGCGGCCGAGCGGGTCGTAGGTGTGGGTGAGCGCGAGGTCGGGGCTGATCGTGCGGGTGAGCTCGCGGCCCGCCGCGTCGCGCTCGAAGGTGATCGTGCGGCCCGAGGTGGTGAGGTGGGTGCGGTGGCCCGTGGCGTCGTACGTCCACTCGGATTGTGTGCCGGTGGGGGTCGTGCGACCGGTGCGGCGGCCCAGGGAGTCGTAGGTGTAGGAGACGGTGCGGCCGTCGGTGGTTTCTGAGACGAGGCGTCCGAATGCGTCGCGTTGGCGGGTCAGGACCGTGCCGTCCGGGGTGACTGCCTGGGCTAGCTCGTCGAAGACGTCGTACTCGTACGAGGTGATGCCGTCCGCCGTCTCCTTGCGCAGGAGCTGGGAGAGGGCGTTGTGCGCGTACGTGGTCGTCGCGCCCAGTGCGTTCGTGCGGGAGGTAAGGCGGCCTGCCGCGTCGTATGCGTAGGTGAGGGTGCGGTCGTCGAAGTCAGTTTCGGAAGCCAGGCGGCCTGCCGGGTCGTAGGTGTAGGACCAGGTCAAGCCCTGGGGGTTGGTGACGCCGGTGAGGCGCAGTTCGGTGTCGTGGGTGAAGGAGTGGCGGACGCCGTCCGGCCCGGTGCGGGCTGTGAGGAGGTCGAAGTCGCCGTACTCGGAGAGCGTCACTCCGCCGACCGCGTCGGTGTGGGTGAGGCAGTTGCCCTCGCCGTCGTACGTCCAGGACTCGGCGCTGCCGTCCGGGTTTCGGCGGTGAAGGAGGCGGCCCTCGGTACTCCACGTGAGGTGGGTCGTGTGGCCGAGGGGGTCGGTGACGGCGATCGGGCGGCCGAAGGCGTCTCGGGTGTAGCGGGTCGTTGCGCCCAGGGGGTTGGTGGCCTCGATGAGGAGGCCGGCCGGGTCGCAGCGGACCGTCGTGACCGCGCCCAGGGCGTCGGTCACCGAGGCGAGGTGGCCACGGACGTCGTATGCGTAGTGGGTGGTGGTGCCTGCCGGTGCGGTGACCGAGGTGGGGTTGCCGCAGGCGTCGTACGTGGTGTGGGTCGCCAGGCCGTCGGGGCGGAGGACCTTGATCGGGAGGCCCAGCGGGCTGTACTCCGCGTGGACCTCGCGGCCGTCCGGGCGGGTCACCGTGGTGAGCCGGCCCTGGTCGTCGTACGTGAAGCGGGTGGTGTGGCCCAGCGGGTCCGTGTGGGTCAGGAGGCGGTTGTAGGTGTCGCGCGTGTAGTGGGTGGTGGCGCCGGTCGGGTCGATCTCCGCGGTGACCTGGGCCAGGTCGTTGACGACGTATCGGGTGACGTGGCCCAGGGAGTCGGTGTGGGTGGTGATGCCGTCTTCGTAGGCGAAGCGGACGTTGAGGTGTCCGCTGGGGGCGGACTGGGCGACGCAGCGGTGGCGCTCGTCGTAGACGTAGTCGAAGCGGCGGTCGTTCGTGTCGGTCCAGGAGGTGATCCGGCCGAGTGCGTCGTAGTCGAAGCGG
Source organism: Streptomyces sp. NPDC001717 (assembly GCF_042892775.1). Taxonomy (NCBI): domain Bacteria; kingdom Bacillati; phylum Actinomycetota; class Actinomycetes; order Kitasatosporales; family Streptomycetaceae; genus Streptomyces; species Streptomyces sp. NPDC001717. The sequence continues at coordinate 127,662 of NZ_JBIAUK010000018.1, read as the reverse complement.
AGCGGGCGGCCGGAGGAGTTGGTGACTTCGGTGAGGTGGCCGTCCGTGTAGCCGTAGCGCAGGATCTCCGTGCCGTCGGCGAGGGCGACGCCGGTTATTCGGCCCTCGGCGGAGGTCATGCGCAGTTCGTAGCCCCCGCTGTGGGAGACCGCGAGCGGAGCGCCTGTGTGCTCGTCGTAGGTGAAGGCGATCCAGGCGCCGTTCCTGTCGTCGATCTGTGAGAGGAGGCCGTCTTCCGAGAAGTGTCGGACGACGCCCGTGTCCGGGTCGGTGACGGTGTACCAGCCGTCGGCGTCGCACGTCAGGGGCAGGCGTCGGCCGAGAGTGGGCAGGACGGACTCGCCGGCCGGTTCGGGGTGCGGGTACTCCAGCAGGCTGCCGTCCGGCTGGACGAGGACGACGCCCTGCGCGTCGATCTCCAGGCGCTGGTCGACCGTCGAGGCCCAGGTGGGTCCGAACCAGCGCCCCGAGCGGTACGAGGACTCGAAGGTCCGACCGAAGACGAGGGGGAGTGAGCCGGGGAGGACCAGATCCGTCTGGGGCAGGAGCATCCGGCCCGTCGCGACGTCGACCGGGTCGTCGACGCATGTCCTGGACTCATGCTCCCGGGAGTTGCCCGCCCTGTTCTCGTTGAGGTTCTCCCGGGCTGAAGGCATGCGATCGGGCGCATCTGGCAGATGGGGCTTCGGCAGCTCGCCGTTGGCCAAACGGCCGAGAGACGAACCCCTTTTGAGGGCACTGGCCCCAGTTCCCATGCCCTTCGTCCCGGCGACGAAATCGAAGAAGGTCTTGGCGCCGAACTCGTCGGGATCCTTCATGAATTCGTGGTACATGCGGGAGCCCGCTGCCGCCGGGTCGTTCGCCGTGGTCATGAGGCCGACCCCCATGCCCTGCAACCGCATCTTGTACTCGGTCGGGTGCATGCGGTTGTAGGGGTCGTCGGGGTCGACGGCACGGAAGAAGCTGATCGTTTCCGCGGCGCCCTTCACGAAGCCTCCGCCGGCGTGTTGGGCGCTGACACCCATGCGGAGCGCCTCGGATGCCAACTGCATGGTCGCCGACGGCATCGGCGGCGCCGCGTCCCGTGCCGTCTCCAGCGCCTTGACCACCGACAGGGCTGCCTCGTCACGCTGGCGACGGGCCTCGGCCAGCTTTTCGCGGGCGGCCTTGATGCCGTCCGTGCCGGGGTCGGTGAAGCCCATGGGACGGGCCGGCAGAGGATCCTGCTTGGCCCGGACCGCCTCGTTGTACGAGTCGACCCACTTGTTGTACGCGTCGTGCGCGGCCTGCGAGGTCTTCACCGCGGTCTTGTACTCGTCCAGCGCCTCCTGGGCCCGGCCCTGCGCCCATTCCACCGTGTCCGCGAAACGATTCAGCGCACCGGCCGCGGTCTCGAAGGCATCCGCGGCCGCGAACCACTTCGGGGGCTGCTTCTGGGCCGTCGTACGGAAGGCCTCGGCGGAGGCGCCCTGGATCCCGTCGTGGTCGAGACCCTTCAGGCCCTGGCCCGTCTGGTCGAAGGCGGCCTGGAAGTCACTCAGGTGGGAAGCGGTCGCGCGGAGCTTGGACGCACTGCCGTGGACCAGCCTCTTGGGATCGTCGGTCTGGCCCAGCTCGTATTCGCCGACCTCCGCCCCGAGGCGGTTCGCGATGATGTCCGCCCCGGTACGGACCGCCTTGGCACCGTCCTGCCAGCCGACGCTCTCGAACTGGTCCGCAGCCTTGTCGCCCACCCATTGCAGGCCCTCTCCCAGGGCCTTGCCGCCGGCATCGATCCACTCGCCGAGGTCGCGTCCCATCAGTTCCCACCCTCGGTAGCGCGGGCCCGAGCCTGGTCGAGCTCCTCACGGTCCATCCCGGCGTATTCGGCCGCACCCTCGACGAGCTGACCGCTGAAGCCCTTGGTCAGCGAATCGCGCTTGGCCTGGTCCCAGATCTGCTGGAAGTCGTCGCGGGCCTTCTGGGCCTCTTCCGGGGTCTCCTGCCGGAGGGGCGTCCTGATCTCGTCCCAGGACTTCTCCTTGGTCTCGTCCTCGTCCGCGTGCGGATTGCCGATCACGGAGTTCGCGGCGACCTTGAAGGTTCCTTCGCGGTACTGGTCCTCCTCCCAGACCATCCCCGCAGAGATCTTGAGGCCACTCGCCAGCTCGCTCGCGCTGAGGACGAGAGCGCGCACACCCCACTCCCAGCGGGCGCAGAGTTCCTCGAAAACCCCCGCCACCTGCCCGTGACCGGCTTCCATGCCGGTCATGGCCAACTTTCCGAAGCCGCCGCCCATCGACGCGGGCCCCGCCGAACCGAACTCGCGCAACTCACCGATCGCGGCACGCAGGCCGTCCGTGAGGTTCTTCACCGCGACCGGATCCATCTCCAGGTCGCTGTTGCCCTTGCCTGCCAAAATCCCCACCCCCATGATCATCTGTAAGGATACGGAGGGTTTCGGGGCAGTTCAGCGGCCTAAGTGGCCAAAGGTGCGGGCTTGATCACGCCTGCAGGAAGATCTTGGCCTGGAGCGCCTGGGCTGCGCTTGTTCTCGGCCTCTGGCTGTCCGATGGCGGCGAATGTTGATCTGTGGTCCAGGGCGATGCAGCTGTCATTGGTGCTCAGCGTGTGATGGTCGCAGTGGAGATGTGGCCGAGCCCGAGCGAGCTCTGTGGCGGTGGTCGGGCGTGCGTACGTGCAGTTGCCTGCCGTCGGCCGGTTGTGGAGTCGGCAGCGGGGCAGCGGGAGCGCCAGGGCCGCTCCTGCGGCCGTCGAGGTGGAGAGGCTTGCTGTACGGGGCGGTCATGATGGGTGCATGAGCAGTCATCAGTCGCTTGTTGTCGCTGCCGCGCAGGCGGCCGGTCCGTGTGCGGTGGGGCAAGAGTCTGCCTGGCAGGCCCGGGTGCGGGCGCTGGCCGTCGACCTGTTCGTGCTGGGTGATGTGGTGGCGCGGGACGTGCAGCGGCTGGCCGCGGCGACCAGGTTTCCGGCGACGCTGCTGGGCGTCACGGTGGAGGAGTCGAGTACGCGGGGTGTTCTGCTGCTGCGCAACGTCTCGGGTGAGCTGGAGCCGGCCATTCGTACGGACCGCGGGGACACGGATGCGGGTGCGGCGATGATCGCGAGGGCTGAGGCGTTGGTGGGGCGGCGGGTGCTGGTCTACAAGGAGATGGAGGCGCTGGCGTCGAACCCGATGCACAAGGCCCGGGTGGTGGTGCATTTGATGGACCTGGGGCCGGAGACGGAGTCCGTCGGGGAGGACGAGGCCAAGGGGCACGTCCTCCAGGCCGCCGACGGGGACAAGGAGCTGGCGCTGCGCGCCTGGCACCATGTCTCCCTACCGGATCGTGGCCCGGTGACGGCACCGCAACTCGGCTTGGCGCTGACCGTCGTGCAGCGGCTGGCGAAGGGGCAGGTGCCGCAGGGTGGCAGCTCTGAGGGGTAGCCGGGCAGCGATCGTGGACGTTGTGTGGCCTTGCTCCGGGACGCGGGCCTGGCTTGCTCGTGGTGTCCCATCTCGACTATCTGGGCGATTTGCCTAGGATGCCGGATTGTTTGGAAGTGCTCGAAAACAGCCTGCAGCCCGGCTAGAGTCCCAGGTCACAAAGCCTGCTCCCCGCGCATGCGGGGATGACCGACCTACGTCGGCTTCGGCATCAGCCGAGTGGCTGCTCCCCAGTGCGACGCCTGGGCGGAGACCCGTAGCCCTCTTGGGGATCTCGCGGCGGAGCCTGACCGGTGCGTGAGCTGCTGGCAGCCGTAGCCGAGGTCAGCGGGTTTGTCGGGCCCGGACCACGGCCTCGGCGGTGTGCCGTGTGGTCACCGTCGAGTGCGGCGGGACCGTGCGGACGGCCAGGGTGACGCCGCTCGCGATGCGGGTGTGGCGGCCGATGGCGGTGCCCGGGCCGAGGCTGATGCTGTTGCCGGTCTGGGTGCCGTCGCCGATGACGGCGCCGAACTGCGGGGTGCCGCAGCGGTAGATGCCCGTACCGGTGCGGATGATGACCTCGCGGTCCGGGGCGCGCATGTCGTCGCACAGGTTGATCGCGGCCACCGTGACCCCCGCGGACAGGTGCGCCCCCGCGCCGACGAGCGTCCGGTTGACGCCGATGCGGTGGCCCAGGACCGCGTCTTCGCCGATGAATGCCGCCGTCACCTCGCAGTTGAAGCCGACCGACGCGCCGGCGCACACGACACTGCCCTTGCGTACGGACGAGAACTCGAAGACCTTCGCGCCCGCACCGATGATCACGTCGTGCCCGACGATCGCCCGGGGGTGGACGAACGCCGTCGGGTGGATACGGCCCGCCTCCCCGAGGGCGGCGAGCGCCTCGCGGTGGAGCTCGGGCCAGCGGGCAAGGAAGTCGGCGAGGTCGAGGGTGTCGAGGCTGCCGTACGGGGTTTCGGAGAGCGGGCCGCGGGTCGGGGCCGAGACGTAGTCGCCGAGCCGGAGCGGTGGCTGCGTTCGTGCCCGGGTACGTGTCGGTGTCGGTGTTCGGGGCATGGCGTGGGCCTTTCGGTTGGGTCGGGAGTGGGCGGGGCGGCGGTACGCTCGCCGTTTACCCGGTGCAGGGAAGGACGTGATGGGTGTGACCCGACCGCGCGTGGGCGTGGCCGTGCTGACGATGGGCGACCGGATGCCCGAGCTGCGGGCCCTGCTGGATTCCGTCGCCAAGCAGGACGAGGCCGCCGTACGGATCGTCGTGGTCGGAAACGGCTGCGCGCTGCCCGGGTTGCCGGACGGTGTGGTCGGGGTAGAGCTGGCCGAGAACCTCGGCGTCTCGGGCGGGCGCAACGTCGCCTGGCGGCGGCTGCGGGAGTTCGGGGACGTCGACGTACTGGTGGATCTGGACGACGACGGGTTGCTCGTCGACGCCGGTGTCGTGCGCCGGATCGCCGACCTGTACGAGGCCGGGGCGGGGCGGCTGGGCATCGTCGGTTTCCGGATCGCCGACGAGAGGGGCGAGACGCAGCGGCGGCACATCCCGCGGCTGCGGGCGAAGGATCCGATGCGGCGCGGGCTGGTCACCACTTTCCTCGGCGGTGGCCACGCCCTGTCGATGCCGATGTTGGAGCAGACGGGCGGCTGGCCCGACGCGTTCTTCTTCACCCACGAGGAGACCGACCTCGCCTGGCGGGCGCTCGACGCCGGGTGGGAGATCCTCTACGAGCCCGCACTCGTGCTCCAGCACCCCAAGACCTCGCCCGCCCGGCACGCGGTCTACTACCGGATGACCGCCCGCAACCGGGTCTGGCTCGCCAAGCGCCATCTGCCCGGACCTCTCGTACCCGTCTACCTCGGTGTCTGGACCCTGCTGACCGTGGCCCGGACACGATCGGCGACCGGGCTGCGCGCCTGGTTCGGCGGGTTCGCCGAAGGGGTGCGGGTCGATGCCGGACCGCGCAGGCCGATGCGGTGGCGGACCGTCGTTCGGATGGCCGCGCTGGGCAGGCCGCCCGTCATTTAGGACTGCGGGGCGCGGGCTGCGCCGCCCCGGCCAGCCAGGCCGGTGCGGCGTGCGGGGTGTTCCGGAGCCACTCCACGTAGCGGGCCACGCCGTCGGCGACGGCCACCCGCGGCTTCCAGCCCAGTACGTTCTCCATCCGGCGCGTCGAGGCGTACCCGCCGAGCGGGTCCCCGGCCGGCAGCGGCGTATCCAGCAGCGGCGTGCCCGGGTAGTGGGCGCGGACCAGCTCGGCGACGTCGCGGATGCTGGTGCCCACCCCGGTACCGATGTTGAGGGTCTCGGTGTGCGCCCGGGGGCTGGTCAGGGCGCGCAGTGTGCCCTCCGCGATGTCGTCGACGTGCGTGAGGTCGCGGACCTGGCGGCCGCCCCCGTTCAGGTGCAGCGGCAGCCCGAGGGCGGCGCGGGCGGCGAACCAGGCCACCACCCAGGAGTGGCTGTTCGGTTTGACGGTCTGCGGCTCCCCGTAGACGGAGAAGTACCGGACGATGCCGTACGAGACGCCCGCCCGGCCCAGGACGAGCGCGGTCTGCTCCTCGCCCCAGGCCTTGGAGTTCCCGTACACCGACACCGGCCGCATCCGGTCGTCCTCGCGGAACTGGGGCGGGATCCGTCCGTGGACGGCCTCCAGCAGCTGGCGCATGGTCAGCAGCTCCTGGCTGTGGGCCTCCTCGGGGCTGCCGTCGCCGTAGACGCTCGCCGATGACACGAACACCAGGCGGCGGATCCGGGTACTGGCGGCGACGGCGTCCAGGACCGCCTGCGTGCCGGCGATGTTGGTGTCGATGGCGGCGAGCGGCTCGCGGGTACAGGCCGCGACGTCTGCGAGCGCGGCCGCGTGGACGACGTAGTCGCACTCCGCGACGAGCTTGCGGACGAGCGGGGCGTCGCGGATGTCGCCGGTGACCACGTCGGGGTCGGTGGGGTCGACGCCGAAGAAGTCGGCGTACACGTGCGCGGGGTACGCGTCCATGCTGCACAGCGAGATGGGACGGGCGCCGAGCGCGCGCAGCCGGGCGGTGATGCGGGAGCCGATGAGCCCCGCGCCGCCGGTGACCAGGACGGTGGAGCCGGTCAGGGCGGCGAGGGGGGAACGGTCGTACACGATGCCTCCGTGTGGGGTGGGGTGGGTGGGTGGGTGGGGTGAGTCGGGACGGCTGGGGCCCGGGCCATTTGAGGTGGTGGTCGCGCTACCCGGCGGCGGTGGCGGGCAGGCTCAGGCAGCCGCGACGGGCTGGACGTTGGCCACGGCGGTCGCGAGCTCGATGCCGCCGGCCTCGGGGCGGATGTAGGCGCGGCGGGTCCACCGCGGGCCGGTGTGGGTGGCGACTTCCTCCAGGACGACGGCCATCAGCAACCCCTCGGTGCCGGAGGCGACGTCGCGGACCAGGTGGCCCAGCAGTGGATGCGCTTCGTGGCCGAAGCCGATGTCTGGGGATGTGTTCATGGCCGGTGGTCCCCGGCGCCTGTGCCGGTGCGTGCTCGGGTCCCGTTCCCGTCTGGGGGCTGCTGGGCGGTGGGGGTGGGGCGGAAGTCGTGCAGGAAGCGGGCGAGGCCGCGATCGGCGCGGGCCAGGAGCCGGGGCGAGGGCGACCCGTACGGCACACGGACGAGACCATCGGGGCCGGTTGCCGTCTCCCTCTCCGTCGTGACGTCGGTGTCGTCCTGCGCCGGTCCGTTCACTGCCATGGCTGTCCTCCTCCTCGCATCGGGTGACGGTCGGCCGACACGGCCTCGTCCCGGCCCATGGACTGCGGCGGGTGCTCGCATTCAGTGAACAAGCGGTCACGCAGTGCCGGTACGGTGGAGGACCCGGGAACCCGTTCAATCCGTTCAAGATCGCTCCAGGGGGCCGAAGATGACGGAGAGCCGGACACCGAACGACGAGCTGGCGGCCGTCATCGCCGAGGCCGGAATCACGTACTACGCGCTCGCGCGGGAGATCCGGGCGGTCGCGGCCGAAGCGGGGGAGCGGCTGGGCACCGCGCCGTCGGCCATCGCGTACTGGGTCGCCGGCGGGACACCGAGCGGCCGGACCCGTGCGTACGTCGCCGAAGCGCTGTCAAGAAGGCTCAAGCGGAAGGTGACCGTCACCGAAGTCGGTCTAGGCTGCGCAGGCATCGGGGAGGCCCTGAGCGCCGATCCGCTGGCCACTGCCGCCGACCTCGGGAGATCAGCGATGCTCCGCCGCAGGGAATTCCTCAACGCCGCCTTCGCCACGGCCGCCGTCGGCCTGCCCCTCACCTACGACCACGAGGCCGTGGCCGCCGTACTGAAGGCCGCCGGAAGGGGCGCGAGCCCCGTCGTCGGCACGGAGGAGGTCGGCGTCGTCCGCCGGATGACCGAGATGTTCCGGAGTGCGGACGAGAAGCTCGGCGGCGGCCACGGCCTGACCACGGTCACCGCGTACCTCACCGACACCGTCACCCCCATGCTGCGCGCCCGCTTCCCCTCGGACGCGGTACGGAACGACGCGTTCGGGGCGGCCGCGCAGCTGGCCTGCCTCGTCGGCTGGAAGCACCACGACCTGGGCCGCGACGGCGCGGCCCAGCAGTACTACCTGCTCGGGTACCAACTGGCCTGCGAGAGCGACCCGGCCGGCCATGCGGCGTGGCTCATGCGCGCGATGACGCACCAGGCCCTCGACCTCGGTCACTCCGGCTCCTGCGCGGAGCTCGCGCAGGAGGCGCTTCGCCGGGCCGCGGGCAAGGTCGACCGGCAGACCGAGGCGCTGCTGCTGGTCACCTGCGCGAGGGCGTACGGAACCGCCGGCGAGCACGCGAAGGCGGCGGGGGCGCTGCTCGCCGCCGAGGACGCGCTGTCGGACACGGGGGACCTGGTGCCGTCGTACGCCGCCGCGTCCGGGCCGGTCGCCGCCACGGTCGCCTCGCACACGGGCCGGACGCTGACCGCGATGAAGGACTACTCCGCGGCCGAACGGCACTACCGCGCGGCGATGGTGGCCCGTACGCCGGGCACGTACCAGCGCGGACACGCCCTGACCATGGTCAACCTGGGGAAGTCGGTCGCCGCGCAGCGCCGCCACGAGGAGGCCGTCGGGCTGTGGAGCCGCTCGCTCGACTTCATGGACGGCGTGGCATCGGACCGCAGCCGCAAGGAGGTCAGGTCCATCCGTACGGTGGCGGCCGGCTACCGAGTGCGGGGCGTACCCGGAGCGGCGGCCCTGGAACAGCGCGCCACCGAGCTCCTGCGGGACGCCGCGTGACGGCCGCCAGGGTGGGGGTGGTGGTCCTGACCATGGGGGACCGGGATCCGGAACTGCACGCCCTCCTCGACTCGGTGGCGACGCAGGAGGGCGGTGCGCCGGCGAAGGTGGTGGTGCTGGGCCAAGGCGTACGACCGGGCCCGCTCCCCGCCCGGATGGCGGCCGTCGAACTGCCGGAGAACCTGGGCATCCCGGGCGGCCGGAACGCCGGTGTGCGGTGGCTGCGCGAGCACGGCGGCGCGGACATCGTGCTGGTCCTGGACGACGACGGGCTGCTGCCGCGGACCGACTCGCTGCGGCTGGTACGGGAGGCCTTCGACGCGAACCCCCGGCTCGGGATCGTGAGCTTCCGGATCGTCGACGAGGAGGGCCACACCCAGCGCCGCCACGTACCCCGCCTCGGCGGCGCCGACCCCACCGTCTCCGGACCGGTCACGACGTTCCTCGGGGGCGCGCACGCCATCCGGATGAGCGTGATCGACGAGGTCGGGGAGTTCCCGGCGGAGTTCTTCTACGCGCACGAGGAGACGGACTTCGCGTGGCGGGCGCTGGACGCGGGGTGGGAGATCGACTACCGCGCGGACCTGGTGCTGCGCCACCCACGCACCGAGGCGTCCCGGCATGCCGTCTACTACCGCAACACCGGCCGCAACCGGGTTTGGCTGGCCAAGCGCCACTTGCCGGCCGTGCTCGTACCGATCTACCTCGCCACGTGGGCGGCGTACACCCTGACGCAACGACCCCCGCTGCACGGGCTCAAGGCGTGGTGGGCGGGCTTCTTCGAGGGCCTCCGCGTCCCGTGCCCGCCGAGGCGGCCGATGCGGTGGCGGACGGTGTGGCGGATGACGCGGTTGGGGAGGCCGCCGGTGATCTGAGGCGGGGGTGGTGTGGTGGGTGTGCCGGCTGCGAGCTGCGGGCTTGGCACGCGTCCCGTCATTCGTCGGCTGCGGTCAGCTGTGGGATAGGGGGCAGGCCCTATCTTGACCAGCCAAGGCTCTTGCTAAGAATGCCGGGGTCAATGAAAGTGCTCGAAATCAGCCTGCTGCCTCGATGGAGTCCCAGGTCACTGAGCCCGCTCCCCGCGCACCCGGGGATGACCCCCAGAGCGGGACTGCGGCCAGCTGGCCGACGATCTGCTCCCCGCGCGCGGGGGATGAACCAGCGCCCGACGTCGATGTGGCCAACGTCAAGCTTTGCTCCGGCAGATCCGGCAATCGCGGTGGGTCCGGCCTTGTTGAGGAGACCGGGTCGGATGTGCCGAAGGTTTTACCGAGGTACGGGGCGGGAAGGGCCGCGAGAGGAATCGGGGGTGGGCCGTGCGTGTCAAGGTGGACTGCGACGACGTCGCCGAAGCGGAGTCGCTGACCGCGGATCTCGGCGATTGACTGGTGCAGGACCGGGGCGTGGGGATGCGCCTGACCGTGCGGCGGGTGCGTCCCGCACCTGTCCCCGGCTCCATGTCAGGAGAACTGGTCGACTGGCTGACCCTGGGCGTCTCCTCCGGCTTCTCGATCGCCGCGCTGGTCCAGAGCTACCGCTACTTCCGGGCGTCGTTGCCGCCGCGATTGCGAGCCGGAACGCGGTTGGTGGTCGAGCACGGCGGGGTACGTCTGGTCATCGAGGAAGGGACCGCGGAGGACGCCGCGCGCATCGCGCAGGCTCTCGCCGCGTTGGATGGCGCACAGCCTCCGGATGCGACACGGATCGCCGAACGATTGCGAGCCGCCCGCCCGGTGCTCGTGGACCTCACAGGAGACTTCACGGCGGCTGAGGCTGCCAACGGCTGGACGGACCGGGTGGACATCATCACTGCCCGCTCCGCCGACCGATCCCTCTCGGCCTCTGCCCTTCTCATCCGGCCCGATGGATACCTGGCGTGGGCCACGGACGACACGCCGGACTCGGCACGCCGCCACCTGCACCAGGCACTGACCACCTGGTTCGGCACGGCGAACTGAACCGGATCAACCAGGAGCAGCCGACCTTGGCGGTCAACGCCTGCTGTTGCGATAGGCCGATGGTTGGTGTCGAGAAACGAACGTCTGCCGACACTTGGCCGGCTGGTCATGAACCCGCAGGTGGCCAGTGTCGGCAATTCGCGCCGGAAATCAATGTCGGCAAACAGTGCGTCAGGTGGATTCCGAGACATACTCATCGGCTACGCCCGGGTCTCGACTTCCGACCAGAGTCCCGATCATCAGATCGACGCCCTGCTGCGGGCCGGCGAGCGGCGCGAAGGCGTCCCGGCCGAAGCTCGACCTCGTGTTCCAGTTGCTGCGCGAAGGCGACACGTTGAAGGTCACCCGGCTTGACCGGCTCTCCCGCTCGGTGCTGCACCTGGTGACCCTCGGCGCCGAGCTGCGTGAGCGCGGGATCGGCCTGCACGTGATCGAGCAGGGCATCGACACCGCCACCATGGAGGGTCGGGCGATGTTCGGGATGCTGTCGGTACTTGCCGAGCTCCAACGCGAGCTGATCGTGGCAAACATGATGGACGGCCTGGCCTCGGCCCGCGCCAGGGGCCGGGTCGGCGGACGCCGGCCGAAGCTCACTGCGGACCAGGCCGCGCTCGCCCAGCAGCTCTACGACGCACGCGAGAAGACTGTCCAGCAGATCGCCGACCTGTTCGGCGTGCCCCGCTCGACGGTGTACGGGCACCTGGACCGCGAGAAGACTGTGCCCCGCCAACCCAAGAAGACCGCGGCCACGAAGCACTGACCGCTAGTTTGCGGCTGGGGTCAAAGATAGGAGTCCGGGGCCCAGTAAATGCGTACACCTCGCCCCGGCGGCCAGAACGCCTCGCCGCAGGTCGCGAAGATCACCGTAGAGGCTCCGCCGCAGTAAATCCGGTATGCACTGCGGCAGCAAAAACGGACTGCCGTGTTTGCCTCTTCGGCAGCGGTCAGTTGTCCTTCCAGTGGTTGTAAGCCAAGGCGAGCGTGCTAGCGCCTTGCACCCCACTCCAGGTCACCTGTTGCCGCCCACCATGGACCTTCAAGAGGATCTCTCGGGCTTCCGTGGCCAGGTCTGTCGCGGTCACCATCGGGTAGGGGCATGAGGCGACTCCGCCGCGAAGCAGTTGAGCAAGGACTGAAGTGAGGGATGGCTTGTCGAACGCCATGCCCCGAGCATCTGACGCCGCGAGCACGAACCAGCGTTCCAGCTTCTGAGGAACTTGCGGAATGGCAGATCCCGCGAAGGCGGTGTCCACGATGAGGATCACCGTTCTGCTAGCGGACGCCTGGGCTGCCTGTGACAGGAGTTCCCCAACATCGAGCAAGCTTGTCGGGTCTTCATTGGTGTCGGCTAGCGGCACGAGCAGAGATCCTGTGTTCTGGGCTACGCCCCCATGCCCCGTGACATGCACTACGAGTAGTTCTGACTCGCTTGCGAACGCTTGGGCTAGAGCTTCCCGAGCCATCTCAAGTGTCGGGTTCAACAATCTGGTCAAGGACATCCATGGGGCCGCCACTGCCAAGGCCTCAGTCATTTCGGCGAAGTCTGAATCGACGCCCAGGAGAGGCGGGATGAGGTCGGGTCGACTGCCGCCTCCGCTACTTGCCAGGAGGAGGTAGGCACACTCTCGCCGCCTTGGCATTCGTAACCGATGAGGTGCTGCTGAGGAGGCAACACTTCGTGGCGCCGGTAACTCGCCTCCGCCATGTTGGGTGGGCGGAGCAGACATCTCACCGCCTCTGCGTACCGCAGCAGAGAGCTCAGATTCGACGGTGGCCCAAGCCCGCTGCCACATGAGCGAGTACTCTCTGCGGGCTTTGTCGGGTACCGGGATTCTGGTTTCCTCGGCATAGCACCGGCAAGCCTCGACGAACGCGATGACTACCTCCAGCCGAGGAAGCCGTCGGCCCCGTACTGCGTCTGATGCAGTAGATCGAGGCAAGTGCACCCCGGCCTTTCGCGCGTAGGTCTCCAGGGCTTTGAACGAGGGCTGCCCAACGTCGCGCTGGAGCTGACGAAGGTCGGACACGAAGGTTTCAACCGGATCCCCACCTGGCCCCACGAACTGCTCCCTTCCCTCTGTCCTTCAACGACGCCGACTAGCCGAAACCGTCCGAGCGTGGCCGACGGTAACCGCGAACGGCCGAGCCTGTCCGAGACTACAGACACGCTGACCTGGGCTGTTGTCGAATCCGAGTATCGGAGTCCTCAACGAGGGGAGAAGCCCAATGGGGCGGGAAAAGGGCCAGAGCAGCACCGTTCGGCGGCTTGGCCGTGCCGCAATGTTCAGCGCAGTACGAGGACTGGCGTCGGCGGCCGGAGCTGCGGTTCTGGGTTGGGTCACCTGGTGGATCCAGATCCGCTGAAACGGGTGGCGCGGGGTGATCATGGTGGCGAGTGTCGGCAGATGATGTCGTCTGCCGACACTCGCGCGCGGACGCCCACCTGCTCGGACCTGATCAGGCGGCCCTGCCAAGGCTGGCCGCAGTCAAATCCTGGTCGCAGAGCGGTGAAGTCGACGTCGAGCTTCGGTTCGGATGCCTCGGGTTCGATGCCAAGCTCGTGGGTGGAGTACTCGCCGAACCGCTTGATGTGCTCGGTCAGGTACGGCGAAATGTGAGCCAGGTCCTCGGGTCGATCTCCCAGCCCTCCTCCAGCAGCTGGCGGACGATCTCGGCGATGTACGGACGGGCCTGGAGCTCATGCCCCCGTTGTTCAGCCCTTTGGGGAGGAACGGTCCGGGTTTTGGCGGTAGACAGGTGACCGCGGTACCGGTTCGGTGGCTCGCGCTGTTTGGCTTGTTCAGCAGCCCTACGTTCCGACTCATGCCACTTGATGTCCTGCCCGATGGCCAGGTCTCCCGTTCGGCTGGTTCGCTGCCGGGCCCACCCCGGGCGAGCACTCATCCGTGCAGTAGCCGGCGACGGGGTAGGTGTTGCGGGCCAGCCGCTTGGAAGGGCAGCCGGACAGAGATCGTGCCGTCTGGGGCTTTGGGTGGAATGCCGGATTCTGTGAAAGTGGTCGAGAGGAGCCTGCAGCCCGGCTAGAGTCCCAGGTCACAAAGCCTGCTCCCCGCGCACGGGGGGATGACCCCGCGGACAGCGAGAAGATGACCGCCCCAGGCGCCTGCTCCCCGCGCACGCGGGGATGGTCCCGATGCTCTCGACATCCTCGCGGAGTTCCTGTCCTGCTACCTGTACGCAGGGATGACCCCGTCGCCGCAATCCGGCGTCGCGGCGCGCAGCGTGATTACGACGGCCCCTGCGGGTTCGCACACAGCTACCACGAAGGTCTCCTGTACCCCGGCGTCTGTACCGCCGCGAGTAACCGCCCGAGGCACACCCGTGGGTTTTCGACTTCCTCGCCGGCGAGCGCCGTGAAGAGCCTGACATCCCGTGGTCTCGGTCTGACAGCTGGCCCGTCATCGATCGCCCGGCGACGAACAGGATGAGGGCAACCCTGGCCTGGCACGCCGGCCCGGGCCGGCCCACCGGCCCCGCCCCCTGGGCCGGCCCAGCCGGCGGCGGACTCCGTCGGGGCCCTCTCACAGGAGCTCACGGCTGTTCCCATAAGCGGGTTCGCCGGTATCGGGCGCACCGACTGGCCCCGGTCAGGGGCGGCCGATCGTCGAGAGGACCGGGTCCGTCGGTTCCACCGCCATGTACGTCTCGGCCGTGGCGGCCTCGAGGAGGCCGGACTCGCGGGGGTCGGCCAGTGCCACCGGCAGCGGCTCGCCCGTGAGGCGGCCGGCCCCGGGAGACTCGTCGGCTTCCCGGAAGCCCCGGATCACCTGCTCGCGTACGAAGGCCCGGTGCTCGTCCTCCCGCTCGTAGTAGTTCTGGCGGGTGCGTCGCGCGTACTGCTCGCGTGCCTCGTCCTGGTCCGGCGGCCAGGGCCCGCGCGCGGCGTCGACGGCGTCGGGGGCATCGGGAATGTCGGACTGCGCGCGGTGCAGGGCCGCACAGGCGGAGAACACGCGGCGGGACAGGCCGAGGTGGATGCCGGTACCCGGTATGCGGCCCGCGACGAAGGCGGCGGCGTCCGCGCGCGGCGCCAGTCCCTCCTCGGTGCTCACGCCCTCCGCCCGCAGCCGGCGGCGCAGCTCGACACTGGGCTCGTCGCGTTCCAGGAGCGTCAGGGAGCCGTTGCCGTGGCGCGCCCTGCCTCCCCGGTCGCGGCTCATCGGGACGAGGCGCAGGTTCTCCACGGCGCCGAAGGCGAGGGCCTGGTACGTCATCAGCTGCTGCCGGGTGACGGCCATCAGCGCGTCGAGGTCGTCCGCGACGTACTCCTCGGCGTCTCCCTCCGGACCGTCGGCGGGGGCGGGCGCATCAGTCTCACCATCGTCGGGATCCGGGAACCGGGCGGTGTGCACGGCCAGGAAGAGGTGTTCCTCCTCCCACTTGTCGTCCTTGCGCCCGGGGAGCGACGTACCGCACAGGACCTGCCGGTGCCGCATGCCGGACATGAGCGCGCTGCCGCCGTCCAGCTGTACCTTGCCGTTCTTCAGTGCGTCGGCGCCGAGGGTGCGGGCCGCCTTGGCCTCGATGAGCCAGGGCATTCCCGAAGTGCGGTGGTTGCCCCACAGGTCGGGCAGTTTGGAGTTCGGGTCGGTGAAGCCGGGTAGCCCGCCCGGACCCTGGGCCTCGATGTGCCAGGTCCTGCCCAGGCCGGCCATTCCGGCGCACAGCCAGTGGGCCATGGTCATGCCCAGGTGGTAGCCGAAGGCGGAGTGGGCGCTGCGTTCGCTGCCGTACTCGTAGAGGGCGTTGACGAACAGCCTGCGTCCCGCGGCGTGCCCGGGCGCGGTGACGTCCTTGAGCCGCAGGTAGGCCTGGAGCGGTGCGACGCGTGAGACGAGTTCGTTCACGGCCAGCCAGGGGGTCCTGCGCAGCCACGGGGTCAGGTCGCGCCCCACGCCCTTGGCCGCGAGCAGGATCTGCCGCCAGGTCGTGGTCGCCAGGTAGTTCCCGTACGGCGGTACGTCGGTCACCCCCGGCCACGGCGCGGTGGCGTCCTGCCAGAGCGTGGCGGCGGGTCGCCGCAGCGGGGGTGCGAAGTCGCGGACCACGACGGGTATGTCGAGGGCGTCGGCGGGCCGGAACGCGAAGTCCGCGGCGCTCTTCGGGGGCTGCATGATCACGCCGACAGCGTGCCACGCCGCGTGCCCTTCAGGCGTCGGCGGGGTCGTCGGTCTCGGTGGTCTCGGTGGGTTCTGCGGGGCAGAACTGTTCGAGGAGCAGGGGTGTGCCGAGGGCGAGGGTGACCAGGCGGCGGTGGGCGGCTTCGAGGGTGCGGCGGGCGGCGGGGAGGCCGGCGGGGGGTGCGGGGCGGCCCGCGCGGGGGCGGCCGGGGGCGGTGGTGACCCAGAGCTGGTGGACGTCGCCGCCTTGAAGGGCTTTGCGGTGGCCGGCGGTGAGGGTGTGGTGGGTGCCGTGCCAGCGGGCGAGGGCGTGGCGGCTGACGGTGTCGAGGGGGTACCAGGCTCCGGCGACGCGGGTGTGGGGGAGGGGGTGGTCGAGCTGGAGGTCGTCGAGGGTCATGGGGTGGAGGCGGGCGAGGCCGTGGCCGGTGGTGACGGCGAGGGCGATGAGGGCGGTGGTGCGTTCCCAGGTGGCGGCGAGGATGCCGTCGGGCTGGTGGGCGGTGAGGAGTTTGAGGGTGCGGTGGGCTTCGGTGGGGGACAGGCGCGGGGCGAACTCGGGTTTGGGGACGGTGAGGGCGAGGGGGTGGCCTGCGTGGGCGGAGAAGGTGTTGAGGGTGCTGGTGCGGGCGGCCATGGAGTTGGCGGAGGCGGGGGCGGCCGGTCCGCGCAGGCTGTTGCGCCGGCGGGTCTCGCCGCGGGCGGCGGCCAGGAGCCAGGCTTCGGCGTGGGCGGGGTCGAGGAGGTCGGCGAGGGTGAGGTCGGCCGCGGGGCGGTCTCGGGCGGTGGCGAGGTGGGCGGCGTACTCCTGGAGGTAGGTGCCGCGCAGGCGGCGCGTGGCCTCGCCGGGGAGGCCGTCGAGGAAAGCGGCGATGGCCGCGAGGGCGGAGCGGCCGGGTGTGCGGCTCATCGGGAACCTCCCAGGTTCGAAACCGTCCGGTCAGAATAAGAGCAAGAAGCGCACACGGCCCACCCTCCCCGTCACAGCTGGCCTATCGTTTCGGTTCGTGTCGAGCCGACTCGGAACGTGCAGAATCAAAACGTACTGTGCGGACCCCTGGCTCCGGGAGACGCGCTCGGCCTCAGCCAGCCCATGAGAACAGGGTTTAGCTGTTTGCTCTTATTTCATTAGACTGCCTAGCCGCCCGCGACCTGCTTCCCCAACCCCGAGAACTCGATCACCTCGATCGCCCAGCTCCTCGGCGCCAGCCCGGGCGCCCTCTACAACCACATCCCCGACCTCCAGGAGCTCCGCACCTCGGGCCGCGTTCCGACGCTCACCGGCGGCTGACCGCTCCCGCTACTGGCCGTTCCGATCCTCCCCGGAGGCCTGGCAGTGTGGGGAGTTGCAGGGCGCGGTGGGCTCGAGCGGGTCCCTTTCGGTGCCTGTCGGGTGCCTGTCGTGGAGGTTCGTGCCGCCGGCTTGGCCGGTGGGAGATCAGCGAGGGGCGGGGTGGCAGCTGGAGCCGAGCGTGATGCTCCTCCGAGCCGGCGGGTGCGGTCTTCGTCCCTGGCTTGCTCCCGTTGGCGTTCGGCGTCCGTGCGGCAGACGAGGGAACAGTAGATTTGACGGACTGTTCTGAGCGAATCGAAGGTGCCGTCGCAGGCGGGGCAGATGCGTGTCTCACGGGCTTCCTGGCTGGTGGAAGAGGTGATGCGGCACACCTCCGAGCAGTAGATCCGTCGGAGGGCGGCGCTCGTGCCCACCTGCAAGGAGAGCAACCGACAGCGCGGGCCCGTCCGGCAGGTCTGCTCCTCCTGCCACTGAGTTCGTGACCTGGCGCCTGGTGGGTGACGACGGTGAAGACCGATTCGCAGACGGGGCACCGGCGGGCCATCTCGGATTCGACGCCCGTGACGCGAGGGTGGTCAGGAGCACGGTGGGTACGCAGCCCCAGCCTTGCACTGGGCTGCATGGTGACCCCCAGAGCCACGACAGTAGGAGCCGCCGCACGTCACACCGCGTCAGGCCTGCTGGGTTTACCCCTGGTTCGGCGGGACGCAGCCGCCACGTGCCGCCGTCTGTACACGGGTTGGGCCGTCCCGCAGCATCGAACGAGCGAAGGCTTTGGAGGCACGGCGAGCCCGGCATAGACAGTGACTCGCCTCGGACTGGGGCGAGACATATGGATGCATGTAGCTACCAGATATCCTGAGAAAACAGCGATCGTACATAATTGCACATTTGTCGAGTTGCCCGGCACCCCGCCCGGGGCTAGCGTATTGAAAGACCCCCACTATAGAGCTGCGGCGCGGCATGCCAGCCGACGCCGGAAGATGCTGCGAGCTTGAATCGTGGTGAATCGAATGGATGCCCAAGGCGACCCGTTGGCTTTGCAGTACAGTCTCTTTTCCATTGCGAGCGGAGTGGCTCGCGAACGGAAATTCGACATGCTCACGCAACCGATGGACCTGAATTTCGCCGAAGAAGGACTCAGCGCCAAAATTCGGTCCTACGCCCTTGCCATGCCGCAGAAGGACCTGGCCGAGCTCCAGGTCAAACTTGCGGCTGCCTATCTGATGGAACTCGATCGCCGGCTCAATGCGGAGGTCGGCCGCGCCGCACCAGGCGGGGACGCCGGAATCATCCGCGCTCATCTACACGACGTGAACGGCAAGGGCCCCGGCAGCGCGGATCCGCCGCCGCGAGTGGCGTTGGTGAGCATGCCGTGGATGGCACCGGCCATGCCGTCCATCCAGCTGGCGACCCTCGATGCCGCACTGAGACAGAACGGTATCGCCTGTGACCGGCACGAGCTCTTTCTCGACTACGCGGCGAGCATCGGGATCGAACTCTACAAGATAATCGGAAACACGCTGCCCTTCATTGCCGAATGGATATTCTCCCGTCAGTACTTCGGCCCGGAAATGGGCGACTACCTGCACGGGTTCAGAGCCGCGCACCCGAATAGCGGAATGCTCTCCGACGGCGTCGAGCAGGAAGTCCTGGATGTGCTGGGGCCAGTAACCGAGCGATTTCTGCACAACTGCTTGGAGAGCATTGACTGGAGCCAGTACAGAGTGATCGGTTTCTCACTCACGATCTCCCAAGTGGCGTCCTCGCTGGCACTGGCGCGCCTCATCAAACAGCGCCACCCCTCCGTGCAAATAGTCTTCGGAGGCGCCTGCTGCGCAGGAGTCATGGGAGAGGCGATTCTGAAGATCTCGCCCTACGTGGATGCCGTGGTCCACATTGAGGGTGAAGCCATCTTCCCCGAAATCGTCAGAAGAGTCGAATCTGGAAAGAGCCTGGAAGGCCTCGACGGAGTGAGCCGCCGGGAGGGCGCCGAAGTGGTGGCGAACTCCGGCTCCACCACGCACCTGTACCGAGGTCGGCACGAGCGACCCTATCTGAACTACGACCCCTACTTTTCCCGCCTTGCTCGTCTTGGCCTGACCGACCGTATTCAAGTTTGGATCCCCTTCGAAGGAAGCCGCGGCTGCTGGTGGGGCGAGAAAGTGCAATGCGCGTTCTGCGGTCTGCACGAGATCATGAAATTCCGCAGTTGGGGCCCTGACGATGTCCTGGAGGAGCTTGACCATCTGTATGACCGCCATGGCATCTCCAGATTCTTCGCCGTCGATCTGATTCTTCCCAAGGAGTTCTACAGTACGCTGCTTCGCAGTCTGGCAGACCGTGGACGGGACTGGATGATCTTTTACGAGGTCAAGGCAGACATGTCCCGCGACGAGGCAGAGATGTTGGCAGCCTCCGGAATTCGATGGATCCAGCCGGGAATTGAAAGCCTTGACCACGACCTGCTACGGCTCATCAGAAAGGGAACCTGGCCGACCCACAATATTCAGCTCCTCCGATGGTGCGAGGAACTGGGTATCAAGGCAAGCTGGAACCTGCTGACCGGAATACCTGGATCCACGCTTCCCATGTACGAGCGCATGGTGAGCCGTATGCCACTGTTCTTCCATCTCATGGCGCCCCGAGGGTGCGGGGAGGTCCAACTTCATCGGTTCAGCCCGTACTTCGACGATCCAGAATCCTACGGTATCCGGAACTGCGGACCGCACCCCCTGTACCGGTCCGTTTTCCCTATCGCCGAACGCGACCTAGCCGACCTGGTGTACCTGCACGAATTCGAGCCACTGACCGCCGGCCCGCCATCCGAGGCGCAGGACGCCGTTCAGGCCACCGTCGACGCATGGCTGACAGCCAACGATCGACGCGCTGCCCTCGATTTCTTTCCCAATGATGACGGGTCGGCAGTCATCAGCGACACCCGATTGTCCGCCGAACCGACCCATTACACACTCACCGACAGCGAAGCAGCCCTCTACCTTTATCTCGACACCGCACGCGTTCAACGGAATCTTGCGGAGGAATTCTCCCGGTTTGACGAGGCATGCTTCAGGCGCATCGGCGGCGTTGAAGAAATTCAAAAACTGCTGCACCGCTGGATCGAAAATGGTTTGGTCTACGTGGACCGGGGTCGCGTGCTGGCACTTGCCGTGGACGGAAAGCGAAGAGCTAAGCACGAGAGTGTCGCAGCCGAAATCCCTTATCTCTAGCCATCTGAACTGTTGGCCAAGGTCGGTCAAGCTTGCAGCCGAATCGGCCACACAAGCGATGGGAACACTCACGCAATACAAGGAGACGGAGACATGAACCAACCGCTGGATAAGGACCTGGCAGAGCGCCAGAAGCTGGCCGCACGCGAAATCGAGAGTGTCGTCAACAGCTTCCGCGACAACCCCGATGTGTGGCGGGAAATCCGGGAGCAGGTGGTCAACGCGAAGGACGATGAAGAGAGAGTGAAACTCCTCGTCGACTTCGCGACCTCGGAGGGGGCACTGTCTCGGCTTGCCCCAAAGACGGACGTCGGCCCTGTGGCAGCAACACCAACGGTCACGACGGTCACCGTCACCACGGTGACAACCGTGTAGCAATCGCCGCAGCTCTCCCATTTTCTGTGGCGCCGGATCGGTGCCCCACGCCCTCACCTGCCGGTGAACGACTGGGGCACCATTCGGTGCACTGAAGGGGCGGCTGATACTGGACAGCGATGTGGAACGGGAAGGTCAGTGATGAAAGATCATGTAACTTCGCCTGTCGACAGTGATCTGCTGCCCAGTCCCTCCGACTACTCCCCCGGGCTCAGATGCGTTACCGATGAAGGCCTCTGGTATTACGCCGATTGTGGACCGGTCGAACGGCAGGGCTGGAAGTTGTATGTCTCCTTCACGCCGTTCAACGCTCGAATCGTACTCGGCAGGATCATTCCCGTTTTGGTACGGTACGGAATTCCGTTCAAGTATCTCAGGCGGTTGAACGACGTCAACAGGTTGAACTCGGGAATTTTGGGATACTCGCAGATCGGAAAGTGTTTGGTGTGCTATGTGGCCGAGGCCAATCACGCACTGATCCGGGATCTCTTCGCTGCCTGTTCCAGCCTGGGCGATGCCGCGCCGGCAGTCCCCTTTGCTCGGAAGATCCGAGACGGCATCCCGATGTACTACCGGTACGGAGCGTATCGAGGATCGAAACTCCTCATCGGCGGATCCATGCGCGCGGACGAGCGCGGGAACTATCGACAGGCCGTGCCGGAAGGCATTCACGATTGGCTCCAGGATTACGCCCACCCGGCACCTGAAGACGCCGGATTTAGATCGTTCCTGCTCAACTATCCGGCGTTCTGCGCGCTCCACCAACAGGGAAAGTCCGGAATATTTCGCGCTTTGAATATCAGGAGCGAGTCCTATGCCGAGGTGATATTGAAGATCGGATATCGGAACGGTGCACTACAGCGGGACGGCGCCGACGGCCGCACGTTCCTCCGCAACGAGATCCGCGTGTACACAGCGCTCAGAGCGAATAACCTCGACGAGGTTGCGCCGGCCGTGGTCGACTTCTTCGACGACGGCGAGCGGGTCGCCTTGGTGTTGGAGCGAATTTATGGAGAAGACCTGCTCAGCCTCAGATTGGCCGGAAGTCTCACACCAGCAGATGTCCGGCAGGCGTGGGACATATTGGACCGCCTCCACCAGGCTGGATTCGTGGTAGGGGATGCCAAAATTGGAAATTTCCTGCGCGATCGGGCCGGTCAGGTCTTTATCTTGGATTTTGAGAGCGGCGCAACCCCTCTGCAGGACCCGGCAGACCAGCACAAACTCCAGACCTTCCGCGTGTCGACCCCTGAGAAATGCAACGATCAAGTTTACGACAAGCTGCATTTCCTGACTTCGGTCATGTTCGACTATCGGCAAGACGGTGTATCCGTCAATGAGGCCCGGCCGGTCGACCTGCGCAGCTACCTCTGTGATCAACCGCGGGACGAGATCGAGCGCTGGGCCGGCGCGCGTATCTCCGAACTCCTGCAGTGAGATGTGTCGTTGCTACTGACTCAACTCTTCCCCACCCCCGGGAGCGAGTCAGGGCATCGGTGCGACCGCAATCCCCTTTACTGGGGCGCAGGTTCGTCCGCTCCTACGGGCGATCGAGGCGCGGCCGTCCGGAAAGGTACGGCCGCACTCGTCACCACGGGGCACCGTGTGTGCCGGCCCGCGGCGCCCGACTGGAGCTGGCGAGCGAACAGGGCCGAGGGCGGTACCCCGAGCTCGTCGTCCAGCATGCGCCAGAAGGCCACGTAGTGCCGTACCGCCTCCTGCATGTTGCCCTCCGCCAGGTGCGCGGCAACGACCGCGCGGTGCGCGCTCTCCCGCAGGGGTTCCGTTCGTACGCTCGTCAGGGCCGCCTCCAGCGCCAGCGCGTGTTGTCCCTCCCGGGCCAGGCCGTGAGCCAGCGCATCGAGGGCGTGTAGACGCAACTGCCGCAGCCGTTCACGTTCCAGGAGCACCCAGTCGTCGTCCCAGCCGGGCAGCAGCTCCCCGTCGCCGAACAGGACCGCCGGCACCGGTTCGGAGCCCCCTGCCCCCGGGTCCTGCACCACGCGCAGCGCCGTATCGGCGAGCACACGGGCGTCCACGGTCACGGAATCCGTGATCGCGACCGTGTTCCTGGAGCAGGTGACCGGCGCCCGTTCGCCCCGGGGCAGCTTGCACAGGGCGCTGCGCAGGCTGCCCCGGGCATGCGCCTCGGTTGCGTTCGGCCACAGCGTTCCCGCGAGGACCGTCCGGCTGACGCACGAACGCAATCCGACGAGGGCCAGCAGACGTTGCGCGTTCGGACACAGGTCCACGGCGTCGGCGCCGTACGCGAGCCGGAACTGGCCCAGCAGCCGCAGGTGGGGGAAAGCAGAGGGGGGTGATTCCGCGCGGTGCGTGCGATCCATGGTCCCTCTCAGAACTTGATGGGGGCGCTTCATGAAGCCGTGTAGCGGAACTCCGGTCCGTAGTTTTTGCCACTGCCGTCGGGCAGGGCGAGCTTCATCAGCTTCTGGGCGGGGGAGCGAAGCTTGCGCATCTCGCTGATCGCGTCGTCGAGGCGGTCAGCGGCCACGTCCGGATGGTCCGGGTCTGCCGGCTGCCAGCTCTGCTCGAGGAGTCGCAGCATCTCGCTGTAGGCGCGGTTGACCTTGTCCAGGAGTGTGATCACCTCGGGCGCCGGCGCGGTGGGTCCCGTCCGCGGCCAGCCTCCTTCCGGCACGACCCCCATCGGGAAGGTGGGGAAGTCCCACTTGTCCGGAGGCAGGGGTGGGTTGATCAGCCCGTGCGCACGGAGGACCTTCCGGAACGCGTAGTGGTGGGCGAGCTCGCCCGACCCCGTCTCGTTCGGGAACGGATTCTCGGGTGACGCGGATGTTCCCTCACCCTGCTCCTTGATGACCGTGATGGCCGACTTGACGTCGTCGAGCGTCTCGAGTTTCACGAGGCTGTTGCCCGAGCCGTGGAACTCCATGTCCCGGATCACCTGCCGGTGTCCGGTGATCAGCTCCGGTTGAGCGCACAGGGCGTTCAGGATCGCGGTGTAGAAGGCGCCGATGGACGTGAAGGAGGCCGGAACCGCCAGGGGGAGCGGATGATCGGGCTGCTCTATGCTCGCGTACATCTCGACCGCGTACGTGGTCAGCCCGCTCAGGAAGACCGTCAGTTCGGGCCGTACGCCACCGGGCAATGGGCCGGGGTACTTCGGCACCAGCGTCTCGTCGGCGAGGCGGGGGCTGCCTCCGACTGTGGTGAGCAGGTTGCAGGCGATCCCGAGGTGCGACATCTCGTCGAACACGATCGTACGCAGGGTACGCAGGACCGGATTCTGGCTCGTGTCGTTGATCGACCACATGCCGCACAGGTATGGCGGGAGGGTCGCGAGTTCCAACAGGACCGCCTGCTGAAGTGCGTCCCTCACCCACTCGGCGTCATGCTCCTCCGCCGGCCGTTGCATCAACTCGACGATTCGGTTGCTCTGGGCATACTGAACGACGTTCACGGCCATGCTCCTCCGGACGGCACGAGTCCCCTACCATCGATGCTGGGGCCTTGCCGTCACCGCACCGTCATCGCGACCGCGCCACGCACCGCCGTTCGAGTGGGATCATCTGCCTGAACTGGGCGGATGGCTCAGCCCCGAGCTCCGTGCGCAGCAGGTGACGGAAGGCCTCGTAGTGGCGAAGGGCTTCGACCAGATTGCCCTCGGCGAGATGCGTCGCGACGACCGACCGGTGCGGCCTTTCGCGGAGCGGGTCGATGCGGATGCTCGCCAGCGCAGCCTCCAAGGCGAGGGCAGGCAGACACTGCCGGGTTAGTCTGTCCGACAGGGTGTCGAGCGCGTGCAGGCGCAGCCGGCGCAGCCATTCCCGTTCGAGGAGGACCCAGTCCTCGTCCCAGTCGGGCAGCAGATCGCCCTTTCCCAGAAGGCTCATCAGGACGGGGTCGACGTGCGGCGGCCCGCAGCCCCGGACCACGTCGAGCGAGGTCCGGGCGAGAATGCGGGCGTCCACGACGACGTCGTCGACGAGAGCGAGTGACTCCTGGGTACAGCGCAGGAGCTTCTGGGCCCCGCACGGCAGCTTCCACAAAGTGGTCCGCAGGCTTCCGCGGGCGTGTGCCTCGGTGGCATCGGGCCACAGAGTCCGGGCGACGAGGCAGCGTTGGGCCCGCCGCCGGAGCCCTATGAAGGCCAGGAGCCGCTGGGCATTGCCGCAGACCGGCACGGGTTCCCCCTGGCACTCCAGGCGGAACCGGTCGAGCAGCAGCAAGGTGGAGTGCCGTTGGGGTGAGGGGGAGAGATTCATCTGCCGTCCCTGCACGCAGTTCGCGAGACATTCGTCCCGCTTTCCACCGCCACATCATAGGGCGGGGGCCTGCGTTGGGCCCGTCGTCGCGGCGGCGTTCGCCCGTCTGTGAACCCGAAGCGCCGACGTGCGGGCGATTGCGGAGGAGAGCACGATGGTCAGAGGGGAGCACACGGGTGTGCGGGGAGGGAAAGCCGCCTCGGAGCGCTCCTCCTGACGCCCGGAAGGAATGGTCGGCCGTGACAAGAGAGCCGCGACACCAGACCCCGCGGGACGAAGTCCGCAGGCCCGCCCACCGGATGAGGCTTCCCGGTTTCATCGAGAACGAGATCGGCCTCGGCGACGTGGTGAAGTACGCGACCCGGACGGTGGGCATCAGACCGTGCGGCGAATGTGAGGAACGGGCCCGGAGGCTGAACCACTGGATGACATTCACTGGTCGGCGGGACGGCAGCACAGGCTGAGCCGACCGGGCGCGTGCGCGCCCCGGCCGCGGCCTCCCGCCGCAGTTCAGGAGCTGCTATGGATGCCGAAGACGTCAAGGACACCGCCAAGGGCCCGGTGAACAAAGAAGGGTGCGGTTGCGGGGCCGGGCGCGACGAGCCGTCCGCACGGACCGCACCGGCACCCCCCTCCTTCGTCTACGCGATCGGCCGGGTCTCCTTTTATTTCCCCGACGTCGGCGTGGAGAAGGAACTGGCGCAGAGCATGAGGCGTACCGACACGGCGTGGATGACGGACCGTGAGGCGCTCTGCGAGGTGCTCACCCAGCCGGGGAACCGCTATCTGGCCCGGCAGCTGTGCTACGTGCTCTCGATACAGGGCGTGGACACCTACGTCCTGGTTCCGCGGGATCCGGACGACTTCGCCCTGCTGGCCGAAGCCGTCCGGCCCTCGCACCAAGGGGACGCCATCGACGTGGTCATCGGGGTACGGGGCGGGCTCGCGCACCCGGGCCACTGCGGTGGGCTGCAGCTGCCGGTGGTCACCATCGACCAGCTGTACTCCGCCAGCGTCTCCCACCTCGTACAGGCCATCGAGAGACCCGAGTCCATGGATGCGGAGCAGTTCGACAAGGCGGCGGGGGACCTGCTGAACACCGTCCTGAACGTGTCGGGAAACGTGGGCGCCTCGGACGAGCATCGCGCGCTCACCTATTTGATGGTCCGCTACCCCGTTATCTACCGGAAGACGTTCGCGCAGTCCATGGACGGCTTCTCCCTCACGTCGATCGATGTGAGGCGGTCCAACCTGAGCGGTGCCCGCCAGATCATGGACGTCGTCTTCACCTACTCCAGCCGCAAGACGGACGAGGTGGAGAAGTACTCCGTGCCGGTTGACGTAACCAATGAGTTCCCGTTCCCGACCGGTCCGCTGGGCACCTTCTACGACCACGGATGAGGAGGCTCACGGTGACACGGACAAACCCGAACATCCCAGGATTCCACGACGACCTGCCCGACTGCAGGGAAGCATGGCCGAACGGCATGCAGATCACGTACTGCCCGAAGGAATGCGGGGCCGAGTGCCGGATCCACTGCGAGGACGCCCGGAATCAAGGGGAATGCAGGAGGAAGTGCGAGAAGGACTGCATGAACGACTGCCTCTTCGTACCGTGCTGCACCAGGCAGACGACATGCGACAACGGTGTGCGGCGCGTGCGCGAGTCCTGCCGGCTCAGCTACTGGGAAGGCACCCGCACCTCGGACTGGAAGACCACAGGGTGGTGCTGATGCACACGTCGGCACCGGCCTGAGCGGTGCCCGCCAAGGCACGGGCGTCGTCCCGCTCCTGCGACCACGACTGAGGCGACTCACGGTGACACCTATAAATCCGCCCATCGAAGGGTTCCACTACGACCTGCCCGACTGCAGCGAAGCCTGGCCGACCGGCATGCAGACGAGCTGGTGCCCGACGGAATGCGACGTCTACTGCGGCAGGGATTGCGAGGGAGCCTGGAACCCGAGGCAATGCCGGACGAAGTGCGAGAAGGACTGCATGAACAACTGCCTCTTCGTACCCTGCTGCACCAGAGAACAAAAATGCGACTACGGTGTGCAGCGCGTGCGGGAGTCCTGCCGGTTCAACTACTGGGAAGGCACCCACACCTCGGACTGGAAAGCCACAAAGTGGTGCTGATTCACACGGTCCACATGTCGACGCCGGGTGGCGCATGTCCACCCGGCGCCGACATGTGACTGGTCACAGGGTGAATGTATCCAGATAGGAAACCCGCTGGATCAGCCCTCGCGCACCGCTGCGGACCTCTTCGACTTCCTGAACCAGCAGACGCTGCGGACGCCCCTCCGACGGTGCGCCCAGCAGTGTCAGCGTGCCCTCCCAGCGGCCGATCGGACCCGTCACCGACTTGAGCGGCAGCGGCACCGTCGCCTCTGAGGTGTCGAGGCTGATCCATTGCGCGGGGTCGTCGATCGAACCGGTTTGCCGGATCTGGAGCCTGACGGTCATCCGCGTGGCCAGACCACCCGCGCCCGGCGGCGGCAGCGGGCCGGTGACCACCACGGTCGCGTCCCTGCCGACCACGGACACCGACGCCTGCCTGCGGGCCGGGAGCTGGACGAATCCCGCGTCGACCCCGGGCGAGAGCCTCAGGTCCTGCGGTGAGAGCAGCGCGTTGTGCTGGAGGCGTGCCACCCGCAGCCGTACGAAGGGCTGGTAAACGTTCTGCGCCTGGAAGCGGACGTCCGCGTACCAGAGCCGGCGCTTCTCGTCGTACTTCACGGGGTAGCCCATGGCATGGCCCTGGGGCACCGTCTCGTCGACGGCGCCGAGCAGGTCGACCGGCCGCGGGTAGGCGATCACCGGGGCGGAGCCCGGCTGGCGGATGGGGTCGCGGCCCCACATCGTGGCCCACTTCGCGGACGCCGCATCGGGCTGATCGCTCGGCCCGAGGACGCGAACGGCCAGCATCTCTCCCTCGCCCGAGGCGTACCAGGGCCGTTGCAGGTAGACCCGGACCACGCCGTCGAGCCGCGTGCTGGTCAGGGCCGTACCGGCCGTCCCGCGCTCCCACTGGAAGGCGGGGACCGCCGAGTGCACCACGGGCGCCGGCGGCCGCGCGGTCGCCGGGACGTGGCGGGTGACGGTTGTACCGGCCCGCGTCACCGGGGGAGTGGTGAAGGAGACCAGGACCTCGGTGCCGTCCGGTATGGCACTGGCGTCCAGGCGCGCGACCGTGCCGTGCTCGTCGTCCACGACGAAGTCGCGGCCGAAGGTGTACGTCACCCCGGGGTCGGCGGGAGTACCGGCGGCCGTGACCGCGGCGGCGGGTGCCGCTCGTACGACGACGGTTCCGGGGACGAACGCGGAGGCCACCGACACCGCGTTCCTGCCGATGAGCCGTACCTTGCGCGACTGGGTGAAGTACGAGACGAATCTCGACACGCCCACGGGGGTGAACCGGATCGCGCGGTGGCGGGTGTCGCCCACCTCGTGGCGTGCTTCGAAGGGCACGGTCACGGTGCCCGCGCGGACGGCCGGGTCGTCCTCGTCGCCGGGCGCCGGGCGGTGGGCGCGGTCGGCGCGTACGGCCTCGTCTCCCTGGCGCAGGACCGCCCGGGCGGAGGGCTCGGTCGGTTTGTCCTGAGTCGGGTCGTCGACGTACTCGGTCCACGCGGCCTCCGTGTGCACGGACAGGGTCGAGGCCTCGTGAACGCTCATCGCCGGGGCCTTGAGGACGTAGGCGGTCTCGCCGGGGCCGCGCTCGATGCTCATCTGCCCGAACTCGGGACCGACGACGGGGCAGCGGACCGCGTGGATCAGACGCAGCTCCGTCGTGGGGGTGAGCTGGGCGAGCAGCCCGGCGGCGACCCGGGCCCGCAGTTCGTCGAGTTCTTCGTCCGGGCGGCCGTCGGATTCGGTGAACCACCGCCACAGCGCCATCAGGTCCTCGTCGCCCCGGTTCAGCATGCTGCTCAGCAGCACGGTGTGGGTGGCGGCGGGGGGCACCGTCACGCGGATCACCCGTCCGGCGGAGTCGAAGACGGGGACCTGCGTGGCGCCTCCGATGGAGCCGGGCGCCACGACGAGCCGCAGCGGGAAGCGTTCGTGCCATCCGCTGCCCTGCGGCCAGGAGGCGAGGAGCTCCGGCATCCCGGGCAGTCCGTGCAGCGCCACTCCGCTCGACATGGGGTCGGGTGGCCACGTCGGCTGCATGGTGTCGGTGTCCTTGTACGGGGTTCCCCCGGCACCGGGGTCGGAAGTGCCCTCGACCTTCCCCTCGTCGAGGCGGGCGAGCAGTGCGTACACGGCCGGGTCGAGCCGGTGTTCGCGGGCCACGTCGAGAACTCCGTGGCGTTCCAGCAACTGCACGCTGGCCTTGGGAGCCAGCAGGTGCCGCTCACAGGTGGGGCCGGCCACGGGGGTGGCGGCGTTCGAGTTGTCCGTACGGACCACGAGCACCGTCAGGGACTCCCCGGGGGTCACCGGCCGGCGGGGTACGAGCACGGGTGCGGGCACGGGTTCGTAGCGCGAGTAGCGCAGCGGGGGGCTGGCCGGCTCGCCGGCCGTCGGCTGGGCCTTGAAGGGCACGCTGCGGCCCGCGAGGTCGACCAGGCGGGCACGGAAGCGGTAGGTGCGGCCATAGCGCAGGGACGGCAGCGTCCCGGGCGCGGCCTGCACGGTCGTGGAGAAGGGCAGGGTGGAATCAGGTGCGGGGCCCGGTTCCTTGAGCTGTTCCGAGGGGTCGATCATCTTGCCGTGGAGGGCGGCCACCATGCTCCAGCCACCCCAGCGGAACAAGGACTGGTGCAGCTTGGACACGGGGTTCCCGGCGGCGTCGCTGCCCCGGACCAGGCCGTCGCTGACGGTGCCCTCGTCGTCGATGGGCAGCGCTCCGGCGTGGCCCTGCACGTTGTAGCGGCCGGTGCGGCGGCACAGGGGGTACCAGCGCCCGGAGCCCTGGTCGAAGACGTCCACCCGGTAGCCCTGGAGCACGTTGTCGGCGTGGAGGATGATCGCTTCGCCGGGCTTGTCGGCCTGCTCCAGGTCCTTGTCCATGTCGAGGGCCTTGCGCAGCTGTTCGCGGAAGGCGATCTGGCGGTCGCTCTCGACCACGGAGATCCCGTCGGAGCGGAGGGCGGGCGCGAGCAGGCGCGGGGCCTCGCGGTTCCGCGGCAGGCCGGCCAGCATGGCGGCGTACGACTGGAGGCCGAGCGCCGCCGCGTCGACGTCGACGTCGACCACCTCGTACTTGCCGGTGTCGTCGAGCGGCAGGTACAGCGCGGCCTCGGTTCCGTTCTTCCGCGCCAGCAGGAGCCGGCCCTGCCGCAGCACGCAGCGCGTGAAGGGCTGGTCCACCCTGACGGGCGGATGCTCCTGCGGCACGGCCTGGATCTCGGCCGGCTTTCCTTCCGCCAGGGCCGACGGAAGGGGCACCGTCACGCGCCGCACGAGCCCGAGCTGTTCCATCAGTCCGGGGTGGTCGGCCAGGGCAGCCAGGATGCCGTGGAAGTCGCGCTCGGGCGTCTTGAGTTCCGCGGCCTCCTCGTCCCCCGCCTCGCCCGGCGGAAGGGTGAACGGTTCGTGGAAACCGGCGAGGCGCATCCAGCCGTACGGGTCCTCCTGGAAGTCGTCGGGCAGTACGCCCTCCCGGATCAACGACGCGTGGGCGTCGGCCACGCGCGCGGGATCGTCCGCGCCGACAAGGCGGACGAGACGGTCGACGGAGCTCCATCCGTCGGCGCCGCCCGAAAGCTCCCCTCCGAGGGTCGCGACGGGCAGAACCTCGGGGTACGGGCTGTCCGAGAGGGCGAAGAGGCGGCCGTACTCCGCGCGCAGGGACTCCAGCACGAGGTGGGCGGGGTAGGACTCCAGCGGGTGTGCCGCCACGGTGCGGTCGAAGACGAAGGGCTTGACCTGGGAAGCGGTGAAGACCTTTCCCCATAGCGAAGGCTGGGCGACCGGCTCGACCGTCGCCGGCGTGGTCGTCGATGCCCCGCTCTCGAACCGGAACCTGACATTCAGCTTGAAGGGGAAGCCCGACCAGGCCTTGGCGTTGGAAAAGCCCGTCAGGGGAACGAGACTGCCGGCCGAGGCCTGATCATCGGTGAGCCGAAGTCCGAACACGAGGGAAAGGTGGGCCAGCCCGTCGCCGGCGGCTGCCGTGGGGTCCGGCAGCAGGGTCCACACCACGGTCTCCAGTTTCATGGCTACTCCATCGGCGCGAATGCGGCGCAGCGGTCCCGCCAGGGCTGAGCGGAGGGGAACGCCAGGGCGAAGGACGGATCGTTGCCACCGGAGAAGGAGCGTTCGAGTTTCATCGTCACCGACTCCGAGAAGAAGGCCACGCGTACCCGGACGGTCACGAAGGCGTAGCCGTACAGGGTCTTGGGCGGCTGGAACTCCAGACCGAGGTAGAACTCGACCGAGATGTTGACGATGCCGAGGACGTCGAGCTCGCCGTAGGCCCGCAGGAAGCCCTTGATGGACGATGCCTTCTTGTCCAACCGGACGTACACGCCGGCGGTCACGCTGACGGAGCCGCTGGCGACCCCGAGGTTCAGCGCGACGGCGGCACCGAACTCCACCTGTCCCTCCAGCCTGACGACCTCGCCGGTGTTGACGGTCAGGGCCAGGAAGCCGCCGCCGCCGAACAGGGAGACCGTGGCCAGGAAGGGGTGCTCGCGCGAGGACACCGCGAAGGTCGCCTCGACGGGGTCGCCGTTGAAGGGCAGTCGCACCGAGGCAGACAGGGCCAGGTTCTGGAGCAGGAGCACACCCATCCCCACGCTGGGCACGGCGAGGGTGTAGCCGACGTCGATCCCGTCGGTGTCGACGTTGATCCGCGGGCCGTTCGCGATCGACGGCAGGTACTGGCGCAGCTCGTCGAGGAACTTCAGCTGGCCGGAGAACCCCACCTTGCCGACCTTCACGTCCAGCGAGGTCGTGGTGCCGGACTTGCTGGTGAACGCGATGCGCTGGAAGTCCACGTCGAGCACGTCCGCGAACGACAGCGTGAACCGGCTCAGCTCTCCGCGCACCTCCGTGACCGGTGGACCGCTCCCGTCGAGGTTCATCAGCGTGACGCAGCGCAGGTCCAGCGCCGTGTCGGCGGTCGTCTTGAGCGGGCCCGCCCGGGTGGGCGTCAGCTTGGGGTGCCAGGTGAGCGTGGTCTCCACCGCGTGCGGTGGCTTGTCCTGCCGCCGCAGCACCTTGGTGGCCATGCGGGGGACGTCGGTGCCGTCGCCCGCGCCGGCCGGTGGCACGGATACCGGGGGCACCAGCTTCGTCAGGTCGACGAAGCCCAGGAGCCTCGTCGGGAACGGCGGCGGCGGCCCGGATGCGGGCGGATCCGGGGGCGGCGTGAAGAAGCTGACCGGGTCGAACGTGCCGCTCTTTAGCCTCGCCAGGTCGCCGCCGATCAGACCGGTGGCGCTCGACAGTCCTGTCACCGGCAGGTCCAGCTTGGCGATCCCGCCGGACGCGGTGACGGGTGGCGCGACGGGGACGCTCGTCTTCAGCTGTGCGTAGACCTGCCGGCTGGCCGCCAGACCGTCCTTCACGTACGTCTTGTCGAGCAGCAGGGTATGGACGGCCGCCCTGGCCGCGTCATCCTCCTGTCCCGCATCGTGCTTCCTTGCCGCGCTGTCGTCTCCCGTCGCGCCGCGCTCGGCGACGGCGTCCAGGGCGGGGATCCGCGCGTCCACCGAGAGCAGCTCGGGGAGCGCCGCGAGACGCCCGGCCTTCTCCAGATCCGCCTGAGAGACGCTCGACCGCACCGCTCCGATGCGCAGGACCGCGACGTCCAGCGTGGTCGATTCAGGATCCGCTCCGGTCGCGGGCGCCAGTTCCAGGCGGCCGGCGGCGGGCAGGTCGGTCTTCTCCGCCTGAGTGTTGAACGCGGTCAGGGCCGCGGACAGGTCGCCGTGGGCCCTGTCCCCGTTCACGAACACCAGCGGCGCCGTAAAGGCGACGGGGTGCCCCCGCCGGTCTTCGGCCGTCAGGCTGAACCGCAGCCGCCCGTCCGGCATCCCGGGGCCCCGTACCCAGAACCCGACGTCCGTCAGGGGATCGGTGGCGTCGATGACGTCGGCGCTCAGCGGCCCGTTGAGCCGTACCCGCGTGAACGGGAAGCCGCGCCCCCCATTGGGGAGAGCGGCGACGTCCTGGTACGTGACGTCGGGTTGCAGCACGGTCAGGACACTGGTGCGGACGAGACCGTGATCGAGGCGCCGCTCGGTCTGCGTGGTGATCAGCGCGGGGAAGCCGAAGGGCAGCAGGTAGCCGCGCTTGAGCACGTCCACCGTGCTGTCCCGGCCGCCGACGGACTCGTGGCGGTACATGATCACGGTGGTGCTCGCCAGACCCAGCCAGTTGCCCGTCAGGTCGACGTTCGCACCGAGCGGGCTGAACGTCAGGTCCTGGGCCAGCGCGGGCCGTCGTGCCATCGACGCTCCGATGGCACGACGGTCGCCCGCGGAGAGGGAGCTCATGAAGCCCTCGGTGTCGTTGACGACCTCGGCCGGCTTGACCGGCACCGGCAGCCGGGACGGAGTCCCGGGAGGGCCGGACGCGGCGGGCGGGAGGGCGAGGCGCGTGTGCCAGATCCCGACCGCGCCGGTCGGGCCGACGACCGGCTCCGCGGCGTGCAGCCAGGTCACCTGGTCGGGGCTCTGCGGAGTGAGCCCGAGGCCCCATACGCATTCCAGCCGCGCCGAGTCCGTCGCCAGTCCCGCCCAGTTCAGCAGCCCTGATGCGGTGAGCGGGATCGACGTACCGGGCGGCACCCTGAGCGAGAGGCTGCTCAGGTCGGCGAACCACGCCTGCTTGACCGCTGTCGACGGACTCCCCAGCGGGGTGGCCTCCTCCAGGGTCGCCTGTGGCGGCATCCGGACGAGCAGGAATCCCGGCTGGTCGGCGGCCTTGGTCACCAGGCGCTGCTGCGCTCCCAAACCGGTGCGCTGCAGGCCCCGGAAGCGAAACTCGAGGATGAGCATGTCCTCGCGGCGCTGCAGCGTGACGACGATGCCGGTCATGTCCATGTCTCTGGTCAGGCCGGCGGCATCCAGCTCCTCGGCCGTCCGGAACCCGGACGGGCCGAGGCCCACACCCGGTCCCGACTCGGGCGGCGGTTGATCGGGGTCTTCATACGGGTTCATGTCCGTTCCCCTCGGAAGAGCGCGGGGCACGGCGCGGCGGACGCGCACCGCACGCCACGGATGCGTCGCACGTTAGGCGGGGGCCGTCATCCCACCGTCAACGTCGGGTGGGTACCGGCGGCACGGTCGTCTCCGGTGAGACGCGCCCGAGTACCGATGGCCGCCACTGTCCCGTCGAGCAATGCCACGGAGCGGACCCGACCCCCGGGAACGACGGTTACGGAGATCGGAGTTGCGGGCCCAAACGGCAGAACCAAGACTGATGGTGTGGACACTGAACACGGTCCGCAGGTGTGTCCCTTCCGGTGACCTCCGTCCGGCCCCGGAGACAACCCGATCCATCGCGCCGACGGCGCGCTCGTGACCGCGTTCCTCCTCACCCGTGCCCCTCCCACTGGAGTTGGTGACGGTGAATCAGTACACAGACCTGCCCTCCGATGTCGGACGGGTAGGCAGCCGGGGCCGGTGCAGGCTTTGTGTGAAAATGTTTGAATAATCCATCGAAGGCGGGTGGAAATTATGGCAGGGGATAGCTTTCCATTCTTCATGTATCGACAAGAGCAAACCAAGTGGTGCTGGGCCGCGACGGCAGTGAGCGTGTCGCACTACTATGACATAGCAAGCCCGTGGATCCAGTGCATTCTGGTGGACGACGAATTCGGGTCGACAAACTGCTGCGAGGACGGCTCCACTTCTGCCTGCAACAGGCCCTGGTATTTGCTTTCAGCCCTGAAACGGGTTGGACATGAGGGACCACTTGATGACGTACCTCCATCCGCCCTGGTATCGGAAATCGCCGCCAGGCGGCCAGTGGCAACAAGGATCGACTGGACCGGCGGAGGATCCCATTTCCCGTTGATAAACGGATGGGCCGATATCGTCGTCAGCTTGAATCCATACACCCTGGAAAGGTACCTCTACATCCAGGATCCATGGTACGGCCCGTCCTTCACTTCCTTCAACAATTTCCGTATGAACTATCAAGGTCAAGGAAGATGGAAGGTCACGTTCTATACCACGTGACGAAGCCGGCGCACAGATGGCGTTGCCGACTTGCTCACGAAGCCTCAACTGCCGCGCAGGGAATTATCGGGTCTCGCTGCCGACACCTTCGGCGCCCGTTGCGGTACTCGGCGTGAACGAGGACGGAGAGCGGCTTCATCCGGCCCGCACCAGGTCGGCCGGCTGCAGCCGGCACCTTGCATTGCGCGCGGCCCCCTCTCCACACTGAGTATCGGGAACGTCCTACATCCCTTTAGAAAAGGTGGGGTAATGGCTATTCACTACGCGTCGCCGCCGGACAATTCACGGCAAATCGCACTGACAGGCCTCGAACACTTGGCAGAGTTCGCCCAGGATGCGCGAGCCGTGGACCTGATGGGGTTGCAGGCGGATAATCTGGAACTTTCAGTGCCACATGCGATGCACGTTGCCCGGCTCGATGAACTCGCTGCGCGCCGTCCGCTCGGCGAATCCGCTATCACCGGATGGCGATACCTGGCAAGCAGGGGTTCGCGCGTGCTGGCCAGCACTGAACTCTCTGTCGACACCGATGGGCGGCCGACCGGGCTGGAGCAGGTCAACATGGGCCCATACGTCGAGTCCACGGCACAGGCACTTGCGGATCTCTCCGAGAATGACGAGATCCGGGCCGGTAATTATGAACTCCGCATTCTGAAGATCCCGGGGCTTTGCGCGGTCGTCTTGTGGCTGTCCCCGACCGACTCCGAAAGGAACCTCTTCGTCCCGCTGGCACCGGCGCCCGACTATCTGGAAGCCGGCCGCATCTATCGTGAGGACGAGATGCTGGCCGCACTTGAGGGACCGGCGCGACTTCGCCTTGAGTTCGACGATTCGCGAGACGAGCCATATGGCGAATAGTGACCGGCACCGCGCCCCATGGAGCCCTCGCCCACTCGGGCGGGGGCTCTGCATCGCCCCCGGCCCTCAGCCGGCCGTGCCGAACACGTGCGGCGGTTGACCGGAGTCGTACAGGTTCATGTCGGCCCCCTGGGCGGACCGTGAGGGCAACGCCCAGCCGACGCACACTGCACGCCACGGAAGCCTCGCGCGTCAGGCAGTGACCGTCACTCCGGCGTCATCGCGGCGTCACCGCGCCCGCGATCGCCGACGGACAGTCGGT
This sequence comes from Streptomyces sp. NPDC001717, assembly GCF_042892775.1. Taxonomy (NCBI): domain Bacteria; kingdom Bacillati; phylum Actinomycetota; class Actinomycetes; order Kitasatosporales; family Streptomycetaceae; genus Streptomyces; species Streptomyces sp. NPDC001717. The sequence continues at coordinate 91,485 of NZ_JBIAUK010000018.1, read as the reverse complement.
AGGGTGGAACGGCGATACCGCAGATCGGAGTTGTGGGCTCAACGGCGGAACCAAAACTGATGGTGCAGGCGCCGGACACGGTCCGCAGGTGTGTCCCATCCCTGAGACCCCCCGGGCCCCCTCTCTCGACGTGCCCCAGTCCGTCACGTCGTACGACGTGCTCCGGAACGAGCCCCTCCCCACCCGTCCACATCCCTTCACAGGAGTTGGTGACGGACACCGAGGTGTATCCGTACCTGCTCCAGTCCCACGACTCGGTCAGGATCAGGTAGGCGCGCGCCGGGGGCGCGCGGCCGTCACCCGCTGCAATCTGGGCCATCGGGGCGGAGCCCGGTGCCCACGACGTGGAGTCGGTGGCCCTTCACGAGATCGGACACCTCATCGGACTGGAACACTCCACCGATCCCAACGATCTGACCGGCGCTCTGGACCTGTACCCGCCGTCATGGCCTCGTCAGCTGGGCCCGTGGTGGCAGGCGAGGGTCAGAGCGCGACCTCGTCCGCGTAGACCAGGCGTTCCTCCCAGACCGGACGGCTCAAAGAGGCAGGGAGTGACGTGTCGGTGGGGGCGGGAGGGTCTCCGGGGAGGTGTTCCCATTCCTCCACGACCACGCGCCAGTCCGAGGGTTCCTCCGGGCGTCGCAGGGGGAGCGCAGTGCCGGGGTCGAGTTCGGCGAGCCAGGCGTAGTCGAACGGGTCGGTGCCGAAGCCCTGGCCGGCCAGTCTCTTCGTGGTCACCGTGGCCCATCCGAGGTCGGAGTCGATCCCCGCCACCCTGCGCTGGAGCCGGGCGATCAGAATACGGTTCTTACCGATGGCCTCGGCCAGGGCCTCCGGGGTCGCCTCACCGTCGAGGGGTTCCCGGGTGCCCACCGCGCCGCTGACCACGACCCGGACGTGCCGGTCGTCCGTCCGCCCGACCCTGAGAGTACGCTCGGGAGGCAGCTGGACGAAGTCGCAGAGCACCGGCGGCGACAGGTGGCAGCCGGTGACGCTGTCCGGCTGGTACCGGGCCACGGCCAGCCGTACGAACGCCCAGGAGACGGAGCCGGGGTCGAGGGCCACGTCGACGTACCAGAGCTGCCGCTCCGCGTTGTACTGCGGCTGGTAGCCCACGACGACCACGGACTGCGGGCGGGAAGTGTCCGGGAGTGGAAGCAGTTTCGGGGCGGTGACGGGGCGGCCGGGCCGGCCCTGGTCGTCGACGCCGGAATATCGCGCGAAGCTGTCGAGCCGCAGCGGTTCGAGGGCCCGGCGGGGGATCGTGCCGCCTGTCCAGGCAGGGTCCGCGCCCCAGCGCGAGACGAAGGGGAACTCGTCCTCCGGACTCGCGCCGGAAAGCAGCACTCCCAGCAGCTCTCCTTCACCACTGCTCCACCAGGGACGCTCCAGATAGACGCGTACCCCGGCCCGGCGTCCGCGGCGCCGGGCCATGGGCTGCTCGGTGTCGGTCCCGTCCGACCAGCGGAACAGTGGGATGACCGAGTGCACGATCGGGGCCGCGGGCGGCGCGCTGGAGGGTACGGACACCGTGACCGGCGGGCCGACGACACTGCGCCCGTCATCGTGGGCACGGGCGCCATCGAGCGGCGGGAGCTCGGGGTCCGCGGCGAGAAGCTCTTGGTGGAAGTACTCACGGAACCGGGTCGTGGCACGGAACCGGTAGGTGACCTCGCGGTGGCGGGTGTCGCCGAACTCGTGAACGGCCCGGTGGGAACGAAGCCCAGCCGGGGAAGAGGCCGGGGCGGATCCGTCGAGGGCGGCCAGCACGGCGAGGTCCTCGTCGGGGGCTACGTGAGTCGTGAACGCCACCGCGGTGGCCTGCCGTTCTTCGTACCGCGGCATCGACAGGTCGTCCGTCCAGTCGGTCCAGCGTGCCTCCGCGGTCAGGCTGTCGGTGCTCGGCCCGTGGACGTCCACGCCCCCCAAGAGAGTGACCGAGGTGTCTGCCACGCGGCGCGAGGTCAGCACCACGGTGGGCCGGGGCACCTCGAGGGGCCGCGGTACGGCATGGACGAGGAGGACGTCCTCGTACGGGGTCAGGGCCCAAAGGCGTCCGTCCGCCGCCGCCTCGGCGACGGACGGATCGCGGCGGACGCCCTCCGGCAGGCCGCGCCAGGGACCCAGCAGCTCCAGCCCGTTCGCCGCCACCGAACTGGACAGCCGGAAACGCTGTACGTCCCCGGCGGGCAGCCGGAAGTCCAGCACCCTGCCGGTGACCGAGGCGGAGAGTTCGGCTCCGCCGCCGAGGACCAGCCGGAAGGGCTGGAGGGAGGGCCACGTACCGCCGTACGCGGCGGTGAATCCCTCGCTCCGGTGCGGGAATCCGATCCCCGTGTCTCCGCCCGCGTCCGGGAAGACGACCGCGATGCCGTCGGCCAGCGCATCGGGCAGGTACGGCAGAACCAGGTCGTCGACGTCGTGGACCACGTAATGCCCGGACGGCAGCGGGTCGCCGGGGCTTGCCAGCGGCAGCGTGACGTGCCCGTCGGGTGTGCCGGGCTGGTGCTCCAGCCGGACGGCGGGCTGCGGCAGGCGCTGCGAGGGGTGGTCGAGGTCGGCCACGTCGAGGTCGAGGAAGGAGCCGTTCTCCCGAAGAGCCCAGCCCAGCATCGCGCGATGGTCGGCGGGGTCGGTGGATCCGATCGCCCTGTCGAACATCCCGTGCAGCTCGGCCTGGATCTGGCTGGTCTTCGGCGGGGCGAGGTGCCGCTCGGAGGTGGCGTGGTAGCGCAGGTCCAGCGCGGGGTGGGTGTCGTGCACGGACGAGGCGTACGCGGCGGGGCCGGTGACCGTGATGGCCAGGGTGTCGGGGTCCTGGCTCACGCCGGAGCGTACGACGAGAACGCGCAGTGATTCGCCCTCGGTGTAGCGGTCGCGCGGGACGGGAGCGGGCGGGGTCACGGGGTCCCACCGCAGGAACGGGTAGTGGGCGGTGATGGTCTCGTAGGCGGTCGCTGCCGCCGCCTCGACGGTGAGGGCCCCGCCCTCGCCGGCCTGCGGGGTGAGCTCGGCGGCCATCATGTCGGCGAGTTGCGCGGCGGTGCGGGAGCCGGTGCCGGTCATGAAGGGCCGGCTGCGGTCCCGTAGCGCCACGGCGATCGCTTCCTCGATCGCGGAGCGGCGTACGGGACGGGTGACGTGGGCGGGCGTGTCGTCGAGGAGCTGGCGTTCTCGGAGCCGGGCGAGGACCGCTTCGGTGAGCTCCGGGTCGGCCAGTCCCGCTTCCGCCAGGACCGCCAGGGCTGCTTCGGCCGGTCCCGGCGCGAAGGGCCCCGGCGCCCCGGCCTCCCGTCCGTCCAGTACCCGCAGCGTCGCCTCCCGGAGGATTCTGTCCACGCCCTCGTCCTGCGCCTCCGCATCGCCGGAGTCGGCGAGTAGCTGCTCGAGAGCGTGCTCCAGCTCCTTCCGGAAGGGCCCAGGGCTTTCCCCACCGGCGAGCGCCGCAGGTGGCCGGGGAGGCCGGGAGTTCCCGGCGAGGTCTACGGCCCAGGCGCGGAACGCATAGCTCCGGCCGTAGCGCAGCCGGGGCAGCGTGCCCGGCGCGACCCTGGTGGTGATGAGCAGCGGGTGGGTGAGGTCTCCGGCCGGGGGCTGGGGGACCGGGTCGCGGACCACCTCCTGGCCGTTCTCCCGGACCAGGAGCCGTCCGGGTCGCGGGGCGGACAGGCTCCACCCCTCCCAGCCGAACACTGCCTCGTGTACGTGGATCGGCGAACCGCTCACGCCCGGGGTCTCATCGGCGGCGGTCCCCTGGATGAACCCGGTCTCCTCCCAGGCGGTGAGGAGGGGGCCGTGTCCCGGCACCTGCGCGTCGACGACCCTGCGGTGCAGCGAGGTCCACTGACGGGTTGTGTCGTCCCACACCTCGACCCGCATGCCCCGCACCACGTCCTCGGTGGACAGCCTGGAGGAGACCGTGGTGTTCAGCTGTAGTTCGAGGATTCGCTGGCGCTTCAGCCGGTCCTGCGTGTTCCGGGCCCGCCCGGTCCGTACGAGCGTGAAGCCGCCCGCCCTGAGCGCGGGCGGCGCCGCGTTCACCGCGTCCGCCTCGCCCTCGATCCGCCGGAGCCGGGGCAGCGTCCACAGGAAGCGGTCCGTCTTGAGGGCACTACCGTCGGCATCGACGTCCAGTACGGAGAACAGGTCCGGGTTCCCCACCCGCAGACCGCCGGCGAGCCAGTCGGACGGGCCGTCCTGGGGGACGGTGAGCAGGGCGTCGTGATCGCCGAGGGCGCACTTCACGGAGGTCTGACGGCAGTGGCTGCTGTCCCCTGGGGTTTCGGCCAGAGCCTTCAGGTACGTCGCCCGGCGGAGCCGGGGCAGCTCGGCGTCGGCCACCTTCAGGTCGATGACGAGGCCGAGCGTGCGCAGCAGGGCGGGGTGGTCGCCGACCATGGCGCAGCGTTCGTGGAACTCCGGTCGAGGTGTGCCGATCTCCGGGGCAGGGGTATGCGGGTCCGGTCGGGGTTGGTAGGGGTACTGGCCTTCCGGACGCTCGTAGTAGCGGCGGCAGCGGTGGAATTCGGCCGCGAGACGGTGCCATGCATCCAGCCTCGCGACATGCTCTTCGAGCTCCCTCAGGTCCCGTTGGCGCTCGGTGTCCTCGTCGAGCGCGGCGGTCACGGGCCGTTCGTCATAGCTCCTGCGGGCGTCGCCGTCTCCCGTACCGAGCGCCTCGAACTGCCTGGCCAGGCCCATGACCTCCGCTGTTGCCGGGTTTTCGGCAGGGGACGGCGGATCGGTGGGGGAGGCGAGCACGGCGGCCAGGTGGAGGGACTTGGCGGTGTCGTGGACATACCGAGCGTCGAAGGTACGCCACCGCCGCCCGGTCCAGTCGGGCTGTACGGGTCGGCGTACGGGGGTGGTGGGCGGGAAGAGGGCACGCCAGGCCGCCGGATCGACGGGGCCTCGGAGCGGGGTGCAGGCGAGGGGGCCGGTCTGGTCCTCGAGCCGGATGTTCAGGGTGCTTTTGATCATCTGTGCCCAGTCGAGGAAGACCGCGAACTCGGACAGGACCGCGTCCTCGTGACCGGGATCGAGCAACGGGGTGACGTAGAGCGATACGTGGAACGGGCTGGAGGCGGCAGCTGAGTACGGCAGGGCGACGGCTATCCAGCGCTCGGAGATCATCGCTCATTCCTTCCGGTAGGCGCCGCAGTACTCGGCCCACGCGGGCGAGGCCCCGCCGGTGACGGCCATCATGTCCGCGAACGAGGGGTCCCCCCGGTGGCCGGAGAACTCGCGACGGGCCCTGATCCGGACCCGGCCGGTGTAGAGGGCGACGTCCACCTCGACCGTGACCATGGCCTCGCCGGTCATCTTGCCGGTGCTGAAGTTGTAGGTGAGTGCCATGTACAGCTCGACCGACGCCGAGATGAGTCCGAGCACGTCGAGTTCGCCGCGCATCCGGAAGTAGCCGGTCAGGGAACCGGTGTCGCCTTCGAGGCGGAGGTAGATGCCGAGCATGGCCGATACCGACCCGGAGGCCACGCCGAGGTCGACCGCGAGGACCGCGCCGGCCTCCAAACCGAGTTCGAGGACGTCCAGGCCTTCCGGGGACAGGCGCAGCCCCAGCCAGCCGCCACCGCCGATGAAGGCAACGGCGAGGGTGAACGGGCGCTCCCGGGTGCAGAAGTTGAACCCGTAACTGACACTCTTGCCGAAGAACGGGACCTGGAGGTCGGCGCCCAGGGACAGGTTGCTGAGGGTGAAGACGCCGAGCGCGATGTTCGGCAGGGCGAGGGTGTATCCGGCGGACAGCCCTTCGGCCGTCACGTCCAGGGTCGGCGGGTCGGCGAAGCCGTCCAGGGGGATCAGGCTCTTGACGTCCTCGATGAAGGACAGGGCCCCGAGGAACTCGACCTTGCCGAAGACGACGTCGATGTCCGCCTTGCCGCCGCTTCCGGCGGCGAAGCAGGCGTGGTCGAACCCGGCCCGGACCAGAGGCCCGCCGGGGGGCAGTTCAAGGCTGAAGTCGCGGAACTCGGCCAGCGCGCGGATCCCCATGCGGCCCTTGCCGCCGGCCCGGCCCTCGACCGCGAACTGAAGGCTGTCCGATGCGAGCCGTAGCACGGGGTCCGTGGCAGGCCACTGCGTGTTCAGCACCGGGGTCCACGAGTAGCGGAACCGCACCTCCGCGCTGTTCTGCGCGAGCCCCTTGGCGAACCGTCCGATGTCCTCGGCGAGGTCCTTGAAATCGCCCAGGTCCGCGAGCAGGTCGGCGAGGGCCTCGAGGATCTTACGGATGAATGGCGGCAGCTTGGCGGCGAGGGTGCGGAGTTCCTCGCTCTCCCTCTTGAAGCCCAGGGCGACCATTTCACCGGCGATCTCGTCGGGCTTCTTGTTCTTGAAGGATGCGAAGCGCACCGCCACTTCCTTCAGCTTCGAGTCGGTGGTCTGCTGTGCCTTCTCGGCCTCCCGCAGGGTCTTCCGAGCCTCCAGCAGTACCTCGGGGCTTCCCCCCGCCGCCCGGTCGACAAGCTTGTGCGCCTCGGCCACGGCCTGGTCGACGGCCTCCCTCAGCTGGTCCAGGTCGGCGAGGAACGCCTCGACCCGGTCCATGGTGCGAGAGACGAGGGCGGGAGCCCCGGCCGCGCCCGGGGCCAGGGCCTTGACCAGGTCCGACAGCTTGACCAGGCCGAAGAGCGTGGGGTCCGCGCCGCTCAGGAAGTCCTTGGGCGGTGCGCCGGCCGCGGTCAGGGTGTGTGTCTCGCCCACCACTCCGGTGTGGCGTGAGATCCCGCGGATGGGGAGCTCCGGATTGACGATGCCGCCGGCTCGCCCCGTTCCGGGCGGCCGTCCGGGACCGGGGCCCGGTGGTGCGGATGCGTCGGGAAGGAAGCGCAGCACGGGAACGGCCGGAGCCACCGGGTCGGTGGCGTGCTCGCCGGGTGCCTCGCCCTGGATCAGGACCTTTGCCCACAGTTCGGCCGTGTCGGCCGCGGTGAACCCGACGGCCCGGTACCGGTCGTGATACGCGATGGGCACCGGCCCGCTCAGCGGTGACAGATGGGTGACGGCGGGCAGGGACACTTCGGCCGCACTCATGTGCGGGGTCGAGTCGCACAGCGCTGCCCTGCCGCGCAGCCACACCGCCGCGGTCGGCAGGGCCGTGTCACCGCCGGCGCGTACGGGGCCGTAGGCGATCTGCTGCCCGAGCGCCTCGGCCCGGCGCCCGCCGAGGGGGTCGTTGTCGTACGCGTCGTCGATGTCCCGGTAGCGCTGGTAGTGTCCCGCCACCCACATCAGCGGCATGTGCAGCCGGACCGGCCGACCGTCCCGATCCAGCGCGTCGATGACGAACCGGAAGCGGGCACCGTCGGCGGAAGGCCAGAAGAGGGTGTCCTGGGAATCTCGGGCTGAACCGCTGGGCTCGTCCAGGGGCGGCGTGACCGAAGGACGGATCTCCACCCGCCGGAAGGGGAAGTCGTGCGTGTCGGTATACGTGCGGACGCGCTCACCGAGCACCAGGAACTTGCGCTGGTAGAGCCCCGCGACGGAGTCCGGGCCGGACTTCATGCGCCGTTCCGTCACTTTGACCAGCGCCGCCTGGTGGCCGAACGGGTACAGATAGCCCGGGTAGACCACGCGTACGTACTGGTCACGGCCCAGCGGGGCTTCGTGGTCCCAGGCCAGGATCGCTTCCACTCCGGCCGCGCTGTACGGACGGACGTCCCACTCGCCGTGCAGGTCGAGCCACGCTCCGAGCCCCGACAGCCACAGGGTGTCGGCGGCGACCGGCTGCGGACCGACCACCGCCGACGCCCCGGTGGCCGCGTTCCTGAGCAGCCAGGTCTCGGCGCTCTGGCGAACGATCATGTGGCGGTCCGCACGGTCGAGTGACATGCGGAACGGATCGTTCGTGGGGTGGCCCGGCAGATACGACTGCTGCTTCCAGTTCTGCGCCATCCAGTCCCGGTCCCGTGCCCACACGGCACGCACGATCCGGCGTCGGCGGTCGTGCTCGTCGGGTACGTGGGTTCCGTCGGGCAGCGGCGCGCCGACGGCCAGTCTGCTGTGCCAGAGCTCGATGTGGCCGGGCGCGTCGAGGGCTGCGACGGGCTCGAGGGCGTGAGCCCATGACGCCTCGTCGCTGGGGGAGAGGACGAGCCGGAACGGGGCCTCGATGGCCGTTTCGTCGGCTTCGGGCCGGCAGCTGAGCTCGGTCAGCGAGACCAGGATGCCCCCGATCTCCTGGCGGACGACGGGCGGGATCTCCTGGCTCACGCCGTCGATGGTCACGGACGCGGGCCGGGTCACCGCTTCGGGAAGCGGCAGGTCATCGGGGTTGTACGGGGTGCGCAGCGTGAACTCGGACCGGGCGGCGCGCATTTCCCGGGCCCGCGCCACGACGTCGGCGAGGCTCCCGGCCTCCGGTGCCTGAGTGGGCGGGTCTCCCGAGGCTTCACGTACCACGGCGCCCAGCGGGGTGAGGTCGGCGACGACTCCGTCGTGTAGGAAGAGCACGGGGCTGGTGGGCGGCTCGGGCTCCCGGGGCCGGATACCGTCACCTGCCCGGGCATCTCCGGGGCGGGCGAGGGGCGGGACGCGCATCCGCAGCCGACTCATCGCCGCCAGGATGCCCGCGCTGGAGAACTCGATCGAGTCACCCTGCGGAATGTCGAACACGAGCCGGCTGGCACGCGCGGGGAACACCGCGACCGGCGGGGTGACGCGCGCCTGGGGGCCCTCGCCCGGTCCCGCGGGGGGTGCGACGGTGGGCTGTCCGGCCGGTCCGGGCACGTACAGGGGTGGGGCGGTGGGCGTACTGCGGCCTTCGTAGACGGCCTGCTCCCCGAGGTGCTGGAAGGGGAAACGGACGACGAGTCTGGCCTGTTGGCCGGGGAGCGGTTCCAGCCTCGGCTGGCCGCCCGCACCCCCGGTCACCAAGCGGCATCCCGCCGCGAAAACCGACAGGGCGACCAGGTCGCCGGGCCGCACCAGGTCCACGTGGACGCCCGGTCCGGTGCCAGGCACGCCGGGCCGGCCCTGAAGGGTGTGCAGTCCGTTGAGGAACGCGAGCGGATCGCCCGGGAAGGTTACGCTCTGCGGTTCCGGAGTGCTTTCGGCCGTCATGATGCCCTCGGAGGTGCCTGAGGTGCGGTTGTCTGAGATGTCTGCCTGAGGCGGCGGAACGTCGGTCACGCCCCCCCCGACCGGCCACCCGAGGTCGCTTCTTCTCATGCTGGCACCAGCTCCTGCCGGGCGCCTCCCGGTGCCGAGACTCCGCGTACGCGCCTCCAACTACGCTGACAGGAAAGGCGTCGAGCCGCCGAGGCGGGCACAGCACAGGCCGCATCCAGCAGCAAGATCGAGTCGCCGGTGCGTTTCTTCCCGCGCACACTGGAGCTGAAGCCATCCCACCTGCTCGTGTCGTGACCATGCCGACCCAGGTGCTGGAGGGAGAGACCACATTCCCGACCTGCCGAGCCCTCGGCGTGCCCGCGAACCCGTACTCCGTGCACGCGCCCCCGGTTGAGGAGTCGGATTCGAAGCGGGAGGCGAAAGGAAGCATGGAGATGAAGGAGCAACGTCCGGGTCCGGGCTCGGATCCGTGGGCCTTCCTCGGGGATTTCAGCGAGCTGGCCCCGGCGTTCACTGCCGCGACCCAGGCCATGAGCGGCGTCGGGGAACACGCCGAGGCGCGGTACCAGGCAGCGCTCGGCGAGTTGAGGGCGAAGCCGCAGGGCGACCTCGTCGCCCTGGTGCGGCGCGGGTGGGACTCCTTGCCACGGGCGGCGTACATCGAGCGGTGGGGGCTCGTGCAGCTGCTCACCGACCTGCGCCTGTCCTCGGCGTCCGAACTCCTCGGGGACATGGTGGCGCCCCCGATCCCCCACGAGCGCGGCCACGGCCAGGAGCACGGGCACGAGCACGAGCACGACCACCGCTTCCCTCCGGCCGTACGTGAGGTGATCCTCCGTACGACGGCCGTCGAAGGCCTCGTCCGGCTGGCCGGGGAAGGGGACGGCAGGGCGGTCGAACTGCTGGCACAGCACGTGAACCACGACGAGCGTGCCGTGCGTGTCGCCTGCATCATCGCGCTGAGGGAGCTCGGCGACCAGGCCGGTGTCGACGTGACCGGGCTGGTCGCCGAGCCGGACCGCGAGGTGCTCGGCTTCCAGGTCACGGATCTGGAGGACGTCCGGCGGATCGACCGCGTCGACCACGTCCTGCACCCGGGGAACGCGGAGGGCTCCCAGCCCGAACCGCAGTCACCCCCGCCCTACGGAAGGTGAAGGAGGATCGGCCATGCCCGCCCCCTGCAACGCGACGGTGCCGGACAAGTACCTCTCCGGGGACCTCGGATACGGGCTGCTGTGGATCGGCCAGCCGGCGATATCCGACTACTTCTGGCTCACCTACGGCTTCAAGACCAACAAGAGCTACTGGTCCAGCGGCTTCGGGTACGAGGCGGTGACCGACACCGACCTGCCGCTCGCCCGGACGTACAACGCTCTCGCCCTGCTCGGCTATTCGGCCGTGAACTGGGCGGCGGACGACTACGGCCAGCCCATCTTGAACTGGGCGCGCCGGTACGTCCGGGAGAACGTCTCGGACCTGCGCTCCCTCTGCGGCACGGGCACGCTCTACGCGAAGTCGTTCTACGGCGCATTGGGCGTGGGAGCCCACCTCGACCTGTACCGGCCCATGTGGTACGAGCAGCAGGTCCCCACGCGTGCCTCGACGTTCGTCCACGAGGCCCGCCACCTGGGCGGATCCCGACACAACGCCGTCTTCCCGGCCGGTTCGGCCTTCGGCGCCGGCTTGAGCGGCGCGGATTCGAACTGGGAGTACAACGGCGCCTGGCGGTACGAAGCCGCCTACCTCTGGGACTACTACCTCAACGCGGTCGGGACCACCTCGGCGATGCGCCAGCTCGCCCGGCAGTGGGGCAACGTGATGCTCGCGGGCGCCTTCGCCACTGCCCCGCCCTACGTAATCGTCTGAACGGGGCGCCGCCGACATCCACCGCCATGGTCACACCATGAAGCCGGCAAGGCGCTGTCATGCTCCTCGGTGCCGACCTTCTCACCGCCCGCCGGCGGGTACGCCCGGCAACGGGCGCACCGGCACCTTGGCGAGGGGATCGCTCGCGGCCAGGCCGTGCGGGCGGTCGTACACGGTGTCGGCGGTGTGCGAGCCGGGTGCCCAGCGGCCGACCCGATTGCGTTCGGCGAGCGGGACCCCGGCCGCGGCCATGTCGGTGTTGGCCCCGGCGCGGAGACTGTGCGCGGTCACCTTCCGGTCGTCGATGTACGGGAGGCCGGCCTTCCCGGCGAGGTGCTGGATGCGTTCGTTGAGCGAGCCCGGACGCATCCGGTTGCCGCGCTTGCGGCCTTCCGGGTAGGTGCGCGGATTCCCGCCGGCGGTGAGCGAGCGGAAGACGGGCTGGTCGGGCCCGCCGACTCCGAGTTCCTCCAGCACCGCGAGCCAGGCCCGGGCCCGGTCGACGAGCCGGAGGTCGGGACGGTCCTCGATGAACCGCGAGGACCCCTTGCCCTGCTGGTCGGTCTTGGAGGAGGCCGTGCCGACGTGGATCCCGGAGGGGTGGATCCGAAGCCGCCGCACGAGCAGGTCGGCGAGCTCCATCTCGCGGTGGAGGTTGGCGTAGCCGAGCGCGACGAGGAAGGCGTCGCGCTTGCCGATGTTCGTGCTCTCGTCGCAGGCGGCTATGAGAGCCAGGCTGTACTCGATGGTGAGCGCGGCCGACCGCTCGACCTCGCCGCCGGCCTCGGCCCACGCCTTGCGCCACGTACGGAGCTTGCCCTTGACTCGGGTGGTGTCGGGGCGCAGGTCCACCGGCTGCCAGGACGAGATGCGGGACATGTAGGCCTTGACGGTGTCCGGCTTGAACTCGCCTTCCTTGCCCCGCCGGATGAGGTGCAGCCCGTACGCGGTGTACGTCGCGGTGGTGCAGGGACGGGCCAGCCGCGGCGGCTCCTGCGCGGCGCACCACGCCTGGAAGGCGCGCACGGTGGAGTCGCGATTGACACGGGTGTTCTCGGCCAGGTCCTCCGCGCCGAGCTCTTCGGCGTCCTCGGCGGTGACGTAGAAGTCGGCCGTCGTCCACGCGGGCCGCTCGTCGCTGCGGGGCGGCAGCCGGCCGGGGGCGAGCACGGTGTGCTGGGTGACCATGTACGGCGCCGGCTCCCTGGCGCCGTACTCGACGAGCTCGGCGTCGAACACCGGCGCCTCCTCCTCGGTGAGGGCGCCGCCGGAGGGTCGTTCGGTCATTTGTGCGACACATCCTCAGGTTGCTGGCGCCCGAGCCGAGTTACCGGTTATTCCAAGCAGAATAACCGGTAACTAGTCAGTTTCACATGGCGCCGAACCATGCAGGCAGCAGCGAAGAGGGGCGGATACCTCAGGTGCCTCACTGACGGCCTCTCAGGCCGCCAGGCATCCCACCACACCGACAGCTTCGCGTTCGGCGATCAGGAGGCCCTTCCTGTGGGTCGATTTTCACGCGCCCTGCCCGAAAATCGAATCGGACGTACCGGCGGGCCACGTCTGGTGTCGATGCTCGACGGGGACGGGGTGCGGGCCGGTAATACGACGGCAGGGCCGACCCGGCGGATGCGGGTCGGCCCTGTGTGTGTCAGCTATCCGATGGTGAGGTAGGTGTTCCAGGGATCGTCTTCCGCACCGCTCGCCCAGCTGAGGGCTGTGGTCTGTCCCTTGAACAGCCATTGCATGCCGGCGGCGTCCACGGCCCAGATGTCGGGGATGCCGTCGCCGGTGGCGTCACGGGTGCCCAGGACCTTGGGGTAGGCGGCGCGTCCCCAGCCGGAGGCGGCATAGGCAACGTCCCCGCCGTTGGAGGCGGCGGACGTGGCGAGGGAGTCGAGGTCGACTCCGCCGTTGGCGCCGGGCTTGCCCTTGCGCAGGACGAGCTTGCCGTTGCCGTCGTTACGGAAGAGCAGGTCGGGGACGTTGTCTCCGGAGATGTCGCGGACGCCGATGAGGTCGCGCGGGTTCCAGCCGGTGCCGCCGACTTGGCGGACGGAGGTGAAGCTGGCTCCGGTGTAGCCGGTGAACGCCCAGAAGGTGTCATTGCCGTCGACGAGGGCGAACATGTCGGGCAGCCCGTCACCCGTGACGTCTTCGGTGACAACGATCTGGCTCAGGCGCGCCGGGTCGGGAGCCCCCGCCGGCAGGAGTATCTCCATACGGCGGCTGACGTCGACCTGGCCGGTACCCAGGCCCGGGTAGACGTACAGCTTGCCGTCCGGCATGCGGGCGATGACGTCGGTGAGGCCGTCGCCGGGGAACCAGTCGGTGGAGTGACCGATGAGTGCTGGCTTACCAGTTGCCGGATCCTTCCAGTAGCCGGGGGCGACGGGCTTACCGTTCTCGAGTGCGCCGGGTATCCAGGCGTCCGTGTCGCCGATGTTGTCGCCCGCGTAGGAGCGCAGGTTGCCGTCCTTGTCGACAGCGAAGATGTCGGCGAAGCCGTCACCGGTGACGTCGCCCGGCTTGTCCAGGCCAGCCCTGGGGCGGACGTAGAACTCGTAGGTCTTCTGCGGCGAGATGTTGCCGGACTTGCTGATGGTCCGGACATAGAGGACGTTGGGGCCGGCGGTGTCGACCTGGAGCTTGATCGTGGCCAGGTCACCCGTGGTGGGCAGGGCCTTCTGGTCCCACAGCGGCCGGTTCAGGCTCCACTGGTACTCGCGGATGTCCTCGGCCTTGAAACCGGGGCTACTGAACTCGAAGACCTGGTCGGGGGTGCTGGCGGGATTCACACTCCAGTCGGCGGAATCGGGGCCCGGCGGCGGGAAGTGCGGGGAACTGATGGAGGGACTGGGCGGGGCTGTGTGGTCGACGGTGAAGGTGCACCAGCCGCCGCCTCCGGAGTCGAGGGGACCGCTGCCCGGAGACCAAAGATTGTCTTTGTCGATCGTGCGTGACAGCCAGTAGTATTTCTGGCCCGAATCGAACTTGTCGGAGGGAACGTCCACATTGATGACGCCGTCGCTGTTGACGCCCTTCCATTCGTTCCAGACCGGTGCGCCGCTGGTGGCGTTCCATACCTCGACCTGCGCCCTGTCCAGGTTTGCGTCGCGGTCCACGCCCCTGACCTGGAAGGTCACATTCGTCTTGCCAATGCTGGTGCCCGCGCCGCTGGTCAGGCAGGGGCCGCCAGGGAACGTCTGCATGTTGGCCGCGACGGGGACGTCGGGCGGATTGTGGTAGGTGATGTCGATGTACGGGGCGGTCTCGCCGTTGGCGAGGAGTTTCTTCCAGTAGTACGAGTCCGACTCGTTCGGCGCAGCGAAGCCCAGGGAGAGGGCACCCCAGCGGTTGTTCGCGGCTTCGGCGACGATCCCCTTGATGTCGGTGGCGATCCAGGCGTCCGGACAGGAACTGTTGTAACCGTATCCGGCGTAGTCACTGGCGACCTTCCGGTTCCAGTAGCCCGCCGTGTTGTTCCAGGTACTTGACGAGGTGATGTAAGGCGTCGAGTAGATGTCCATCTGCTTCGTGGTGCAGGACCACGAGTAGGTCTGCAACGCCCGGACGACGGCCGTATCGATGTTGGCACCGTGGAGTTCACTGCCGAAATCGAAGTTGAAGATGGAACGAGAGGTACCACCGGAAGTGGACTCGTACCCTACACGGGCCTCGTTCGTGCCGCTCGCATTATAGTTCTGTCCGTTGTAAAAGCTGGAATTTCCCTCAGTCTTGTAGAGCAACGTCCAAGAGTTTTTGTGGCCCTTGAAGGAGGGGTCGATGAACACCGGATACACAGTCTCCGCGGCGTTGAGCCAGGGACCGTCCGGCGTGAGAAACAGCGTGTTCTCGGCCAGTGCGGCCTTGGCCACCTTCATCCGGGCGCCCTCGGCACCCGCCAGTCCGGCCAGCCCCAGTGTCGGATGCTGCCGCGCAGCCTCGCCCGGCTTCCACGCCGGCTCGTTGTCGGTGGTGGCGACCTTGCCGCTGGAATCCCACATCAGAGGTGACGCCGAGCCGATTACCTCCTCGCCTGCCGCGTCACGCGCACTGACCACACCCGACTCGGCATCAAGCTGAAAGGCCAGGTCCGTTGCAGCCAGGCGGTACTTCAGCTCTCCGAGCAGGGGATCGGCCGCGGCCTGCTTGTCCTTCACGACCAGCAGATGGGAGTAGCCACCGTCCTGAGCCGTCATCACCAGGTCGATGCCGGGGCGGACGTTCTCATACAGGGCACGCGGCCCGTCGATGACCGGTTCGGGCAGAGCCCCCGGCCAGCTGACGACCATCTCGTGGCCATCGGTGTTCAGCCGGACCAACTCGGTCCACACCTCACCAGGCGTGTCCTGCTTCAACGCCACCCGGGTGACGGAGCGCGAGGAACGCTCCTCACCGCCGCCGGCCTGCGGCTTCGTCCCGGCGCTGAAAACGACACGGCCGTTGACCGCCTTCGCCGCGTATCCGCCCTCCACCCGATGAAGGCCGGTGTCGATCGGCTTCCACTGCCCGTCGACCTTTGCGCGGAAGGCGCTGGTGAAGACCTGTTTGCGGTACGTTCCGTCAGGCCGGGCCCACGTCGTCGTGTTGGCACTGCGCGCTGCGGTGACCTCGACCTCCTTGCCGGTTTTCTCGGCGAGACGCCGTGCCTCCGGCTCGGCGACGGGCGCATCCGCACCTTGCCGGGTGTGCGGCTTCCCGTTCCCGGCTACATGCACGCCCAGGGGTACCGCTACCGCGACCGCCAGGAGTACGGCGATACCCCCCAGTGTCTTGCGGCGCTTGAACCAACGGGTTTCCGGAGCCGCAACTTCCCCTTCTGGAACCACTGCTGGAGGACTGTCGTCCACGGATTCTCTGACAGACACGGCTGTACTTCTCCCCCCTCGGGCGCATGCATTCGCCGCCCTTGGTGCTCACATCAACTCTGGCCTCTGGCCTGAAAATCGCGAAAGGCTCGCTCCCCGCTCGCCTTTCGCCCACAGGGCACGCGAGCCGAGCATGAACCATCCGGCCGACATCTTCACCCCCGGAACCGCCAACGGGAGCCACCCTTTGGGGTCGATTTGCACCGATTACCCCAAGGTATACGGGTGGTAAAGTGATTAAGCCCACACTGGATATCGGAACCATAGGTTTTCCGAGCTTTTGGCCGCACAATCAGCTGGCTATTTGTCAGTTTCCTGCCGGCCGTGCGCCCTCGGCCGCGGCGGCAGAGCGTGGGGGGTCCACATGCCGCCGTTCACGGCGCAATTCCGCCTGCCCGGAAACAGAAGGTCGCGCGCGAAACGCGCGCGCCTCGCCGGGCGCACCGGCATCACGTTGTCAGTGATGCTGGTCGCATCTCTCCTTCCCGTCCAGGCTTGGGCGGCGCCACCGGGCGACCGCAGTGGTGTTCAGCTGCCAGGCCTGCAGCCTGACATCAAGGCCAAGCTGGACAAGGTCGAAGCCGCGAAGCTGAACGGCTGGGCCGGCGCCGCGGCCCAGCCCCCTCCGGGGTACGAGCCGTCGAAGGTGACACCACCAGCCGGTGGAGCCGCGAGCGTCGCGCTGGCCCCGGCCACCGGAGACCAACTGGTTCAGGCAGGCGCCCTTCCCGTGAGCATCGGCAAGGCCTCCCCGACCGAGGCCAATCCGACGCCACCAGCCCCATCCGGTACCTGGTCGGTGGCCGTCGAGAGCCGCACCGCGACCGAGGCCTCCAACATCGACGGCGCCCTCATCAAGGTCACCCCGCCCGCCGAGGGCTCCACTCCGGTCGACGTCCAACTGGACTACAAGCAGTTCAAGGACCTGTACGGCACCGAGTGGTCGACGCGCCTACAGCTGAAGATGGTTCCGGAGTGCTTTCTGAGCACTCCGAACCTCCCCGAATGCTCCGTCTCCAAGGACGTCCCGAGCACCAACGACCCGTCCACGGGCACGGTCCGCGCGACCGTCGACCCGAACACGGCACCCGGCCAGGGCATGCGCACCATGGCGGTGGGCGGGGGTGGCCCGATGGTGCTGGCCGCGTCCGACGCCGGCTCGGGTGCAGGTGGTACGTACAAGGCCACTTCACTCTCCCCCTCCGGTTCCTGGAGCGCGGGTGGCAGTGGCGGCGGGTTCTCCTGGAGCTACCCGGTGGTCGTTCCGGCGCCCCCCGCCGGGCCGTCGCCGAAGATCTCGTTCTCGTACTCCTCGCAGGCGGTGGACGGCAAGACGTCCGTGTCCAACGGGCAGGCATCGTGGATTGGTGACGGCTGGGGATACGAGCCGGGCTTCATCGAGCGCCGCTACCGTTCGTGCTCGGACGACCTCAAGGCCGTCCCCAGCAAGCCGAACAACGACAACGCGACGGACAAGAAGAAGAGCGACCTGTGCTGGGCGGGCGACAACGTGGTGATGTCGCTCGACGGCTCGACCACCGAGCTCGTCCACGACGCCACGACGGGCAATTGGGTCCCCGCCTCCGACGATGGTTCCAAGGTTGAGCGCCTGACGGACGCCAATGTCACCAATGGCGCGCAAGGCGGCGAGTACTGGGTCGTCACCACGCGCGAGGGCACCCGCTACTTCTTCGGTCGCCACGATGTCGACGGCGCCGGTACCCGTGCGGTGACCGACTCGGTCTTCACCGTTCCGGTCTTCGGCAACCACCCTGGCGAGCCCTGCTATCAGGCGTCCTTCGCAGCTTCTTCCTGCAACCAGGGCTGGCGCTGGAACCTCGACTACGTCGAGGACATCCACGGCAACGCGATGATCATCGACTGGAAGAAGGAGACCAACCGGTACGCCAAGAACGCCAAGTTCAAGGAGGCGGTCGACTACGTCCGGTCCGGCTACCCGACCCAGATCACCTACGGTCTGCGCAGCGACAACCTGTCCGGCCCGCCCACCGGCAAGGTCGAGTTCAAGGTGGAGCAGCGGTGCATCGAGGAAGGCGGAGTCAAATGTGGCGACGCCCAGTTCGAATCCAAGAACTACGGTGACAAGCAGGCCTGGTGGGACACCCCCTCGACGCTCCACTGCAAAGCGGGCACTGACTGCTACGTCTCGTCGCCCACCTTCTGGAGCCGTCTGCGGCTGACCGCCGTCACTACGTTCGGTCAGCGCACCCCGGGGGCAACCTCACTCTCGCTCGTGGACCGCTGGAATCTGACCCAGTCGTTCCCCAAGCAGCGCACCGACACCCATCCGCCGCTGTGGCTGCAGTCGATCACCCGCACCGGGTACGGCACGGACAAGAACGAGGCCGGCGAGCAGATCGCGATCACGCTGCCCCCCGTTTCGTTCCTGCCCAACGTGGTGGACATGCCCAACCGGGTGGCGAAGAGCGCCACCGACGCGACCCCCGACTTCGACCGCCTCCGTGTGGAGACGATCCGCAGCGAGACCGGCGGCGAGACGTACGTCGACTACTCCGACCCGTGCACCGTGGGCGGCACCCAGCCGAAGCCGGAAGAAAACACGACCAGGTGCTTCCCGGTTCACTGGTCCCCGGACCCTGAGCTGGAGAAGCCGCCGCTCGAGTGGTTCAACAAGTACGTCGTCGACAAGGTCGTGGAGAAGGACCGCGTTGCGCGCCAGCCCGACGTCACCACGTCCTACACCTACGAGGGTGACGCCGCCTGGGCCAAGGACAGCGACGAGTTCTCCAAGCCCGAGCTGCGGACGTACAGCCAGTGGCGCGGCTACGCCACCGTCGTCGTGAAGAAGGGCGTCACCGCCAACGCGGGCAAGGCCGACGCCACCGAGCAGTCCCAGACCCGCACCCGCTACTTCCGGGGCATGTCCGGCGACGCTGGGCGGGCCAAGATCACGGTGAAGGACAGCGACAACGAGGAGATCGGCGAAGACCTGCCCCAGTACCAGGGGCGTGCGGCCGAGACCATCACTTACACCAAGGCCGACGGAAGTGTCGACTCCCGAACGGTGGCCTGGCCCTGGAAGCAGGACAAGGCGACCGCTTCGCGTCCCAGGGCTGACAACACCCCCCTGGAGGCATTCCGGTCAGGCGTATCGCGTACTGACACGACCCAGACGATCAGCGGTGGTAACCACCGGACCATCCGCACCCGCAACACCTACGACGACACCTACGGACTCCTCGTCAAGGCCCAGAGCCAGGCCATCAGCCCGGACGGCACCGGTGGCTGGAAGACGACGGACCAGACCTGCACCGAGACGAGCTACGTCCACAACTCTGCCAAGAACCTCATCGGCCTGCCGCAACGCACGCGGACCACTGCGGGCGACTGCACCCAGACCGCTACCGGCCAGGTCCTGACCGACGTACGTACCTCTTTCGACGCCCCGAACGCCTTCGGCGCAACGCCGGTCAAGGGGCTCCAAGCCCAGACGGACACGCTGGACGCCGCGGGCACCGGCTGGATCACCCAGACGCGCACCGAGTACGACGCTCTCGGCCGTCCCACCAAGAGCTACGACGCCGCCGGAACCGCCACGGCAACCAGCTACAGCCCCGCGACCGGTGCCATCTTCTCCACCACGGTCACCAACGCTCTCGGCCACGCCGTAACGGCCAAGATGGACCCGGGCCGCGGCAGCGTCCTGGAAACCGTGGACGCCAACAGCCGCAAAACGAGCACGGCCTACGACGCCCTCGGGCGGACCACCGGTGTCTGGACGGCCTCGCGCAAGCAGGGCACCGACAAAGCCGCCTACACCTTCGGCTACCAGATCTCGGAGCACGAACCCCCGGCCGTCACCAGCGGCACTCTGCAGGACGACGGCACCTACACCCAGGCCGTGACCATCTACGACGGCCTGCTGCGCCCGCGCCAGAGCCAGGCCGACTCCCCGGGGGGTGGCCGCCTGATCACCGACACCCTCTACAGCGCGAGCGGCGCCGCCCGCCAGACCAACAACGCGTACCACGCCGAAGGCGCACCGGATAAGAAGATCTTCGTCCCGGAGACCGATTTCCAGGTCCCCAACTCGACCAAGACGGCTTACGACGGCCTCGGCCGGGCCGTCCGCTCGACCACTCTGTTCGCGGACGTCCCGCAGTACTCGTCCATCGTGCAGTACAAGGGTGACTACACCCTCGCCCGTTCGGCCATGTCCGCCGACGGCACGACCCCCCTCAAGGGCAGCCGTGCCTCCAAGACCTGGACCGATCCGCTGGGCCGGACCTCGGTGATCGAACACGCCACGGCCACGGATCTCACCACGTGGACGAAGACCTCCTACGTCTACAACGTCCAGAACAAGCTGGCGTCGGTCACCGACGCTGCCGGCAACAAGTGGTCCTACGAGTACGACGCCCGTGGCCGCCAGACGGCCTCGCAGGACCCGGACACGGGGCGCGCGGAGGCCGGATTCAACAACCTCGACCAGCAGATCTCGTCGAAGGACTCCAGCGGCCGCACCCAGTACACGACCTACGACGTACTGGGCCGCAAGACGGAGCTGCGCGACAACGCCGCCAACGGTCCTCTGGTCGCCTCGTGGGAGTTCGACTCCCTGCCCGGTGCCAAGGGGATCGCCGTATCCTCCACCCGCTACGAGGGCGGAGCGGCCTACAAGAGCGAGGTGACCGGATACGACTCCGAGTACCGGCCGACCGGATCGAAGATCACGATCCCGGATGTGCCTGGCACCAAGGGCCTTGCCGGCACCTACGCCTACAGCACCACCTACACCCCGACGGGCAAGGTCCAGTCGACCACCCTGCCCGCGACCCCCGGCGGCCTGGCCGCCGAGAAACTGATCACCCGCTACGACGCCGACGGCATGCCCAAGACCATGTCCGGCCTCGCCTGGTACACCGCTGACATCCAGTACGGCCCGTACGGCGAGGTCCTGCGGACCGCTTCGGGCAACGCCCCCAACCGGCTGTGGACCACCAACCTGTACAACCCGAACACCGGGCAGCTCACCCACCAGATCAGCGACCGCGAAACCGCCCCCAACCGCATCAGCGACGTCTCCTACGCCTACGACCCCGCAGGCAACATCACCTCCATCACCGACACCCAGCCCGGCGGCCGTGAGGACCGCCAGTGCTTCGCGTACGACCCGATGGGCCAACTGACCAAGGCATGGACCGGCAAGACCGCGGCCTGCACCGGACCCAGCCTGAGCGACGTCACACCCGGCCCGGACGGCGACGGCTTCTGGCAGGAATACCAGTTCGACGCCATCGGCAACCGCACCAAGCTCATCGACCGCGACCTGACCAACGGCGCGCTGGACGACGAGACGACCTACACCTACGGCGTCACCGTCGCCGGAAACGGCACTCAGCCGCCCGTCACCACCCAGCCCCACGCGCTGGCGAAGACCGAGAAGACCACCCGCAAACCGGGCTCCACGGTCACCTCGATCTCCAACTACGCCTACGATGCCTCCGGCAACACCACCAGTCGGCGCATCGACGGCGACACCCAGACGCTGAACTGGGACCGCCGCAACAAGCTCACCTCCGCGTCCAGCCCTGGCATAGGCGCCGTGTCCGTCCTCGGCCTGTCGGGCAAGTGCATGGACGTCGACCAGGGCTCCAACGCGGACGGCACCGCCATCCAGCTGTTCCCCTGCCATGAGGGGCGCAGCCAGCAGTGGCGTCTGACCGGTGACACCGTCCGAGCGATGGACAAGTGCCTCACCGCCCAGAACGGCAAGGCCGTCCTGGCCGCCTGCAACGCCGGCCCCGAGCAGAAGTTCGTCTACCGCAACGCCGACAAGACCCTCTACAACGCAGCCGCCAACGGCTGCGTGGACGTCCCGAACGGCAACGCAGCGGACGGCACCGACCTCCTCATCTACACCTGCAACAACGGCACGAACCAGCAGTGGAGCTTCGACAACACCACCACCTACATCTACGACGCCGCCGGCAACCGCCTCATTGAGGAGAACGGCAGCAGCCGCACTCTCTACCTGGGTGACGCCGAGGTAACCGTCAACAAGGCCGGCCAGGCCCTCGACGCCGTCCGCTACTACGCCGGCCCCGGCTGCACCACGGTGCGCCGCACGAACGGCAAGTCCGGCAACCACCAGCTCAGCGTTCAACTCACCGACCACCACGGCACCGCCACCACCACCGTCGACCTCGCGGCCGGCCAGAACATCAGCCGCCGCAAAACCGACCCCTACGGCAACCCCCGAGGCGCCCAGCCCAGCTCCTGGCCCGGCAACCGCAGCTTCCTCGGCACGGGCATCGACGACACCAACACCGGCCTGACCCACATCGGGGCCCGCGAGTACGAACCCACGACCGGCCGCTTCATCTCCGTCGACCCCATCATCGACATCACCAACCCGCTGCAGATGAACGGCTACACCTACTCCAACGCCAACCCGATCGGCGGATCAGACCCGTCCGGCCTCTTCTGCGACGGATGCAGCGTCAACAACCCGGGGAGTGTCTGGAACCCGGAAAAGCGCCACAGCTACTGCGACGGATGCAACGTCAACAACCCGGGCAGTGTCTGGAACCGGGAGCGCGGCGGACCAGCCGGATTTTACGGTGGCGGCAACACTCACGGAAACAGCGGTGGGAAGAAGGGCGCCAGCAGCATCAAACTCTTCTTTGTGGATAGGAATCTACCTACCCAGGAAGAACTCCACGCCCGGAACTCCAGCTACTACTCCGAAGACCGGAGCTACGAGGACAATCTCCACCTATGGGCCTACAACCTATGCTCCAGCTCCCGCGACGGCAATGAGAAGTTCTGCGACGCAGCCGCCCAGACCGGCTTGTCCAGCGCAGGCCCCGCGGACTGGATGGGATTCCTCGGCATTCGTGACATCTACGAATGCACCACAAGCGGATCAAATTGCAACCAGGCATTCAATGACGTGGTGCTCACCATCCTCACCGCAGGAGTGGGACTCGCAGCCAAGGAAGGCTTTCAGGGGGCTAAAGCAGCAGGGAAGAACGAGGGAGCGTTCTCTGTAACCTGCAGCACCCTCAACAGCTTCACCGCCGGAACCCTGGTCCTGATGGCGGACGGCACCTACAAGAAAATCGAGGAGATACGGGTAGGCGACAGCGTGCTCGCCACCGACCCAGAGACCGGAGAAACCTCGCCGAAGACCGTTACCGCGGAAATCTTTACAGAGGACGATAAAGAATTCGTTGACCTGACCATCTCCACCGAGGACGGCGACCGTATCCTCACGACCACGGACCATCACCCGTTCTGGTCCGACTCCACGGCCACCTGGACCGACGCCGGCGACCTGACGCCGGGAAGCACCCTTCGTACCACCGACGGGCACATCGCCCAACTGACAAGTTCGCTCCTGTACACCGCCAAGCAGGCGACCTACAACCTCACGGTGGCCGACCTCCACACGTACTATGTGCTGGCGGGGGGTACCCCGGTTCTTGTACACAATACGACTCCCCCCACCCCTGGGGGTGTCGTATACCTGCGAACCGATTTGATTACCGGGGAGGAATATGTCGGTCAGGCAAAGAGTTGGGATCGGTTCTTGAAGCGTCAACGAGAGCACGCGAGGGACTATCCCAATAAATCATTCACCTTTGAGGTGCTCGGCAGGGCAAACCCGGGGCAAGACCTTGACGTCCTTGAAGAAAGTTGGATGCGCGCTGGCGGCGGGAAGAAGACGGTACCCGGAAGCGTCTTGGAGAACACTCGAGTGCAGATGAACGACGGCCGCTATAAAGCTGCCGGAGGGACCGTATGCTAGTGAAATACCGAAATGGCGATGTGGTTTCCATCCCGGTGACCGACGAGAAGATTTGTTTTGCCCAGGTCGTCGAGAAGCTCCGCGGAAATGTCCTGCTGGCAGTGTTTTCCGAACTCCTGAACGTTGACGACTCTCGTGACGTCGAGTCACTCGAGCTCGACGAGCCGATCTTCCTGCTCGAGACTATGGATCTTCGAATCACGGACGGCATCTGGCCGATCACAGGAAATCGGGAGGTGCCCAAGGGAATCAAAGCCCCTGAATATAAGGTCTGGGTCGATCCGCCTGGAGGATATCGAATTCAAGACATTCACGGAAACTTGGGAGCCGAAATTTCTCCGGAACGGGCGGGCGGGATGAAGCTCCATAAATCCTTCTCTCCTGCCGTTGTCGAGGCGGCTATCCGTGGATTTCATGGGCTCGGTCCATGGCGCCCGGCTTTTGATGAACTGGCATTCTAGTCCGTCAGTCGAAGCTTTTGGCGGCTAACGCTGTGTAAACGCGCCGTTTTGAGCCCTGTCACACACCTTGCGGCAGGGCTACAGCGGTTATTTGACTGAGTTGACGCAGAGTCAGAGATTCCAATCCGTGCGCCCCTACCAGAGTCATTGAGCTCTTTCAGACTGACCACTGATCGAGTGACCCAGGCCGAGTCAGGATGAGGACCGCAACGCACAGGGCTCCCGCGCCGTTGAGGGAGGTGTTCGAAGTCTCAACCCATCGGCACCGGAGCCAAGTTGGTTCCCCATCCTGCCGCACTCGACCTGCCTCATGCTCTGGTCGAGTGGGTATCCATGCTCATCGTCACCCGCGAGGGTGACCGCCGCTGCAAGCTGCCGCCCCATCAGCATGCCCTCGTGGGCCTGGCCTACCTCCGCCGGCACGACACGCTCGCGCAGATCGCCGCCGGCTCCGGCATATCCGTCGGCACCGCCCACGCCTACGTCACGGCCGTCGCCCAGCACCTGCCCGGCCGGGCACCCGGCCTCCTGCGGGTCCTGGATGAGGCGGATCTGGACTATGTCCTGCTCGACGGGACGCTCGCCGAGTGCGACCGGGTCCGCGACAGCCGGGCCGACTTCTCCCAGAAGCACCGCCGTCACGGAGTGGCGCTGGCCGCTTCGGCGTACCGCTCTACGCCACGGGCTGGCAGATGGCGGCGGCCGCGCCGTGGGTCGTCCGGCGGGCCACGGCCGGGCTGGTGACCAACTCAGTCGACCACCGGCCCCCGAACCTGGACCAGGAGCAGCGCTTCTACCCCGTCCACCCCCGCCAGGTAGAGGCGTTGGCCCACGCCTACTCGGCCGTGATGGGCGCGGAACAGAAGGGCGCGGGTGCCTTGCTGGCCGCTGCCCAAGGGTCGTCGCCGTTCATGGGTATGCCCCCACGATTCCGAGGGGTGCGCCGATGGGTCGTCGGGCTCCGGCGCGCGGGGGAGCGGTGCTACTTCCCGGGGCGGCCGAGCTGGTGGACTGTCCAGCCCGCCGCGCGCCAGGGCTCCGGGGCGAGGGTGGTGCGGCAGTCGACGAGCAGCGGTGTGGCGGGGCGGTGAGCCAGGGCCTGGGGGTCGGCCTGCCGGTACTCGGGCCATTCCGTGGCCAGGACGATGAGGTCGGCGCCGTCGAGGGAGGCGGGCAGGTCGTCGGTGTAGTCGAACTCCGGGTTGCGGACCGTGGCCGTGGCCACGGCCTGCGGGTCGTGGACGGTGACGGTGGCGCCGGCCTGCTGGAGGGCCTGTGCGAGGGCCAGGGCCGGGGATTCGCGGACGTCGTTCGTACCCGGCTTGAACGCGGCGCCCCAGACCGTGACCCGGGCGCCCTTGAGGGGGCGCCCGCCCAGGGCGCGGGTGACGAGGTCCATGGCCACGCCGGTGCGGTTCTCGTTGATCTGCTCCGCGGCCCGCAGGAGGTCGGCGGCCCGGCCCGCGCCCAGCTGCGCCGCGCTCGCGGTGAAGGCGCGTACGTCCTTGGGGAGGCAGCCGCCGCCGTAGCCGATGCCGGGGCGCATGCCGCCGCTGCCGATGCGGGGGTCGATGCCGAGGATGTCGACGATCTGGGAGATGTCGGCGTCGGCGGCCTCGCACATGTCGGCGACGGCGTTGATGTAGCTGATCTTCAGGCCGAGGAAGGTGTTCGCGGCGCCCTTGGCGAGTTCGGCGGTCTGCGGGTCCGTGACGAAGAGCGGGACACCGGCGTCCAGGATGGGGGCGTAGACGGCGCGGATCGCCTTCTCCGCCCCGGTGGTGGTGAGGCCCGCGATCAGGCGGTCCGAGCGGAGGGTGTCCTCCACGGCGTGGCCCTCGCGGAGGAACTCCGGGTTCCATACGACGTCCACGCGCTCGGCGGCCGGGGCAAGGCGCTGGGCGAGGGCGGTGACCTGCCGGGTCGTGCCGACGGTGACGGTGCTCTTCCCGACGATGGTGCACGGCCGGTCGAGGTGCGGCGCGAGCCAGCGGATGGCGCCGTAGACCTGTGCGGTGTCGTAGGAGCGGCCGTCGGCGTCGATGGGGGTGCCGACACCGATGAAGTGCAGGTCCGCGAAGTCGGCGGCCTCGCGAATCTCGGTGGTGAAGCGGAGGCGGCCGCTCATGGTGTGACGGACGAGCAGTTCGGGGAGGCCGGCCTCGTAGATCGGGCATTCGCCGGCATTGAGCCGGTCGACCTTGGCCTGGTCGACGTCCACACCGATGACTTCGTGGCCGATTTCGGCCATGGCCGCCGCGTGCGGGATGCCGAGGTGGCCGCAGCCGATGACTGAGATGCGCATTCCTTTACTCTCCTGTGGGAGGGGCCCGCTGGTGGGGCCGGGAACAAGCCTCAGAGGCTAGCGCCGTTCCCCGGCCTTACAGTTCAGGCTCCTGCTGCGCCAAGCTGCAGGCAACGGAGTTGCCAGGCGAGATCGCTCGGTCAGGCGGTGTACCGCTCGGCTCTGGGCACCCGCTCCATGAGTTGGGCCGCGGCCTGGAGGGTGGTGATACGGCCGTGTAGGACGCTGACGACTACCTCGGTGATGGGCATCTCGACCCCGTGCCTGCGGGCGAGTTGGAGCACTGATTCGGCGGACTTGACGCCTTCGGCGGTCTGGCTGGTGGCGGCGGTGGCCTGGGCGAGGGTGAGGCCGCGGCCGAGGTGTTCGCCGAAGGTGCGGTTGCGGGAAAGGGGGGAGGCGCAGGTGGCCATGAGGTCGCCGACTCCTGCGAGGCCGGAGAAGGTGAGGGGGTCCGCGCCGAGGGCGAGGCCGAGCCGGGCGGTTTCGGCGAGGCCTCGGGTGATGAGGACGGCGCGGGAGTTGTCGCCGAGGCGCATGCCGGTGGCCAGGCCGACGGCCAGCGCGATGACGTTCTTGACGGCGCCGCCGAGCTCGCATCCGATGACGTCAGTGGTGGTGTAGGGCCGGAAGTACGGGGTTTGGGTGAGGGCCTGGAGCCGGCTGGCCACGGATTCACTGGTGCAGGCGATCGCGGACGCGGCGGGCTGCCGTACGGCAATCTCCCGGGCCAGGTTCGGCCCGGACAGGACGGCCACGCGGTCGGACGGGATCCCGGTCACGTCGGTGATCACCTGGCTCATGCGCAATCCGGTGCCGGTCTCGATGCCCTTCATCAGGCTCACGACCACGGTGTCGTCGGTGAACAGCGGCGCCCAGCGGGTCAGGTTCTCGCGCAGGGTCTGCGCCGGGATGGACACCGCGACGACCTCGGCGTCGCGGACGGCCTCGGCCTCGTCGGTCGTCGCGGTGACCGCTTCCGGGAGGCTGATGCCCGGGAGGTAGTAGGGGTTCTCGCGGCGGGAGTTGATCGCGGCGGCGAGGTCGGGACGGCGGGCGTGGAGGATCACCTGGTTCCCGGCGTCCGCGAGGACGGCACCCATGCTGGTGCCCCATGATCCGGCTGAGAGGACCGCGATACGAGTCATCGGCTCTCCAAGGTGGTAGGCGCGTCGGTGCAGCGTAGTGGGCGGCGCAGAGTGAGAGCGGCTGCCCGGCGGCCGTCGAGGGTGGGCCGGCGGCGGGCGGCTTCGGCGAGCATGGCGCAGGCCTGGTCTTGGCCCAGGTGATGTTCGAGGTCTTTGGCCCGGGTCTGCCAGAGGTGGTAGAGGCGGCGCCACATCGCAGGTTCGTCGGGGCGGTCCTGGACGTGCTCGACGTGGAGTCCGGCTGCCTCGGCTTGGTGGTACCACGCGGGCTCGGTGTCATGGCGCACGGCGCGGGTGATGACGGCCCGAGCCCCGGGGGTCAGGATGCGGCGGATCTCGGCCAGCGCGGCGACGGGGTCGTCGGCATGGCCGAGAGCGTCCACGCACACCAGGCCGCCGGCGCTCGAATCCGGCAGGCCGGTCCGCTCGACCGTACCCACCTTGAACGCGGCACGGCCGGGTGGGAGAAAGTCGTGGACCCGGGCGGCGGCGAGTTCGACGGCGCGCGGTGAGATGTCGATGCCGACCACGGGGACGTTCAGGGCGCGGGCGAGCCACAGTCCGATGCCGCCCGTGCCGCATCCGAGGTCGACGAGAGCGCTGCCGGCGGGCATGCGGAGGTTGGCGACCATCGTTGCGATCAGGGGCCAGTCGCATGAGCCGGCGGCGTTGATCTCGGCGGGGTAGGCGTCGCCCATCGCCGCGGCGTACATGTAGGCGGGCAGGGGGCTGGTGGCGCGGGCGGTGTGGAGGGCGTCGTACCCGACCTGGCGCGCCCGTTCCGCCGGGGTGAGGGTGGCGGAGGGGTCGGCGGTGTTCATCGGGGGATGGCCCTTCGGGTGCGTGAGTGTGTGCCGGGGCAGATGACCTTGACGGCGTGGATCTGCTCTTCGGGCTGGGTCAGGTCCACGCACAGCGGCTCGTGCCCGGTGACGGCCTCGATCCGTGTGGCGACGACGCGGGCGTGCTCGGAGAACGTGCCCTGCCAGGGCGGTACGTCGGCCGGCACGTCCCACGGGGTCAGTTCTGCGGGGTCGCGGGGGTGGGGTGCGGGGGCCGGGTGCCGCAGGAGTTCCTCGTCGACGGGCAGGTCGTCGCGGGTTCCGGCGATGCAGGTGAGGCGGCTCTGCGCGGCCTCGGTGATCGCCCGGGCCAGCGCGATGTGCGGGTCGGTGTGGCAGCCGCCTCCGGCGGCCCAGAGCGGGTAGTCCTCCGACCACAGGTAGGCCGTGCATACGGGCACGCCGTACGTGTTGGCGACGTGGACGAGCTCCAAGGCTGCGCCGGCCCTCAGGACGCGGGCGATCAGGTCTGCGCAGTACGGGTCTTTGACCGAGGCGGGGTCGATGAGCGTGCGGTGGCGTCCGTCGGCGAGGTCGTCGGTGTGCAGGGTGTCGCGTTCGATGACCTCGTACATTCCGTGCAGGGCGGCCTCGTCGAGCGTGTTGCCCGCGGCGAGACCGGTGCTGGTGGCACGGAGGATGTCCGGCTGCCAGGGCAGCCGCTCGGCGCGGCGGCGGACGGTGTCGCAGGGTACGAGGGTGCGGACGCCGCGGATCAGGCCAGTAGCGGCCGTCCACTCCAGCCGTACCCGCTCCAGCCCCGCGGCGTCCGTCCTCAGGGGCAGCGCCGAGAACGGGTATCCCGGGACGATCTCGCGGTAGGACCCGAACTCGTCGGCGGGGAGAGGCTGCTCGGTGTGCCACAGCTCGATCGCCTCCATGACGGCGGAGATCCGGGACAGCAGGTCCGTCGCTCCCTTGCCCTGGGTCGCGGTGAGGGTGTGGGAGGCGGGCCGGATCGCGGTGTGGACGGGCAGGCCGAGGGAGTCGAGAGCGGTGAGCCGGGCGACGCGGCTGATTCCGTAGCGGGGGGCGAGGTCCCGGGCGAGGGCCTGCCAGGTCTCCTGTGGGATCCGGGTGCGCACGGTGCCGTCCAGCTGGACGCGGTCACTGATCATCACGCGGTCCTCTCGGGGGTGTCGGCGAGGAACCCGGCCAGGAAGACCTTCATGTGGTCGATGGCATCGGCGGTGTTGCGGAAGCCTCGGGCGGCGGCTGCGTCCTCTGCGACGGGCACATCGGTCCGCCACAGCCGCATGAGGGTCCGCCGGGCCACCCCGTCGTCGATGGCCTCAGGAGAGAAGCCAGGCATCCGGTCGCGCGTGGTGCTGTTGACGGCGGCGTAGCGGGCGACCGCCTCCCGGTCGGCGGCCGTCTCCCGGCCCAGGAGGAGGGCGACGGTTTCCGGGTCGCGCAGGTCCGGGACGGGCCGGAACACAAGATACGGCTCCGGGGCCGGGGCCGGGTCGTCGTCCAGCACGTCTGCCAGGCGCCGGGCAAGAGGCACCCCGTCGGGCTCGTCGGCCAGCCGGGCCAGCCACTGCTGCCACACCTGCGGGAACTGGGGATCGAAGATCTGCTGGTAGGCAAGACGAAGCGCGGTGGACAGGGACCGGCCGTCCACCTCCTGGGCGGCTCGGCGATTGGCCCATGCCCGGGTGTAGCCGGTGGACGTGGGCACGCACGAGTCGATGCGAGGGACTGCCGAATGGAACTCGCGGGCCAGGACCAGTGCGCCGAGCGCGTCGGTGCGCTTCACATCACCCCAGTGCGCATCCAGCAGCCGGCGGCCGACCAGCCACCGGAGGAATTCGGCACCGCCAATGCGCCGCCCGACGGCATGCACGGCCGGTTCGGTGCGCTGCTGGTAGGGGATGTCGGCCAGCGCGTGCAGCAGCACGCTCGCGGCCCGGCCGTTCAGGGCGTGGTCACGCTCGGCTGCCTGCAGGATGTGACGGATGTTCACCAGTGGCCAGGTCTACGCGTTCAGGTCGCCATCAGGAGCCTGGCCCACGGCGACCTCGTCGTCCCCGGTCAGTACGCCGCGCCGGTAGGCACCGTAGATCCGGCCCGACCCGATCATGCCGTGGCCGTGCAATTCCGCGGCCCGCAGGGCGCCGATGCTGGCGGCACCGATGACGCGCACGCCCCGTGCGATCGCGGCAAGAATCTCCTTGTGCCGCAGTGCGGGAGCCTGGTGGTACACCCCGTCGATGAGGACGACCGTGTGACCGGCCTCGATCGCGGCGTCGTCGAAATCTCCATGCCGGGCGGGCGGCAGGGCCCGCAAGTGCCCGGTGCTGAGTGCGGGCTCCGAAGGTGCCAGCGTGGGACCCGTGAACACATGGATCACGGCTGCCTCCAAAGGATGGGTGGGAATTGGACAGGAAAGAGGGGCTCGGGGTGAGCTCTCGCCCCGAGCCCCTCTGGTCACGGCCGCGGGCGGCGGCTGGAACCCGCCCTATCGCGGCTGTTCACAACCGGTGCGGTGCGGTCTACCACTCGTCCTCGACGTCCTCGATCCGCACGACGCCGAACGGGACCAGCTCTTCCGGGGCCTCCGGCAGCTCCAGCTCGCGGGCGGCAACGGTGGACTTCGCTTCCATCTCGTAACTCCTTCATGTGCGGTCTACGTCCGACCGGTCGACCGGGCGCTTCTTGCTGCCGACCGCCGTACGTCGGGTCCGGTGGGCCCGGGGTATGGGTCGGGTTCTGGGGCGGCCGTGGCGGCCGTGGTTGTCAGCCGGGCTTGTGTCGGTCACCGGCCAGGACGGAAGGGGCGGTGGTTGGTTGTGGGGCACCCCATTCGCCGGCGAGGCGGTATCCACCGCGAGGAGTGCCTTCTCGTGTGCTCTCAACGGGTGGGCGGAAGGCCAGGGGACAGCCCGCGGTCGTCGGTGCGCCGAGGCACCTCGGGCGCGACGATCCACTCCCGGCCGCCGCCCTCGGGGCGCAGGAACACGGCGTTCTGCATGAAGCGACGCGTCGCCGGGTCCTCGAAGTCGCCGATGAACTGCACGATCCCTTCCGTTTCCCGGCCAGGGTCGTAGACGCGGGCACCCTCGTGGAGCCAGGACGGGAGACCCTGATGGGACACGGGCCGGGGTGTCGGGTTCATTCGTCCGCCTCCCGCCAGGCGTCGATGTCGGCGCCGCGCATGAACTTCGCCCAGCCGCCAGCGGCGCGGACCCTCAAGGCCCGACTCGGTGAGCCGGGGCCCGGCTCCTGTATCGGGCGGATGCGTCCGCCGGTGCCGGACGTGCGGCGGGAAAGGGGGTTGTCCATGGCTTCGCTCCTGCGGTCGAAGTCGGACACAGCGGGCCGTGGACGGGCGTGGATGGCCCGCGGGGACGGGGCCACGGCCCGCTGCGAGGGGATGCGCATCCCGGCGTGCTCCGGAACGCGATGACCAGTCAACGGCCACGGCGCGCTCACGAACAGGAAGGGTTGCTGTCGAGCCACACCCGCCCAACCGGAAAACTTTGCGTTCGGATTACCCGATGGGTGGATCGGAACGCAGGGGGATGGCTACTTTCTGTTGCATGGGAGCGAACGCCATCCTCAAGGGCCGGATGAGTGAACTCGGCTTCACCCAGGAAGAATTGGCACGTCAGATGAACGCCGCGCTCCAGCAACTCTGTGGGAGACCGGGCGAGGTGTCCGCACGCTCGGTGCGCAACCTCCTCAACGGCACGACCCGGCGGCCGATCGGACGTACATGTGTAGCGCTGGAAGCAGTGTTCGGGTGCCCCATCTCGGCTTTAGGGTTCGACCCACCACGTACCGCCGTACCACCGGAGGACCCCGTGCGCCGCCGAACCTTCCTTGCCGCAGCGACCGGAACCGCCGTCGCCGCCGCCACTCCGGCGCGACGCTCACGGCTGGGACTGGTCGACGCCGACAGGTTCCACCGGGAGTACACCGACCTGCTGAGCGACGACTCCCGGCTCGGTGGAGCGCGGAGGATCGAGAACAGGGCCGCCGAACTCGCGGCACGCATCCAGTCGTCACTCGCCTCGGGTGGCGCCTCGGAGCACATCCGGCGTCGGATGTACCGGCTCGCATCCGACGTCACCTGCCTGGCCGCCTTCGGAGCGATCGACGCGAGCGCCCCGCAGCGCGCACGCCTCCACCTGGACAAGGCCCTCACCCTCGCGGGTCTCGCACGCGACGGCGAAAGCATGTACCGGGTTTGGGACCACCTGATGCTCACCTCCAGCCAGCGGGAGAACCACGCCGAGGCGGCGGCCGGCGCGGAGGTGATGAAGCGCTCGTCGGCGGCACGGCGGGACCCGTTGTACGCATCGCTGGGGCACATGCGGCACGCCAACGCTCTGGCCAGGCTGGAGCAGCCCGCCGAGTCGTTGCGGGCGCTGGCCCTCGCGGAGAAGGCATTCGGAAGGGCCGGGGGCGAGCAGCCGCCATCGTGGATCGCGTTCTACGACCGGGCCGAGTTCGACGCCCTCTCGTCGTACGTCTGGACGGCGCTCGGCGAGCACGAGCGTGCCGAGTTCTGCCTCCACCGCACGCTCGCCGCCATCCCCGGCGACATGGTCCGCAACAAGGCGCTGTATACGGCGCACCTGTCGCTCTGTCAGGCGAGGCAGGGCGAAGTGGAACTGGCCTGTGCGACCGGAAGGCAGGCGTACGGAATGCTGCTGTCGGCGTCGGGGTCGCAGCGTACGACGAACACGCTTGTCAGGACTCGCCAAGTCATCGAGGCCACGGGGACGAATGCGCCCGAGGTCGTGAGCTGGATCGAGGAGTCACGCCGATGGACCTGAAGTGGTACACCCACAGCGACGCGAGCGACGTCCGCTCCTTGCTCCTGGACATCCACGACGACGTGTACGCGAGCGACCTCGACCCGTTCCACTCACGGGAGCGGTTCTCGTACTTCGTCGACCTGTGGTCGGGGCGCGAGGACTGGCTGTGCACCTCCGGGTGGGAGAACGGCGGCCCGGTCGGATACGCGTACGGTTCGAAGTTCAAGCCCGGTGGGTGGTGGAAGGGGACGGAACGCCCCAAGGACGTGCGCGGCCGGATCTTCGCCCTGTCCGAGCTGATGGTGGTGCCCCAGTGGCAGGGCACCGGCCGGGCCCGGCAGATACATGACGCGCTGATCCATTCGGTATCGGACGACGTCGACTTCGCCACGCTCCTCGTCGACTCCGCACATCCCAGGGTCCAGGCCCTGTACGAGAAGTGGGGCTACGAGAAGCGGGCCGAGACCCAGCCCTCCGACGATTCGCCCGTCTACGCGGTGATGGTGCGCAACCTCTAGCAGCCCGACCGTGTCGTCATGGGCCCTGCGCCGTCGGCCCGGTCCCGCCTCCACAGGGTGGCCGAAGGTCACGGGGCCCACGCATCCGCCCTGGCCCCTCCGCACGTGCTATCGCATCGAGGCCGTGGGATTCTTGCCGCTCAGCGTCTGCTGAACCCGCTCCGTCACCATGCGCGTGGCCCCCTCCAGACGACCGGGGACCTCCTGGCCGTCCCACGCGTACTCGACCTTTGTGATCACCGCACCCTGTCGTAGGACGACACCGCGCCCTTCCCAGCCTTGCGACGGGGGAAGCGCATACTCGGCGCGGCCGTCCACGCCGCCGTCGGGCTTCGCCGTCTTCGCCGTTGCGGTGCTCCATGCCCGGAAGTGGCCGGCCGCCGTCGGCTCATCCGCGAACGCGATCATCCGGACCAGAAAGTTCTCCGTGTGCATGTCGCCCGCGCTGCTGACTCCCAGCGCGACCGCATCAGCGCACAAGGCGTCCTCCCAGTACTCGGACTGACAGATCGCCGGGTTGGACAGGTCCCAGGCATGAGCGCTCCTGTCCTCCATCCCCCGCGGAAAATGAATCACCCTGGGAAGCGCTGCCTCCAGTCGCTCCACGGACAGGATCCGGGCGGCCGGACTCGACGACGGCTCGACCATCGCTCCGGGTCCCAACCCACGACCGTCCGGCCCGCTGCCGCCGCCCGACCCACAGCCGACGAGGAGAGCGCACATCGCGGCCACCGCGACCAAGAACCCGACCCGCGCCTCACGACGCCCCCACCGTGCAATCACCACGTGTAACACCCCAACCGCGAAGAGAGAAACTGATTGATCATAAGCAGCTGCGCCCGCAGCAACTGACGCTCCGGGTCGTCACCGCCCGCATCGTCCACAAGAGCGCTGCCGTCCACAGCCCGGTCCGGGCTTCCCGCGCCGGCCGGCACGATCGACATCACCGACGAAGGAGGGAATGCCGATGACGACTTTGACGGCGCTCGACGAGCGGCTCGACTCCGAGGAAACGGCCGTGGTGCTCGCCGCGGTGTGGGATGTGTTCGGCCTGACCGTCGAGCTGTGCGACCGCATCGCCTTCGACGAGGGCGTCGACGAGTTCCAGGCCCTGCTCGCGGGCCAGAAGGCCGATGCAGGCCGTGACCTGCTTCCGCTGCCGGAGCTCGGTGAGCCGGTCACGGCTCCGTCGGCTCCCGGCACAACTGGTCTGGAGCCGTACGTACGCATGCTCACGCATGCGGGGGAGTCCCTGGAGCGGCTCCTCGCCACGGCGGACAGTGTGGGCGAAGGCGCGGAGCGCGTCCTGAGTGAGGCCGTGGAGTTGGCCCGCGGCGCGGCAGTCGCGCTCACTCGGGTGCGGAGCGGTGACGTGAAGTGACCACTTTGGGTGAACTCTTCGACGTCGCGGTCGGCCGTCTCCAGGAGGCCTCCGCGCAGCCCGTCGCGACGACCCCGCAGGCTCGGGCTGCGTTGGCGGGCGGGGTCGTCGACGTTCTGGAGCAGATCAGGAAGGGGCTCGGGCCACGGGCCTACACGCCCGTTCCCACCACGGAGGAGCGGGCCCTGACAACCGGTGAGCGCAATCTGGAGGGCGGCTTAGGGCAGGCGGGTGCGTGGCTGGGCACCGCTCAGAGCTACCTCCGGCCCCTGGGCATGGGTGAGGCCGGTCGTCTCGTCGATGCGCGGATCACAGCCGCCGTCCAAGCGTTGGCGGCGGTCAGGGACACGATCAGCAGCCACCTCGATCCCGACCGCAGGGCGCTGACACCGTACGCGTATCTGCTGCGTCACCAGGCCGCGTTCGACTACCTCACCCACCGGTACTCCGAAGTGGCCTGGGCCGGCGGCCAGGTCGTTCACCAGCTGGCCCAGGGCGCCGAGCATCCCGGTGCGGCCGAGGCCCTCGAGGCGGCCCGGACCTCGCTGGCCGAGGCCTCCGTCCGTGCACGGGCTGCCGCCCGGACGGCCGATCACTCCATCGGCGCCTTTCCCCTGGCGCTGGCCGTCGAGCCCGTCCAGGCCCTGCCCGACGAGCCGCTCAGTATGGTCACGGCCCGCTTGGAGCAGGACAGCGAACGGCTGTCGCGCGCAGCGTACGGCGCCCTGCACGGCCGGGGCGAGCAGCAGCTGAGCGGGTCGGACCTCAAGCAGCTCTCCCGCTGGACGGCGCTGACGCGCATCCTCTCGGGGCAGGTACTGCGCCGCATCGCCGCCGATGCCCCGGAGGACGCCCTACGGGCCCGCCTCAACGAGACTGCGGGTGCGCTGCGTACGTCGTCCCAGGCTTGGAAGGCGGCCGCCGAGGCCTGGAAAAGCATCGTGGACATCACGGACCCCCGCGAGCGCCCCCTGCTCCCGCCGCCGGGCTACGACCTCGTCCGCAAGGGCCAGACCTCACAGATCCCGTCGACGGAGCCGCACCCGGCCGTGGTCATCTCCCACACCGCCTGCGTCCGGGTCGGGCACCTGCTGTTCGGGCCGACCTGGACGCCAGAACAGCCACCCGGAGACCCCCGGCCCGTGGCGGACATCCTCGCCGACGCGGGAGGCGTGGGCCCGCTGACGGCATCGCTCTACCGGCTGCCCGCCGCCGGATGGCAGATGGCCGTGGCCGCCCCATGGACCGTCCGGCGGGCCGGAGCCGGGCTGGTGACCGACTCGCCCCACTACCGTCCCCCGAGCCTGGAGCGGGGGCAACACTTCTACCCGATCCACACTCGCCAGGTTGAAGCTCTGACCAATGCCCACGTGGCGGTGATGGGCGCGGAACAGGCTTCTGCAGGCGCGCTCCTCGATGCCGCGCGGCAGGCCGGGACCACCGTCCCCCGTGCGCTGCTGGACGCCTCCGCGCACCGGGCGATCGCCGAGGAGCAGAAGTGGGTCGCCGCGAAACCGGTGCAGGCTCCGGCCGCCCGGGCCCTGCCCCGGGCGCATGTCCCGACCGACCTCGTGCTCGGGCGCCGCGCAGGACTGCGCCGACGGGACGGCGCCCTATGAATCCGCGAAATCCGCTGCACAGGTCACGGTCCCGGTCCGGAGGGACCGACTCACACCCCTTGCGCGGCCCGAAGCCGCTCGATCTGCCGGAGAACGGGAGCCTCTGCGAGGGGCGGGTGCGGCTCGGGGCCCATGCTCACCACATCGACGATGCACACGCCGACCCGGGCCACGATGCGGTCGAAAACGTCGGCGGGCTGGTCGGATCCTTCTTCGGCGAAGGTCATCCGGATGCGGATCGTGCCCTCGGGGAATCCGCCTCTGTCGAGGTCCTCGTACCGCACGGTCCCCTTGCGGCCGTCGGAGTCGTCCGAGGGGCAGGCGGCGACGGCCGAGCGCAGCTCGGCGAAGGTCGTCGCAGCCCCGGTGCCCGCGTAGGACGCGAGGAAGGTCACCTGGGGGTTCTCGGTTGCGCCGGACTGGAATGTCTGCGTGATGGCGGCTTGGGCGCCGGTCTGCTGCCTGAGTATGGCCCACATGGTGGCGCACGGGGACGATCCCGTTCGGGGCAGCGGCTTCAGCTCGGACGGGTGCACGTCCCGAATTCCCATCTGGGGGTTCGGAACCCCAGCGGCCTCGCCCGGCTGTAGCACGAGCTCCCGCAACCGTGCGGTGTCCGGTACTTCGCCGACCGCGCCGCGCGTCGGCAGGGGAATGTGCGAGGACGGCGTCGAGGAAGGCTGTGGCGTCGAGGAGGTCTGTTCCGTCCCCGCCGGCGCGTGGTCGGCAGTCACGGATGCCTGACCGCCGGAACAGGCAGAGAGAACAAGGCAGCCGGCGGCCACCAGCACAACAGGGACATGGCGCGTGAACATGAGAGAAGCCCCCCCCGGCAACAAGTCGATCAAGATGATCCGCCCCGAAGAGTAGCCGTGCCCCACGCCGTGTCTCCGAGCCCCGTCCGGTTCTGGACCCCTGACCGGCCGGACATCCCTCATCTCCGCTCAAGCGTGACGCCAAGCAGCGTGACGCCGCACTCTTGGACCTGATCGTCTAGGCCGATGCCCGTGGAGTGCGGGCGGTCGGCGGGGCGGGCGCGGCGACCCGGGGTGCGGGCGGAACCGCCCTCCGGGGTGGCGTGGATGTGCCGGGTGGCAGGGTTACCGACAGGCGGGCGGCGTGGGTGTCGGCTGCCGTGGCCAGGGCCTGGAGGGTCTGGAGGTCGGCCGGGGCGAAGCGGGCTGCTTTGGTGGCGGCGGTGAGGAGGGCCTTGGCGGTCTCGGTCACGTCACCGTACGGGCCCGCGGCTCGGCCGGGCGCGGTGTCGTGGGGCGGGAGTTGCTGCCAGGCGTCGCGGAACGCGTTGACCCTGCGGTGGCCGGAGCCGACGAGGTCCTGGCCCATGGGGGTGGCGGTCCAGGCCTGGAAGCGTGTCGTCACTTCCCGCGCGGCCCGTACGGCGTCGTCGCGGGTGGCGTACGGGAGGGGTGGGCTTGCCGCGGCGGATGGGGGCGACGGTGTGGGTTCGGCTGCTGTGACGGTGCTGTACGTGAGGGCGGCGTCCGAGAGTTTCAGGAGGGCGGCCGCCGTGGGGAGGTCGCCTTGGAGGCGGTGCGCCAGTGTCGCCGCGTATGCGGAGATCGCCTCGCAGGCCCGGATGGACGCCGTCTTCCAGAGGCCCTGGAAACGGAAGTCGGCGCGCAGGGCCTCCCAGTGGGAGTTGGCTTGCTCCTTCGTCAGGTCCCAGAGGTGTCTCAGTGCGCCGCGGATGGTCTGGATGTGCTGCCATTCCGGGTGGTCGGCGAGCTTGCTCGTGTGGGTGTCCGCCTCGGCCGCGGCGATGTCGAGCGCTGTCGCCGCCGCCTCCGGCGCGATTGGTGAGGAAGCCGGCGTTGGCGCGTCCGGGGGTTCGGGGGCGGCGGCCACCGCTGCGCGGACTTCGTCGGCGCCGATACCGAGGCTCATTTGTTCGAAGAATGCCCAGGGGTCTTCGTCGTACGGGGGTACGGCGGGGGCGGGTGGGGTGGCTGGGGGCTTCTGTTGGGGCTGCGGAGTCGGTGCGGGCGGGTCGTCCGGTGGTGTGGCCATCGTGGGTGCCTTCTTGGGGCCGGGGGCGGTGGTTTCCAGTACGGCTTCGAGGACCGAGGGGTCCACGGGCTCGTGGATGCCCGGGGTCGGTGTGGCGGGTTCGGCGGGCTGCATCGGTGGCTTCGGGAAGGGCGCCGGCTAGAGCGGCGCGTTCAGTTCGGCTTCGCGGCGGGCGAGCTCTGCGGCCGCCGGGTGGGCGGGCGGTGCCGTCATCGCGTCGGAGAGTTTCAGGTAGCGGTCGAAGGCCTTGTCGGCGCCCTGCGGCGGGGGGATGCGGGGCGGCGGTTCCTGGTGGGTGCCGGTCGCGCAGGCGGGCAGTTGGAGGCGGGGGACGAGGGCGTGGAGGGTGTTGATCCAGTCGGCTTCGGCGAGTTCGCGGCCGGGGGCTTCGTCGCCGGCGTACGTACGCGTCCAGCCCGCGTAGAGGGCGGTGAGGTGCTCGACGACCGCCGAGTGCCGGTACCAGCAGTGGGTGACGGTGTTGTGGAGCTCGAAGGTGGTGCGGAGCCAGTCGACCCAAGTGGCGAGTTCACGCATCCGGATGCGGCGCTCGGCCGGGTCCATGGCCGCCCACACCCAGCGATGGGGTTCCGGTTGGCGCGCGGTGGTGGGCGGGGCGGGCCACAGGTCGGCAGGGTTGAGGGGGATGGTCATCGTCCGGTGCCCTTCTTGCCGGCGAGGAGGTTCTTGAGGTCCTTGTCGCGGAAGGTGAGGCGCATCCGCACCTTGATGGGCGGCAGGTTCGTGTACTGGGCGATCGCCGTGAAGTCCGGGAGCTGCTGGAGGGAGTGGACGGGGGCGAGGTCGGTCTCCGTGGCCTGCGTGTTGGTGGAGTGCTCGCCGCGGGAGCGGCCGTGGCTGGTCTTCATGACCTCGGTACGGCCGTAGAGGCCGGAGAAGTAGCGCAGGGTCTCCAGGTCTCCGCAGCCGGGGAGCAGCATGCGCAGGCCGGAGGCGGAGAGGACGGTGTTGGCCTTCTGCACGCCCAGGGATTCGCGGAGCTGGGACAGATCGTGCCAGACGGTGAGGAGGGTGATGCCCATGCCGCGGCCGGTGGTGAGGATGTTGGGCAGGCGGGGGTAGCGCAGCATGTTGCTGGCCTCGTCTACGAGGATGCCGACGGCCGGGTCGATGGGTTTGCCGTACGTGTTGTAGCGGGTCTCGGCGGCGTGGACCGCTCCGGCGATCAGGGAGCTGATGAGCGGGGCGAAGCGGTCCGCGTCGGCCTCGGAGGCGATGACACAGATGGTGCCGCGCTTGTCGAGCCACTCCTCGAAGGTGAAGTCGGAGCGGGAGCAGGTCTCCCGTACTTCCTCGTCGGCGAAGACCCTGGCCAGGACGTTGAGGGTGAACTGGATCGAGCCGATGCCGTCCTCGTGCAGGCGCAGCCACGGGGAGGCGTAGTCGTCGGCGACGTCGGTGAAGCCGTGGGCGAGGAGTACGGCGCGGACGTGGTCGACGGCGTCCTTGCCGAGGGAGATCCAGCGCCGCATGTCGGTGATGCCACCGCCGGAGAGGTGGGCGGCGAGCAGGATCCCTTTGAGGACGCTCTTGGCCTGGTCGACCCAGGGGGCCGCCCGCTTGCTGTCGCCGGACGGGGAGGCCTCGGCGAGCCAGGCCGCCATGCGGTCGGCGGCCTTGGCGTCGGTGCAGTAGGCGATGGGGGACCAGTGGTCGGCGGCGCGGCCGGGGATGCCGGCCGGGGCGATGACCCAGACGGGGCCGAACCAGCGGCGGCGGGCGTAGATGACGTCGAGGTCGGCGGCCTTGGTGGTGGTGACCACCAGCGGGCCTTCCCATTCGGCGGCGTTGGGCAGGACCAGGCCGGTCGTCTTCGACGACCCGGGTACGCCGAAGACGGTCGCGGAGATGTTGGGCTGCGCGGCCACGACCTTCTTCGTCCGCAGGCCACGGCCGGCGGTGATGCGGTTGACGCGTTTGCGCGGATCGTCGGCGGCGGACATCTTCCGCTCGGTCCTCGGCCCGCCCCACTGGGCGCCGCCTGTCTTCCCGCCGAAGGAGAGCGCGCTCGCGGCCTTGACGATGGCCGCGCCGAAGGTGAGTACGAGGGCGGCGGTGAGCCCGTAGAACAGCCAGGGCGGCGGGGCCGGCCGGTAGACCGAGCCGGGGCCCTTGGCGAGCGCCGAGAGGACGGTGACCGGGACGCTGTCGTGGCTGGCGACCCAGCCGTTGCCGGAGAGCAGTCCGGCGAGCGGGCCCGCGAGGAGCACGGCGGCGCCGATCGTGACGACGAGGCCCGCTCCGTAGGCGGCGAGGAGGGTGTTGTCGTCGAGGCCGGCGGTGGACGGGGCGGAGGTGCGGTCGGCCATGTCAGGCCGCCGCCGACTTGGGATCGCCAAGCCCTGCTTCTTCAGCCGTCAGGCGGAGGCGGGCAGGAGTTGGACCAGGCCCACCAAGGTGTCCTCGTTCACCCTGGCGTCGGCCGCGCGGACTGTCCAGCGACCGGGCGGTATCGGCACGGGAGCCTGCTCCGGCATCCTGCCGGTGAGCGGATAGGGGACGTTCAGGTCGGCTCCTTCGGTGGTGGAGTCCATCAGCACCGCGTGCCCGTCCGTCTCCCAGAGCCCGCACTCCTCCCAGTCGGTGGCGGGGTCCGTGAGGGCGGTTCCAGCCGCATCGATCAGTTCGGCTTCGGAGGACGCCCCGAGCCAGCGAACGAAGACACGCTGTTCCGGCAGATAGCAGGTTCTGGCAGGCATGTCCGCCAGCACGAGCCCCCGCGCAGCCTGCCCGTCGACGGCCACCACTCCGGCCAGGCCCTCGACCTCGCAGGCCCGGTCGTAGTCGTCCGGGGCGTCCCCGTCGCCCACCATGATCCCCGACATCGTGCAGCCGCCCCATCCCTCCACCACGGAAACGGGGATGGCTATCAGCGGGCCGCCCAACGACTCCACCCAAGTGGGAGCGGTCCGGGCCGAACCGGATGAGGCGTACGACGAAGTCTCCATGGCGCCAGTGTCTCCCCGCCCACTGACAACGGACGCTCACCCCATCGGCTCCACTCACAGGGCGCTCCGGACACGGACATGACGACGTCACGGCTCAGATCACCATCCTCTCGTCCGTCTCGAAGAGCCGTTCCTCCGTGCGCGAGAGCATCAGCTGGACGGCATGCGAACCGCCCCCACGGCCCACCTTCCACAGCGCCCGGCCACGCTGCCCCGCACCCCAGGAGCCGATGAGAGCGCATTCGGAGTCGGTGAGTCCGATGGCCTCACGGGTGATCTGGAGCGGCCGGGTGTCCTGGGCGAGCTGGATGCGGGTCTCGCAGGACGCGATGAGGTCACGGGCGATCGCGACGGCCTCGGAGCCGGCCGCGCCCACCGACTCGAAGTCCGAGAGCCGGTGCGTGGCCAGCACCTGGATGGTGCCGGTCGCGCGCGACAACCGCAGGTCTGCGTCGATCTTCTTGACCATCGTCGCGCCGCCCGAGCGCATCTGCCGCCACAGCTCGTCCCGTACGACGATCCAAGGCCGCTGGCCGGGCTGGTCGATGGCCGACTGCGCCCAGCTCGAAACGCACGACAGCACCATGGCGATGGTCTCGTCCCCGTACTCCGCCAGCGAGGAGATGTCGACCGACTGGATCGGCGCCTCCCAGTCCAGGTCGATGGAGGTCGCCTCGTCGAAGAGCCCGCCGAGGTGGCCTGTCACCATGCCGCCCAGCGCGGAGCGGATGGAGGCCATCTGCTCGCGGGCCCGCTGCACTTCGCCGTCGCGGATGCGCAGCTCGCGGGCCATCGCGTCGGTCGGGTCGCGCAGCCGGTCGTAGACGAGGGGGAGGGTGGGCACCGCGAAGCGGGTCGTGCCGTGGAGCTCGCCGGTGACCTCGCGTACGGCGACGTCGAGGGCTTCCTCCTCCTGCGGCTGGAGGGTGCGGCGCAACTGGAGTTCGAGGAGGGCCTTGAGGAGGGTGAGACGGCGGCGGTGGATCTCGGTAAGGCGGGACTTCAGCTCGGCCGGGTCCTTGATGAGGTCGAGGCAGGCGCCGAGCGGTCCCGCGTCCAGGGGGTTGAGGCGGCCGGGCAGACCGGGGCCGAGACGTACGGGTTCCACGCCGAGGTGGCGGCACAGGGCCTGGTACTCGCCTTTCACGTCCCCGGCGATCAGGGTGCGGTGCCCGAAGGCCATCAGGCGCAGGGACAGGGCCTTGACGTGCGCGGACTTACCCGAGCCCGGGATCCCGGTGATCATGAGGTTGGGGTTGGTGCAGAGCCCTTCCCTGACCCAGACCGCGGGGTGGGCGCTGAAGGCCTCCGTGGTCAGGACGTTGCGGCCGATGTACGCGCCGATGGGCGGCAGGCTCGCGGCGTGGAGGTACGGGTACATCCCGGCGGCGTTCGCGGTGTCCGCGCGTACGACCTCCGTACGGGGCGCAGCCGCGGCCCGGCCCGCGAACGGCTGCGACCAGCCCTTCCTCGGGGCGACCCGCATGGAGGTCGCCGGGTCCTCGAGGAGGCGGGCGCGGCGCAGTTCGCGGGCGGTGGGCTGCGGCGGGACGGGTACGGGCGGCCGGTCGGCGACGCCCGCGGCCTCGTCGAGGCTGATGGCGTGCAGCAGGGTGTCGCCGGCGGGGCGGCGTGAGAAGAGATCCGTCAACAGGCCCACGTCAGAACCCCATCCGCCGGTCGGGCAGCCCCTGGCCGAGCGGGAGCGCGCCGGCCGCGAAGCCGGTGTCCTGGGCGCCCCACATGCGGCGTACCTCCAGCCCGGAGGCGGCGGCGTCCGCCTGGAGTTCGGCGCAGGCGGTCTCCAGCTCGTCGAGGTCCGTGACGGTCACCGTCAGGACGGCGGTCATCCGCAGGACGCCCTGCCCGGACGCGCGGGCGGCGTCCTGCCGGCGGGCGATGGCCTCCTCGCGGCGCTCGTCCTCGCTCTCGTCCCGGCCGGACTTGGCGCGCAGGTGGCGGGCGGAGCTGCGCTTGGCCTTGTCGCGGGCCAGTTCCTGGCGGGCGCGGCGCGGGCCGATGGGCTCGTAGAGGAGGGTCATGGCGCGGCGGGCGTTCTGCCGGGGCCACAGCAGGGGCTGGAGGATCGTCGCGTACACGGCGGCCTGGGGCCAGGTGCGGACCTGGTACGAGACGGACCAGGCGCCGTCGTGCCGGTAGACGCCCCAGGCGGTCTCGGCCGCGGCCGGACCGGCGAGGTCGGGGTCAACGCCGGGCGGGGTGCCGGCCCATCCGGGCGCCTGGGCGGCCGCATTGCGGGCGGCGAGGGACTGCTGGGCCTCGGGGTCGTAGGCGGTGCGTACGGTCTGGGCCACCTTGCGGGGCGGGAGCCACTCGACGACCTGGAGGCTCGCCGTCGACAGCCCCTGCCCCATCGCGTGCAGCTCGCGTACGAGGACCGCCGCGGCCCCGATCTGCCCGCCGCCCGCACCCTTGATGGCGAGGCGGGCACGGGCGGCGGACAGCGTCACGGTCAGGTACGTCTCACGGGCGGCGGCCGCCGGACCTGCGCCGTCCATCAGCTCGGTCAGCGCGGTGACGGCGGCGGCCGGGGCGTCGGCGGTGATGTGGCGGGCGGTCCAGGAGGCGAGGGCCGCGCCGTCGTCGGGCAGGCACCGCTGGTGCACGGCGAGGCGGGTGACGGGGGAGTCCTCGGTGCAGTACCCGCGCAGGAACTGGGCCCAGGCGGCCACGCGTGCGGCCTGCTTGTCGGTGTCGACGAGGGCGAGGCCGGGGAAGGTGATGCGGGCGATCGCGCCGTACGTACCGGCGACGGGGTCGTGGACGACGCCGAGCTGCCCGCCGAGCCCGTCGGGGGCGTCGAGGATCCGTACGCGGGCCAGGACACCGGGCAGGTCCATGGGCTGGCGGCCGGTGGCGGCGGAGCGCGGGGCGAAGGCGCCGGAGAAGAAGAGGTTGCGTCGGGTGGCCACGGAGATCTGGTGCCTTACTGCGAGGGAGATCCATTCATCGGCGCTGAGCCCCGTGACCCGCCCGAAGGCCAGGGCCAGGAGGA
Organism: Streptomyces sp. NPDC001717; assembly: GCF_042892775.1. Lineage (NCBI taxonomy): Bacteria > Bacillati > Actinomycetota > Actinomycetes > Kitasatosporales > Streptomycetaceae > Streptomyces > Streptomyces sp. NPDC001717. Next base: position 46,813 of record NZ_JBIAUK010000018.1, on the reverse strand, counting down.
GCAGGGCGAGCGGCACGCACACGAAGCTCGCCTGCCAGCCGACGTTGAACGGGAGGAGCGCGAGGAGGGAGGCGGCGGCGACCATCGCGAAGCCGGGGCCGGACAGACGGCCCATGAAGCCGGTCGTCTCGGACTGCCAGCCGCCGTAGGAAACGGGCTGCGAGGACACGTCATACCCCCTTCGGGGAGGCGGGGGCGGAGTTGGGGGCGGAGTTGGAACCGGCGGCGGCTTCAGGGTCCAGGTAGTGCGGCACCTCGGCCGGCGCCCCGACCGGCACGGGCGCCGAGGGCTGTCGGCGCGGCGGGATCAGGACGTGCCGTCCGCCCGCGACGCCCTGGTCGAGCCCGGCGTGGGCGGCCGTACTGGAGAGGCCGGACTCCAAGGTGTCCTTCCCGACGGCCACGACCTGGAGGCCGAACGCCGCCATTCCCAGGGCCTTGCCGCCGAACCGGGCCGCGGACTGCGCCGCTCCGGCGACCCCGCCGCCCCCGCCCGCGGAAGCGACTCCCGGGCCGCCGGCGTTCTCGGACTCCAGCGCCTTCGTATAGGCCGGGCCGCCACCGACCGATCCGGCGCCGCCGGGGTCGGGCCGGTAGCCGCCGGTCATCGAGGAGGCGGAGGAGCCGATCGAGCTGATCCAGCCGGAGGCCATGGAGGTGCCCGCGCCATTCGTCGTGAACACCATGAACTTGGCCAGGACCGGCCAGCACAGGCTCGCCGCGAGGAACATGACGAATCCGACGAGCATGTTCTGTACGCCCTTGCCCTCTGCCATGGCGAAGTGGCCGATCGAGAAGCAGACGACGATCGCGGGCTTCATCAGGATCAGTGAGATGAGCGCGTTGCGGGCCTTGGGCCACCACTCGGAGGTGGTGTCGGAGAGCTGCCCGGCGAGGGTGATGGGCATCGTCGCGATGATCACCATGATGCCGACCTGCCGCATCAGGACCTCCACCCACAGGGCGGCGATGGCCAGGATGCAGACGATCCCCATGACGATGACGACCCCGACGGCGGAGGCGGCCACGCCCTCACCGGCGATGAGGGCGCCGCCGATGGTGGCGGTGCCTCCGCCTCCGGTGACCAGTCCGCCGAAGAGGGTGCCGAGCTGCTGCTGCATGGCCTTCGTGGCCGCGGCCTCGCCGCTGCCACCGCCGTGGAAGGTCTTGTTGACGATCCAGATCGACACCTCGTCGGACCACCGCAGGGCGGTCTGTGCCACGACCCAGTAGACGGAGGAGATGACCGCCCACTTGGCCAGGCCGATCAGGGCGGTCGCGGCCGGGGCTCCGTTGTGGCTGACGGCGACCTTTCCGAACTGGATGAGCAGGAGGAAGGCGGCGAGGACGGCGGCGAGCGAGGTCATCATCAGGTTGACCTTCGCGATGCCCGTCTCGTGCAGGTTGACGGAGGAGGTCTCGTTGAACAGCGACGCGAACTGCGACAGCAGCCAGACGACCGATTCCCCGATGTAGGAGGCGGCTTCCTTCAGCGCGTTGGAGGCGAACTCGGAGAACTTGGCCTCGGCCCACTCCATCGGCCCCTTGGCGGGGACGCCGTACTCGTCCTCGCCTTCCTTCTTGCAGACGGTGAACGGCCGCCGGTCCTTCGCCACGCAGTCGGTGATGAGCCGGTTGAGCGGCTCGTAGTTCTTCCACTTCTTGTCGGGATAGTCCCTGCGCCACTGTTCGACGCGGCGGAGTTCGGCCTCTGTCTGGTCCTCGGGAGCGCAGTTCCTGGCGCCGTTGCCGTCCGCGCCTTCGCAGATGGGGATCCTGCCGGGGATGTTCGGGTCACCCGGTCCCGGAGTGTGGCACCTTTTGACGTTCTTGACCTCATCGACCAGGCAGTACTTCCCCTGCGAGTCGAGGCCGATGGGCTCCGCTTGCCACTGCTCGGGAATGGGGTCGGGCGGACCGACCTTGGAGTAGTGGCTCGAATCGTCAGCTGCGACGGCGAGGGACAGGCTGGCGCCTGCGCTCAAAAAGGCAAACAAGGTCCAGAGCAGTACGAGAACGCGGGAGGCACGCTGGAGGTACTCAGGAGGCATGCCGCACCTGGACCCATTGGTCCTTCCAGGCGTACGGGCTGTCGGGTTCGTAGGCGACGGGGAACGAGCGCAGGGATTCGAACTCGTCGGTGAACTTCCACGCCCCGTCCTGCCACTTCACGACGAAGTCGACCATGTCGCCGCGCAGGGGGTTCTCGTCACGGCCGCCCTTCGGGCCGGTGGCGTAGCGGTCGTACGACACCCAGACCTGCATGACCTCGCCGACAGGCAAGCCAGGGGCATGGACGGTGGTGGCCCGCGCTGCATTCACCGTGGTGGTGAAGTTGATGTCGGCCGAGATTCCCCCTGAGGGCGGCAGGCCAAGCACCTCACGCATCCGACGGATCTCCGAGACCCGCTTGTCCACGTAGCCGGGTGAGTCCTTGGACGCGACTGCGGTGAGCTGCTGAGCGGCCTTCTCGTCATCGAGCCAGGCGTACTCCTCCCAGAAGTAGACGACGGCAGAGATCCCGCCTCCAGGGGAGGCCGGGAAACCGACGGCCACACCGTCCTTGTGGCCCGTGGGTTTGTCCAGCTTCCACTTCTTCCCCTTCTCCGGGGTCATGAGACCGCCGGAAGACGCCTGCGTGCTCTGTGGCGCGGGCACGCCGGCGGAGGCGCCAGGACCGGCATCCACCCGGCTCTTGCTGTCGTCCCGCATCAGCGTGGCCGCGGCGAACCCACCCGCAACGAGCAGCGCCGCCACCGCAACCACGACCGCCGCGAGGACAAAACGAGCCCTGCGGGCCTTCAGCCCAGCGGAGGAGTCCATGGCTCAGCCGCTCGTCATGGTGAAGACGGCCAGCACCAGCGAAGACGTCAGCCCGATGCCACCCGCCCCGATCAGGCTCCACAACACACTCTGCTTGCCCCGGGCGGCCAACGCCGCCCGCTCGGTGTTGTGGCCCACCGCGACCAGCGCCCAGCCGGCGAGACCGCCGAGAATCGCGAGGGTGAGGCCGCCACCGGCGGTCCAGCTGAGCATCGTCTTGACGGGCTTGTTCACCTCCTTCGGCAGCGCCGGATCGAAGTCGGGTACGGGTCCGACGCTGTCTGCCAGGGCAACCACTCCGGGGTCGCTCGCAAGGGTGTGCAGTGTGGTCAGAAGCTGGCTCATATGGAGTGATTCCTCGTCAGACAACAGGTACGACAACGGCAGGCGCGACAAAGGCAGGCACGGCAACTGCAGGCGCGGCAAGAGCGGGGAACGGCGAGGGCTGCGGAGCGTCCGGCAACGGGTCGCCGAAGGCATGACCGGCCGCACAGAGCACGGCGGTCGCCAGCTCCCGGGCTGCCTGGCGGGTACGCGACCGGACCCGGGCCGGCTGGGCCTGTAGCCCGTGGGCACGGATGTCGGCGTCGTGGGGGAGGTGGACAACGGCAGCCGCGCGGCCGGACAACATGGTGGCCGCGGCACGAGCAACGGCCGGGAGACGCCCGTCGGACCCGGCCACCAGCACCACGACCGTGCGCTGAAGCGGAAGACCCTCGGCATGCAGGACCATCACCGCCTGCTGGAGGGCCTGTACGCCGTCCGCGCCGGCCCGCGCGCACAGCACCGGAACGGTGAAGGGCAGCTCGCACCAGGCCCGGGTCAGGCTGGGCGCGCCCGAACAGCGAGCGGCGAGCAGATCGTGGGCGACGGGGTGGGCGGTGTCGGCCACCAGGACCTGCCACCCGCCCGCGGCCGCCAGCTGGTACCAGGCAGCCGCCTGCGCCGGCAGACGCAACGGAGCCGCATTCCATTCGCGCCCGTCGGTCAGCACCGCCCATTCGCCCTGCGGAGCGCGTCGTACGGCAGCGGCCGCCCGAATCCGGCTTCGGGAGAGCGGTACGTCATACGACAGAGCGGCGAGGCCGGCAGCCTGCGCTGCCCCGGTCCAGGCGGGCCAGGGTGAGGTGAGGCGGGGAGCCAGGTCGGCCACGACGGTGTCGGCGGCCGCGGCCAACTCCTCGGCGAGCAGGTGCGCGACGGTCGACCGGCCGCTGCCGCCCGCCGCGGCCATCACGGGTACGGCAAGGCGCGAGGCCGCGCCGAACCCCGGAATCGCCTGATGACCCTTCTTGCCCACCCATCCCCCCGCGCACACATTCGAAGTCATCACTAGTGTGAATTTCACACGCCCGACACCCCTCGGCCGACCCACACCGACGCCCCCACACCAGCCATCCCGACAGTCCTGTCAGGCATTCAGTACCCAGCCGCAGCGAGAGGGAATGGCATAGTGTCACGATCCGTGACGCGATTCCACGCGGGAGTCACAACCGGTCACGATGGCTGAATTCGCTCTTACTGAACGCAAATTCGAAGGATGACCAAGGGGGCTCGGGGTGGGGGCGAAGCGATGGATGGGGCTCGCCCTGGCCGGGGTGGTGGCGACGCCGCTCGCCCTCGGGATCGGCGTCGTGATGCTCGTCGCCGCGGTCGCCGAGGACGAGGGCAAGGGCCGCGACCTCGGTACGTGGCCGACGGCGGGCTCCTTGCGCATCGGCGGCCACGACGGGGTTCCTGCCCAGTACGCCCCGCTGATCCTGGCCGCGGCCGCCGACTGCGGGGAGGGGCTGCCACCGGCGATCCTGGCCGCACAGCTCTGGGCGGAGTCGAAGTTCGACCCCACGGCCATTTCCCGTGACGGCGCGGGCAACCCGATCGCGTACGGGATCGCGCAGTTCGTACCGGGGACCTGGGCGAGCCAGGGGATGGACGGCGACGGTGACGGCGACCGGGACGTGATGGATCCCGAGGACGCGATCCCGAGCCAGGGCCGCATGATGTGCGGCCTGCTGCGGAAGGCGAAAGCACACCCCGAATACGACGGGTCGGCGATCGAGAAGGCACTGGCCGGCTACAACGCGGGCTGGGGGAGGGTCGAGCAGTTCGGCGGCGTCCCGCCGGTCACGTTCGCCGAGGGACAGACGTACAACTACGTGAAGTCGATCCTCGCCCAGTCCGTGAAGTACACCGCCCCGGGCGGCACCGGCAGCGACGGCGGGCCGGTGGAACTCCCCGCCGGCTTCGAACTCCCGCCGAACGCCCCGCCCCAGGTACGCACGGCGGTGGCCTGGGCCCTGGGCCGCAAGGGTGGCTGGTACCAGCTCGGCGGCGACTGCACGGACGCCCATGGCCAGAACCCGCGGCGCTGGTGCGACTGCTCGTCGCTGATGCAGCAGGCGTACAGGGCGGCCGGCGTCACGATCCCCCGGGTCACGTACGACCAGATCAACCTGCCCCTGAAGGTGGACCTGGACAGCCCGAAGCCCGGCGACCTCGTCTTCAACGCGGGCTCGGACGGCTCGGCGGCGAGCCCCGGGCACGTGGGGATGTACATCGGCTCGGGCCTGCTGATCGAGGCACCTCGAACCGGCGTCCGTACGCGGATCGTCCCGTACGGCAGCTGGCGCAACTCCACGAACTACATGACCCGCGCGACGGGCATCCGCCGGGTGGTGAGCTGGTGACCACCGACTCGAACACGAGGCCCCGCATGCACGACGAGCCGCTCTTCCGCCCTTGGGGCATCGTCGACCCGGCCTTCTGGGCCGGCCCGCCGGCGCCTCCGCCCCCGGCCGATCCCCCCGCCCCGGCAACCGAGCCCGCACCGCCCGTCAGCAGCACGGTTGCCGATGAGCTGGCCGCCATCCAGGCAGCCGCGGCCTCCGACCTCGCCCGGGCGAACACCCTCGCGGAAGAACTCGACGCGACGACCACCGCTGCGAGGGGCGAGCGCCACATCGACACGCTCCGGGTACGCGAGGTGCGCGCCTACCTGGTCCACCTGACGGGCCACCACGACACGGCGGTGGCCTGGTACCTACACGTGGTCCACCTGCACGCGGACCTCCACGGCCCGTCCCACGAGGAGACGACCCTGGCCGTCCGCAGGGCGTACAGCATGTGGAAGTCACTGCCGGCCTCGGATGCGCAGCGGCTGGCCGGTGACCTGATAAAGGCGTTCGCCGAGGTACCGGGGGCGGGGGCACAGGCGATCCAGCGGATACGGGGACACCTGGGATCCCTTCGGAGGCCCGTCACCGGAGGGACCCCAGCGGCACCTGCCAGTTGATCCTTGGCCGGCAGCACGCCGAGGACGAACTTCACTGCAGGAGCCAGCGTGCGCGGGAAGCAGGCTTACTGACCTGGCAGTTTATGTGCGCGCATGGGCGCGTGAAGTGACTTTCACCGAAACCGACATGCATGACATCTCCTTCCTTATCATCGCCGACTGTTTCTCCAGCCCGAGACGGGTACGCCGGTCACAGCCCCGCCGCCCGGCCCCGGGCCCAAAGGGTTCGGCCCACACATACGACTCCTGCAGCACGTACAGCGATGCACTGTTGCGGCCAGCTATCGGCGCTGCGGTCTCGCAGGCCGCAGGTCCGGGGGTGGTGAAGCGCGACGTACCCGGGGTGCCCGCACCCGCGCGCCTCAGCCCCAGAATGTGCGCCCAGCCGATAGCCGCACGCGGTACCCGGTGCACAGGGGCTACTCCGCACCACAGACGGCATCAGCCACCCTGTCGATGCGACCGACAGCAACCATGCTCAGCCCGCCGCCTTCCCACCGGGCTCACGCGACGAGCGAGCACCGGAGCGAAGCGCAGGGCGCAGCAGAACCGTGGGGCCCGCGCCCGAAGCTCCGCACACCAACCCACTACTACGGCGGCCCCGGCTTCGTTCGAAGCCGGGGCCGGCAATACCGCACCCCATTCAACGCCCGCCAGGCCGTCTCTTCCGGATCTTGCCTGACCCGCGATGCCGGCACGGCACCTCGTCGTGTCGCGCGCGTGCGACCAGTACGAGCTGCGACGCTCCGCCTTGCGGTGCATCGCACCAGACGCCGCGAGAGTAACCGGCAGGGTCCGGAAGAGACTGCCTCGGGCACCGAGAGGTCCGCAGCAGGCTGGACGGGCGTTCATCGAGGCGAGTGCGAGCGCGAGCACGAGCGGGCCGGTGGGCTTGCGACTACTGAAGTCGAAAGCCTGATGCCGGTCGGAACGTCCCGCTCCACGGGCGCGCAGAGGTCAATCCAGATAGGGAAATAGGCGTACTCGTCCTCTCGCCCGTTACCGCTGCTACCTTTTCGCGATACGGGAGTTGGGGGAGGCGATGGGCATGGGTCCGGAGGACTCGGCGGCGCCGGCCGCGGCAGCCGGAACCGGGGTGGTGCAAACGGCGGATACCAGCGCTGGGGATGCGTTCCGGGAGGCGATCGCCGGCCGGTTCGGCCGTGGGGACCGTGTGCGCCGCCGTGCGGAGCTCGAACGCCTGGCCCGGACCGAGGCCGCCCTCGAAAGGGCCGGTGAGACCAGTACGGAGGCGGAGGAGCGGGCCGGTCGGGCCGCTGCCTGGGAGGCCGATTTCAGGCTTCCGCCGGCGAGTACGGGCGACCGCGAACGGACGGCAGCCGCCGATCGGTTGCGGAAGCTCCTCGACGGCGGAACCACAGCCCCGGGAAGCGGCGTGATCCACGACCGCGCCGCAGCATGAACACCGCAGGCATGCCGGGCCGGGAAGGCGGCGATGGCGTCCACCAGACGGTGATCGTCGAGAGCGGGTACGGGTACGGCGTGATCGGGGCCGACCTGCATGTCTTCCAGGACCGCGGCCCGGTCTACCTGCTGGCCGAGTTCCGGTCGGCTCCCGGCGGCGCCCAACCGGTCCCGAAGCAGCCCAGTCGGCTGCTCCACACCCGGCACGAGGTCGTCGCCTTCACCGGCCGGGAGCAGGAGCAGGCCGAGCTCACCGCCTGGCGCGACCGGGCGGGAGGCCCGCGGCTGGCCGTCACCTGGCTGCACGCGCCCGGCGGGCAGGGCAAGACACGCCTGGCGGCTCAGTTCGCCCGGCAGAGCGCGGCCGAGGGATGGAAGGTGGTGACCGCCGTCCACGGAGCGGGCACGGTCCCCCCGGCAGACGGCAGTAAGGAGGACTTGCGGCTGCGCCACAACCGCGGGGTGCTGCTGATCGTCGACTACGCGGACCGCTGGCCCGCGTCGCACCTGAACTGGCTGTTCCAGAACGCGCTCCTGCGGCATCAGGTCCCCACCCGGGTACTGCTGCTCGCCCGTTCGGTCCAACCGTGGAGGGCGCTCTGCGCCTATCTGGAGGACCAGTCGGCCGACACCGACATCCAGTTCCTGCGGCCCCTGCCGGCCGGCACGGACGCCGGTCCCGGTGATCGGGTGCGCATGTTCACGGCGGCAAGGGACGCCTTCGCCGCCTGCTACGGCCTCGGGCCGGAGGAGACCGGCCTGATCCGGTTGCCGATCGCGCTGGACACCCCCGATTTCGGTCTTGCCCTGACCCTGCACATGGCCGCGCTGGTGGCCGTCGACGCCTGTGCGGAGGAACGGCAACAGGCCGACGACGCCAGCCGGACACCCGGGCCCGGACGCATGCCCGGGCCTCCGCCCGACCTGCCGACGGACCCGGCAGGACTGTCGGCGTACCTGTTGAACCGGGAGCTCGGGTACTGGACGCGGATGTACGAAATGGCCGCGGAGAAAGTGGATTTCGGGACGCCGCCGAGGGTGATGGCCCGCATGGTGTTCATCGCCGTGCTCACCGGGGCCATGGAGTACTCCCAGGGGCGTGCGCTTCTCGACGGCCTCGGTCTCGAACTGCCCGCCGACCGGCTGCTGGCCGACCACGCGACCTGCTACCCGCCTTCCGACGGGAGTACGGTCCTCGAACCGCTCTACCCCGATCGTCTTGCCGAGGACTTCCTCGCACTGGCCCTGCCGGGCCACGGGATCGCCGCCCATGCGGCCGCGACCTGGGCACCTGCCACGGTGGGGGCGCTCGCCGCCCTCACGCCGGAGGGCGACCGGCCCGCCCACATCGCCCGGACGGTCACCTTCCTCGCAGCGGCGGCGGGGCCGGGGCGCTGGCCCCATGTGGTGGACCACCTGTGCGGGCTGCTGCGGGCGGACCCGGTGCTGGCGGTCAGCGCCGGCAGCGCGGCGCTGACCGCGTTGGCCCAGGTACCGGACCTGGACCCGGTGGTGCTGGAAGCCGTGGACGCCCAGGTCCGTTCCGGTCCGTACTCCGACCTCGCTCCGGGGGCGGCCGCTGTGGCGGCCGGCCTCATTTCGTACCGGCTCGGCGCCACGGGGGACCCCGCCGAGCACGCCCGCTGGTACCACGAACTGGCTGTCCGGCAGACGTACGCCGGGCTCCACGGCGAGGCGCTGGACGCCGTCGAGCGGGCGGTGGCCATCCGGCGGCAGTTGGCCGAGGCGGACCCCGGCGCCCATGAGCCGGACCTGGCGCGCGCTGTTGACCCTGCGGGTCTGTCGGACCAGGCTCGGGCGGCTGGCGGAGGCCGTGGCTGCCGTCCGGGAGGCCGTGGCGATCTGGAGCCCCCTGGCCGCAGCGGATCCGGCCGCCTTCGACTCCGATCTCGCCGACGCGCTCGGGAGCCTCGCCACCGCCCTGTCCACGCTGGGGTGGCACGAGGAGGCTTTGGAGGTCGCCGAGCGGGCGGCCGACATCCAGGCACGCCTCACGGTGGTTCCGGGTCACCCCGGCGTCTACGCCTACGGCATCGACCTGGCCCATGCGCTTCACGGCCTGGCCGTCACGCTCATCCGGGCGGGGCGGTACGAGTCGGCGCTGGACGCCGCCCGGCAGGCGGAGGAGGCGTACCGAGGGCTGGCGGGGGCGAACCCCCGGTACGAGCCCGATCTCGCGACTGCCCTGGGCACCCTCGGTGTCGCCCTGGCGAAGCTCGGACGGCACGCGGACGCCTTGGAGGCCACCGAGCGGCAAGCCATGGTGTTCCGGGGACTGGCCGAGGCGAATCCGGCGGCCCACGAAGCCGATCTCGCAGGGGTGTTGAACAACCTCAGCCTCATGCTGGCTCGCGTGGGGCGACTCGCCGAGGCGTTGGCGGCGGGACGCGAAGCGGTGGAGAGGCTCCGACGATCGGTGCCGACGAACTCCACGGCCCGCCTGCCCCAGCTGGCCGCTGCCCTCGTCAACCTCGGCAGCCAGCTCGCCAAGGCCGGACGTGCGGCCGAAGCGTTGAGCGCCGTACAGGAGGGAGTGGCGGTCTACCTGGAGTTGAGCGGTGTGACGGCCACGACGTTCGAGTCCGAGCTCGCCGACGCCTACTGGCTCCTCGCCATCCAGCTCTCCGCGGCAGGGCGGAGCGGGGATGCGCTGGAAGCCTCCGCGTCCGCGTTGGGCCTGCGGCAGAAGCTCGCACAGGCGGATCCGGAGACGCATGAACCGGGCCTCGCCACGGCGCTGTCGGACCACGGTGTGCATCTGGAGGCGGCGGGACGGCGGGAGGAGGCGGTCACGGCGGCCGAACGGGCGGTGGCGCTCCTTCTCCGCCTGGTCCGGATTGACCCGGGGCGGCACGAGCGCGGCCTGGCCGGTGCGGCCGTCAACCTGCATCTCTTTCGGTACGGCCCGTTCCGGAGGCGCCGGCCCTCGGATCCCGCGGAACATACGGACCGTACGAACCGCATGAACCGTACGAACGCCACGGACCAGGGCAGGGACGTGGGGAACGGCGTCCGGGTCCCACTCGGGGCCGAGCTCGCCGAGCTGCTGGACAGTCTCGGTGCCCTTCTGACGGAGGACGGACGGAAGGAGCTGGGCCTGGCCTGCGCCGAACAGGCGGTCGCGATGTGGCGCCGGTTGACCGAGGAGGATCCCTCGGAGCACGCACCGGGTCTCGCGGAGTCGTTAGCCGGCCTCGGTGCCTGCCAGGCGATGTCGGGGAGGTGGGAGGCGGCGGCCGTCACCACCGAAGAAGCCGTGGAACTCTGGCAAGACCTCGTACGCGTCAAGCCGGGTGTCCATGAAGTCGGCCTGGCCGAAGGCCTCTCCAATCTGGGCACCTTCGCGGCAGTGGCAGGCCGCTGGACGTTCGCCGCGGACGCCGCCGAGAAGGCGGCTGCCCTGTGGCGCGCGCTCGTGGCGGAGGTGTCACCGGCCTACGAACCCCAGCTCGCGGGTGCCCTGTGGTCATGCGCCTGGATACGTCTGGAGGGTGGCTTGGCACTGCCTCCGGCTTGGACGGCGGTCACGGAGTCGGTGGCGATCTACCAGCGGCTGGTACGGAGGGCACCGGCGGTGTTCGAGGACAAGCTGCGCAAAGCGCTGGCCACGCAGGCGGCCGTGGGGGAGAAGCTGACCGGCCGCCGGAACCCGCACTGATCGCTACTGTCGGCGCAGGACCGCCTTGCCGGCCGCCCGCGCCTCGGCCGCGAGGCGGTGCCCGAGGCGTACGGGTCACCATCTCACGCTCAGGCTGCGGCCCGCGTTTTCAGAACGCGGCGTGCTGCTCTCGGTCACGTCGGACGGCCCAGGTGGGCAGGTGCCCGAAGGGCGCCACGGCATCCGGCTGCCAGCGGTCTCGCCCTGCGCCGTCCTGGGCCGCCCCACAGTGGGCGCGGCGGGCTCCTTCAGCGGTGAGCGCGCGGTTGATGCTGTGGGACATCCTCGCGTACGCGGGGAGCAGCCGGACAGCCTGAACCCGGGCGATGAGGTCATGGGGTCATCCCCGCGTAACGCGGGAAGCAGACTTACTGACCTGCCATTTTAGGCCGCCAAATGTACGTGTGGAGTGACCTTCACCGAAACCGACCTACCGAGCGTGTGGTTCGCATGCGTCCGCCGGCCCACCCGCACCGAGGTCGGGTCCGCACCCAGCAGAACAGGCTGACAAGCAACGCGCAGCAGCAGCACACTGAGCGCATGCGGTATGAGGAGAGAGCCAAGCTCGCGGGCGTAAGGGCTTTGGTCCCGCTGGGCATCCTCGTCGCCTCACCGGTACTGCTCGTCGCAGGAGCGCCGATCCGCCGTTACTACTTCCGTCACGTTTACCGCGACGGCGGCCCGCACATCCTGGACAAGGAGCGGGGTTGGGTCAGCGCCCACTACTTCGTGGTCACCAACCCTCTGCTCTGGTGGCTGTGTTGGCCCACGGAAACACTGGGCCGCCTTCTGTCACGCCGAGGTCCGGCACGGTCCGACCCGCCTCGTTGACCTCAGTCGTTCGGCGGGGCCGCGACGACAGGAGCGATGTGGGCAGTCCAGGAGCCGGGCTCCCGAGGCGGATTCCATGTCACCTCGACATCGGCATCGTGGAATTCCCGCGCGAGTCCCACCAGCATGGCGGTGGCGGCGGCTCGCGCCTCGGCGGGGGCGGCGTCGATGGGCACGTCGGAGAGGCGCCCGCAGACCATTGCGCCTTCCACGGTGAGGGTGCTGTGGCGCCAGCCTTCCGGTGTCGCCAGCAGGACGATGTCCTTCGGCAGGCCGAAGGGGATACGTTTCTTCATCTTCCGCTGCCCCTCCATCCGCCAGCACCTCCGACAGCCTCGCCCCTCTCGCCCCGCTCTCTCCCGGAAGCGTTGCCCGCAGCCGTCCACCAGGAGATCACTCGGGCGGCCATCGCCTCCGGCTCCGACGACCGGGGCGTGAGACCGAAGTGGTCCTCCAGGTCGTGCAGCAGGAAGCTCGCGATCGCGGTCTGGTCGGCGCCACCACGCAGCATGCGGAGCAGGGGCGCGAGCATGCAGTCGTACTCGTCCCGTACGTCCGCGTCCTCGGCGACGCCGATCGGGTCCCACTCGTTGAGCAGCTGCCGCAGACCGTCCTCGGCGGCATCGGGTCCGGGTCGCATCGCATCCGGGTGCGTTCCGGCGGACGCCGTCGTCATCAGTCGCCTCCGCCGTGATCCGAACATCCCGCTAGCTCGGGTTGAGGGGGTAGATGCCGGTGCCCTCGTACGCCTCGGGGGTCAGGGAGAGCACGGTGACCGGCTCTCCCGTCTTCGCGGCCTGCCAGGCGATGGCCGCGGGGTGGGTGACCGGCCAGTCGGTGGCGGGCCAGGACGCCGCGTCCAGGGCGTGCTCCGCAGTGAAGGGCACGGTCTCGGCGAAGCGCAGGCGCGCGGCGTGGGTGCCGGCGCCCGGTACCGCTCGCTCGGCGGCCAGGATGGACAGCGCCGGGATGAGGACGCGGCCGGTGCCCCGGGAGGATTCGATGTACAGGCCGGTGAAGAACGGGTCGGCCTGGTGGAGTGCGACGAGCGCGGTGTGGTCGAAGACTGCGGTCAGGCTCACGCGGCGGCGCCGCCCTGGTGGGCTCGGATCTTGTCCCAGGCGGACTGGCCGGTCTGCTGGAGCTGGTCGGTGTACTCCAGCCCGAGCTCGGCCGCCGCCTCGAGCGCTCGCTGCTCCTGCTCGGCCCGGGTCGGCTGGCTCTGGGCGAGCTCCTCCAGCAGCTCGGTGATCGTCGTACCGCGTTCCTGCGCGAGGAGGCGAAGCCGGTCGCGGGTCGCCTCGGTCGCCTTGATGCTCGTGGGCTTGCTGCTCATGGAGCGATTCTACCGCTGGTAGAACCTTGCCGTCATCGGGTGTCGTCGAGCTTCGGGAAATCAGCCCGCAGCACGGGCACAGGACCCGGTTTTTGCAGGTCAGGGCACAGACAATCAGGTGAAGGACTCACTCGCAGAGCCACTCCGTACGACCACAGGAGGACCCGTCCCCGAGTCACTTTCCAGGGCCACGCATGGGCACGCACGAGTGTGCCGCCCAAGGGCGACGGGTACCCAGCCGGTTGACGGGACACGGCCGGGCCGCGCGTACCGCAACGCAGCGCACCGGCCCGCAGAAGAGGGGGCAGGAAACACACATGGATCCGATCACACTCGCGACGACGGCCGGGGCCGCGCTCGTCGCCGCCATGGCGACCGATGCCTGGCACCAGGCCCGGGAAGCCACCGTGGATCTCTGGCGACGGTTCCGTCCGGACCGGGCAGAGCTCGTGGCGGAAGACCTCGACGAACTGCGCGGCGACGCGCTCGCGGCCCAGGAGGCGCAGGACACGGCCACGATCGAGCAGCTGGCCGCCGACTGGCAGCAGCGCCTCGCCGAGCTGCTTCGCCGCCGTCCCGACCTGGCCGAGGACCTCCAGGCCGTGCTCGACGGCGTGCTCGACGGGTCCCTCACCGACGAGGACCGTGTCCGGGTCCAGCGCCAGATCAACATCGCCCGCGACAACGGCCGCGTCTTCGGCGTCATGGGCGGCAACCTGATCTATCACGAGGGTGCGAAGCCCGCCGACGGGGCTTCTCGGACCACGCCTTGACCGACCCGCACCCCGACCCCGACCCCGACCCCCACCAACCGGTTCAGAACGTAAGCGTCGAGGGAGGCTTCGGCTACGGCGTCATCGGCGCCTCCCTCCACGTCTTCGGCGACGGCGTACCGGTGTACCTGCTCCTCAACCGCACCCTCCGCCCCGAAGCCGACCCGCAATGGCTGCGCGACATACCCAGCCGGATCCTCGACGCCCGCCACGCGGCCGTGCCCTTCCACGGCCGCGAGACCGAACTCGACGAACTCCGCGCCTGGCGCGACGCCGATCCGCGGCTGGCGGCCCGGTGGCTCCACGGCCCGGGCGGCAGCGGCAAGACCCGACTGGCCCACCGCTTCGCCGACGACTGCGCCTCCGAGGGCTGGAAGGTGGTGGAGGCCGTGCAGGGAGCGGGCACCGTCCTGCCACCACCCGGAAGCCAGGACCTGCGCACCGACGGCTGCGCCGGACTGCTCCTACTCGTCGACTACGCCGACCGCTGGCCGTTCGGGCACCTCGCCTGGCTGCTGTCCAACGAGGTCCTGCACCGCGCCACCACCCCGACCCGCGTGCTGTTCCTGGCCCGCTCCACCGACTCCTGGCCGGCGGTGCAGGCCCTGCTCAACGACTCCTTCGCCCACGTCTCGGCGGGCGCCCTCGCAGCGCTGCCCAGCAGGAGCGGGGCCAGGCTCTCCATGTTCGCCGCCGCCCGCGACCGGTTCGCCCGGCTCTACCGCTTACCCGACCCCGAGGCGATAGCCCCGCCCCTCCTGCTCGACGACCTCGACGATCCCGACGATCCCGAACTCGGCCTGACGCTCTCCCTGCACATGGCCGCCCTGGTGGCCGTCGACGCGCACGCCAACGGTCGTCGACCCCCCGCCACCATGGCCGACCTCACGGTCTACCTGCTCAACAGGGAACAGGCCCACTGGCGGCGCGCCGTCGGCGACGGCAGTTCCTCTGCGGCGGCCCCCGCACCGGTCGCCACCCCACCCGAGCTCATGAACCGTACGGTCTTCACCGCAGCCCTCACCGGAGCCCAACTCCCCGACCGCGGTGCCCGCGCGCTCGACGTGCAACGGATCGGCGCCGACACCGCGCAGCTGCTCCACGACCACGCGCTGCTCTATCCGCCCGAGGACCCGCTCAGCCCCGCCGTCCTGCACCCCCTCCAACCCGACCGCCTGGCCGAGGACTTCCTGGCCCTCACCTTGAACGGCCACGGCACCGACTACCCGGCGCAGGCCTGGGCCGGCAAGGCGCTGACCGCCCTCGCACCGGCCGGTCGGGACGCCGACCCCGTCAATCTGCCCCGCACCGTGACCATGCTGGCAGCAGCCGCCGCACGCTGGCCGCACGTGGGCTCCGACCACCTCTTCCCCTTGCTGCGCGCGCATCCACGGCTCGCCGTCGCCGCCGGCGGCCCGGCGCTCGCCGCCGTCGCGGCCCTCCCGGACATCGACATCGACCTCTTGAAGCGGCTGGAACGCATGTTCACCACGCGCGATGCCGAACTCGACGTGGCCATGGCGGTCGTCGCCGTGCGGCTCCACGAGCATCGTGAGCGCACGCGCCCGGGCTTGCCCTATTCGGCGGTGCGGCACAGCGCCCTCGCCGTCCGCCTCGCCCAGGCCGGACGTTGGGAAGAGGCCCTCGACGCGGCGCGGACGTCGGTGGCCGCCTGGAGGCAGGTCACCCAGACCAACGTGGTCATGGAGATCCACCTGGCCGAGTCGTTGATTCAACTGTCCAGCCTGCACGCGGAGCTCGGCCACTCCGAAGAGGCACTGGCGGCTTCCACCGAGGCCGTCTCCATCACCCGCAGGAGGCCCTCTCGGAACCGCGTATTGGGCACTGCGCTCTGGCTGCTGGCCGGCGGCCGTTCCCTCACGCCCTCCGACCTTGCCGTGGCACTGACAGCGCACTCCGCGGCACTGGCCCTCTCGAATCGGCTCACCGAGGCGCTGGCGGCGGCGGAAGAGGCCGTGACCATCCTGCGGGGGCAGCGCCATACCGAGCGTGGGATAGCGGGCCACCTCGCCGCCGGCGGCAGGCGCCACCGTCAGGAGTACCTCGTCAAGGCGCTCCACAACTGCGGGATCTGGTATTCCGCGGCCCAACGGCACGAGGAGGCGGTGGCCTTCCTTCAGGAGGCGGCCGACATCATGACGGAACTGGCCGACGCGAACCCGGGCGAGTTCCTGCCCGACCTGCTGCTGACGGAGTCGGCGCTGGCCGACGCGCTCGCCGCCGCAGGACGTACCGAGGAGGCGAAAGGTCTCGCGCGCCGCACCGTCGAGACCGTCCGACCGCTCGTCCGGCACAACCCGGCGCACGTTCCCCTGCTCTTGGGAGCCCTCTCCGGGGAGCACCCGTTCAAGTTGGGGGACGTGCCGTCCGAGACGACCGAGGCCTCGGCGCAGGAGGCCCTCGAACTCGCGCGGACCATGTATGCGCAACGGGGCGTCCGGAACGACCACGTCAGTCTCGTGGGAGCCTTGATCACCCTGGCGGACATACGGCTCAGCGAGGAACGCGCCGACGAGGCGGTGGCCCTCGGCGAGGAGGCCGTAGGCGTTGCCCGGAGCCTTCCGCGGGCGGCCGAGGAGATACCGGGAACCCTCGCCGTCGCTCTGGTCCGTCTGGGCGGGACAAGGCTCGTGGCCGACCTCACGGCGGGCCCCGACGCGCTGCCGCTCTTCGCGGAGGCGGTGGAACTCGTCCGCACCCGTATGCCCGAACACCACGCCATGGTCCTGGAGTCGGTCCTGGGTTTCGTGTCGATGACGGGTGACCACGAAGCCGCCCTCCCGTACGCCGAAGCGCTGGTGAGCGTACGCCGTCTCCCCGGAGAGAGCGCCGAGAACCTCGCGCGGGCACTTGTGACCTGTGCGTCTGAGCTGACGGCGCTCGGCGAGTACGAGCAGGCACTGGCAGCGGTCGAGGAGGCCGAGGGCCACTTCAGGGCTGCTCCCGCGGACGATTCCGACATGGCCCGCTCGGAGCGCACGGGGGTCGAGGCGATCCGCTCGACGGTCTACTGCATCACCGAGCGGTACGAGGATGCCCTCGCAGAGGCGGAGTCGGGGATCAGCCGCATGCGCGCCGCCCCGGAGCTGACCGGCGGATACCTGGCGTGCGTGCTGAACAACAGCGCCAGTGCCCTCGTGGAGCTCGGACGACAGTACGAGACGGCGTCGGAACGAGCCGAGGAGTCGGCCGGCATGTACGAGGCGGGCGTCCTCGTCGACGAGGACTTCGAGATGCTGAACGGCCTGGCGGCCTCCCTCTCCACCCGCGGCAGGGCCGAGTCCGGTCTCGGCCGCCACACGGACGCGCTCGCCACGACCCGTCTGGCGGTCGAGCTGGCCCGTGACACCCTGCCGACACCCCCGCGGGACCTTCTGGCCGACGTCCTCACGGACTTCGCGCGGGTACGCCTCGTGGCCGGCAGCGAGATCTCCCAGGCCCGCGCCGCCGCCGAGGAGGCCGTACACCTCTGCACGTCGGACACCGCCTCCCGCCCCCACCTCACGGGCACCTGGCACCACCGCGCCGCCCTCACCGTCCGCGCTGCCCTGGCGGCGTTGCCACCGGCCCAGGAGTGAACCGCCGAGGGGCGTCGGCCGCCGCCTGCATTGCACGAGCGCCCATGGTGTTCTGGTGTTCTCCTCATCGTGGTCGGTGGGCATCCTGACTGCAGCACCTGAACCAGACTCCCCGACAACGGGCGGGCGGTGGCCCATCGAGACAGCGACACCATGGGCCATGCCAGGCCCGGATCCGCTCCGCTCTGACGTCACCTCGCTCCAGACTCCGTTGTCCACCCGGGTCGGAGCCTGCCTCCAAGCGGTCCGCCTCTGACGAAGCGGGAGCCGGCCAGGGTCCACACCGGCGCCTGAGCGGCCCATCACCTGTTATCCGGCTCTGTGAAGCCACCCCGCAGGATCGGCGAGCCTCAGCCCGGCGGTGGAGGGGCAAGGGCTCTCCCTCCACCGCCGTCGCTCTGGCTTTCCGGATCAGACGGGGTTGACCAGAGTGCGCTCGTCGCCGAACGTCGCACCCGTGTGCAGGTACATGGTGGTCTCGCCGTCGGACCAGCGGATGACGAGGTCGTCGGGCCAGCCGTTGGGGTCGTAGCTGCCTGCGGTCATCACCGTGTCATGGGTCCAGACGCTCTGCGGCGGGGCCATCTGGGTCTCGCTGCCGAGGGCGCTGGGGCTGGTGTCCCGGTACTGGACCACGCGGCCGTCGGACCAGCGGATCAGGGTGTCCCAGTTGGCGTTGCCGGTGAAGTCGCCCGCCGTGACCAGGGTGGCGTTGCGCCAGGCGTCGTCGGGCTTGCGCAACTGGTGCTCGATGCCCAGGCCGTCACCGCCGACCATGGTGTGGTTGGTGACCTCGCCGTCGCTCCAGCGCACGAGGAGGTCGGTCACGTGGTTGGGGGTGCCGAAGTTGCCGCCGACGATCTGGTCGGCGTACTTCCAGACGGAACCGGCTCCGGCCAGCTGGACGCCGCCACCCACGCCGTTGGATCCGACGTCGGGGAAGACCTTGACCTCGCCGCTGTTCCAGACCATCAGCAGGTCCGAGCCGTTTCCTCCGGCGAAGTCGCCGCCCGTGAGGGACTTGACCTCCTTCCACAGCCCGTCCGCCGCGGCGAGGCGGCGCTCACCGGCGAAGCCTCCGGTGCCGTCGCCGGTGTAGAGGGTGATCTCGCCATCGGTCCACAGCACGATCAGGTCGCCCTTGCCGTCGCCCGTGTATTCACCCGATGCCATCAGGCGTGCGTGCTTCCACAGTTCGCCGTCGCCCATCGAGTAGGGCAGCGGCGGCTGCTGGTAGGGCCCGTAGTCGACGTGCCGGCCGGCCTTGGCGTCGGCGTACAGGCGGAAGAAGTGGTCGCCGTGCAGGGGACTGTAGGTGATCTGGTTGTAGCGGGGGTCGGAATCGGGGACGTCCATGCCGCCGCCGTAGTAGCCACCGACGTTGCCGATGATCTCGCCGGTCCCGGTGTCCCAGTTGATCTTCGAGAACCAGGGGCCGCCGGAGACTCCGCCCCACATGCCCGCGCACTCGGCCCGCATCTGGTAGAAGCCCGGCAGCGCTTCGGTCTTGACGGGGCAGCGCACGGGGTGGCGCTCTGGGTTGTGGGCGGCCTTGGGGTATCCGACCATCGTGACGTCGTTGTTGTAGCCCGGGGTGCGCGCAAGGGTGTTGGCGCCCACCACGTCCTGCACGTTCCTGCCGGCGGAGGACTGGGCGACCTTGGCGAAGGCGTAGTCGACGTCCGAAATGGCGGCCTTGCTGTTGTGCACGTAGTTCTTGTCGACGTACCAGTCGGCGGCGTTGATCCGGTAGAAGCCGTACGTCTGGTTCTCCAGCGTGTACTCGGACCGGTACCAGGGCACGAAGACGGCCTTGCCGCCACTGCAGTGCCCGGCGGTGAGGATCAGGTTGTGCCCGGGGCTGTCGACGACGCTGGCCGAGCAGCCGTAGGCACGGGCCTGACCGGTGCCGGGGTCCTGGGTGTCGTACGTGAAGATCGTGCCGACCGACTTGGCGCCGAGGAAGTGCTCGGCGGTCGGCATGCCGGAGGCGCTCAGTGACGGCGGCTTGAGCAGGCTGCTTCCCACGCTGGGCACGGCGGCCGCGGAGGGCCTGCCCGGGTCGACGGCCGACTTCATGCGCTCCGGCGTCCAGAACTTGATCGCGTCCTCGTCGGTCCAGTCACCAGCGCCGCCGGTCGGGGCGACGGGCGACGGACTGGCGGGCGGAGGCGTGGGGGACGGAGCCTTCGCGCTCGCAGGGGGATTGGACGCGGTGGTTCCGGTGCCCGGGGTCGCGGGGCGCGAAGGCGTTGCGCCGGTGGACGGGGTGGCGCCGGGCGAAGCCGTTGTGCTGGTGGAGGGGGTGGCGACCGGCGCGGTCACGGTGCCGGAGGGCTGCGGGGTGGGAGCGGCGTGGGCGACGACGCCGCCGGCCGTGAGGAACAGCACGCCGCTGACCACTGCGGCGATACGCGTGCGTATCCCGGTTGGTCCGGGGCGCGAGAAGGATAATCTGGGCAGCAAGGAACGACTCTCTGGTAAGTGGCGCTACGGTCAGAAATCGGCCGGTAGCGGACCGGGACGGCATACGTGTGGATCATGCCAACAAACCCGCGGTAAGAGGGAATGAAATAAGCGAGGGGAAACTCGACGGGCGCCGGACTGTGCGCCGCCGCCCGCCGGTTACGCGCCGGTGACCGGCGGGCGGCGGCGCATGAGTGCACCAGCACCGGCCAGTGCGACGAGTACGGCCGCGGCGATTCCGCCCCAGACCGCCCAGGACGGGCCGGTGGCAACGGGCTTGCCCGCGAGGACTATCTGCGTGGTGTGGGTCTCGCGGCCGTGGTGGCTGACCACGGTGAGCGGGTAGGTCCCCGGGGGCAGGTCGTCACGCAGTGTCGTGTGCCCGGTGTAGAGCGTGGAGCCGTCGTCGCACTTGCACCCGGGGTCGTCGGGTCCGTTCGTCCGGATGCGTACGTCCTTGGTGAAGGCGGGGGACTTGGCGACGAGAGAATCCTCGCCCGGCATGGGGTGGTCGTCGCCGAGGAGGACGGTGACGGTGCTCCCCGGGCGGACCGGGTCGCCGAGTAGCACGTCGGGGCGCAGGATGCCGAAGCGCCTGATCATGGCGGGACCGAACGCCACCGTGAGCTGTGCGGTGGCCACGGTCCGGCCGTGGCTGGTGGCGGTCAGCGCGTACGTACCCGGTGCCACGCCCAGCGGGACGGAGGCCCGAGCCTCGTACGCGTTCCGGTCGGAGTCCGTGGCGCCCTGGGCGCTGGGCACCAGCGGCACAGGCTGCGCGAGCGCGGGGGAGGTGACGGACACGGTGTCCCAACCGGAGGGCATGCCAAGGATGCCGATCTGGAACTCGCCGCCCGGCTCGACGGGCTGCTGCCCCTCGTCCTGGAACACCAGCCGCGCGTCGCCGGACGGCTCGTCCACGGCCGTGCCAACGATGCCGTGCCCCCTGACGCCGACTCCGAGACCGGTGGCGGCCTCCGCAGCCGGCACGCAGCCGAGCACGGAAAGCATCGTCAGCCCGGCAACGCCCACGGTTCGAACAGCCCGATGGAGCATGTGACTCCTTCCCCAAACCCCCTGTTTTGATGAAGAGGGCCGTGCGGCGCGTTGCGTTCCCTGTCGCGGCGATCTCTTTGGGACCACACCACAGGCTGACCACCTACAGATATCTGTAGGCGGTCAGCCGACACGGTGGACGCAGAACCACACTTTGACATTCAGGCCTGCTTCGCTTCGCCGCTCCCGGACCAGAGCTACGTGCTGAGCCGCTCCAGGGCGTCAGCAGCCGAGGCGCAGTCGTGCTCGCGAAGGAGGGCGATGAGCTCGGAAGTGTGCTGTTGCAGCACGCCCCTTGCGAGGTCGACGGCCGAATCGGGGTGGTTGCCGGCTTCGGAGTAGAGCTCGGAAAGCCGGCTGAGCGCGGTCGTTGCGGCAGGACGGGGACAGGGGATGCCCTGCTGGTCCAAGCGGGCGAAGGCGGCGCGGAAGGTGGCGGCGACGGCCCTGTCCATGCGGTAGCCGCCGGTCTTCTGCCAGCTGGAGTGGCCGTCGTAGGTCGAGGTCAGCGGGTTGGTGGTGCCTTCTGGCAGAATGCCCGCCTTGACCGCGCGTTTGATGGCCTTGGTGAAGGCGGCGGTCGGCCCGTGCAGGGCGGTCTCCCCGTGGGTGGCCCGGTACTGGGCGCCGTCGACCCAGCCGTCGCCGTCGGCAACGGCGCGGACCAGGGCGGTCGCTCGGCCGTTGAGCTTCCGAAGGACTTCCTCGGCCTGCTCACAGGTCCAACTCCCGGTTACCAGAGACTCGGCGGGGTTGGGTCGATCGCCTCGCACGGTGCTAACGGAGCCGAGTTCCGCGGCGAGGGCGAGCAGCTTGGCCTCGACCCGGGCCTCGAACTCCTCGCCGCCGCCCTGGATCTGAAAAGTGACGTTCACCGGAGAATCCCTCTGACAGAAATGACAACGGATTGACCATGCACTCACATGGTGGTCAAGGTCAGGCATGCGAGTCAATCCTCAATCCGTGCTCAGTCGATGACAGTTGAGCACCCCTCACCTGGATACAGGAAAATTACGGTTTTCCTGTAGTCTCGAGCAGAGAGATTGTCTGAGTCACCGTCAAGTAGTACAGGGTGCCGGCGCGCTGATCTGATCAACTGTCCATCGACCGACGCGCCTCACGGAAGGAAGCCGATGCCGATGGACCTCGTGCCCGCCGTCTCGAGCCCGCCCTCATCACGGTCGGCACGTACGTCCCTGGCTCACGTGGTCAAGGATCCCCGTGACGCGTGGCCGCCCCATGCCCGGCGCCTGTTCGAGTACCTCGCCGCGATCTACGGTGAACACGACGTGCTGTGCACCTTGGCCGCAGCCTGGATCGGCCACCACCACCAGAGGTCGCCGGGCACGGCGAAGACGTACTCCCAGAACTTCAAGCTGCTCGAGGCGTACGCGCGCCGGCACGGTGCCCACCCCCTGACCGTGCGCTTCCTCCTCGCCGATGCCTTCGCCGCCAACCTGGAAACCCTACCCACCCAGGTCTGGAGGGACGGCCGCCGCGTGCCCGAGGGCCCGCCGCGCAGCGACGCCACGCGCCACAACGTGCTCTCCGCGTGCTCCAGCTTCTACGTGTTCGTCCTCAAGACCAAGCTCCTGCCCGCGGAGCAACTCGACTCCAACCCGTTCGAGGCAGTGCTGTACCCGTCGATCGACCCGCTCTACAGCCGCACCGAGGCGTTCACCGGACCCGAGTTCGCCACGCTCCTGCGCACCGCTCGCGACGGGCTGGACCACCGGGGCAACCGCTGGCCGACGGGCCACCGGCTCTACACCGAACTCCTCATGCTCCACGACTGCTGCCTGCGCATCGATTCGGCGCTCGGCGCCCGTATCGAGAACCTCGGGCACGACAGCGGGCACCACGTCCTGGACGTCGAGGTGAAGGGCGGCTACTGGGTACGGAAGGCCGTACCGCCGTTGCTCTGGGCCGCGATCCAGGAGGAGATCGGCGAGCGCACGGAAGGGTACATCCTCACCACGCGCACCGGCCGCAGGCTCGACGAGCCGTCGCAGTGGAGAGCGATCAACGCCCTGGCCAAGCGCGCCGGACTGCCCCAGCGGAAGGCCGGCCCTCACGTCATCAAGCACACCACCATCACTCGGGCACTCGCCCGACCGGGCGCCCGCCGCGACAAGATCCAGCACTGGGCGGACCACAGGGACCCGCGCACCACCGACCGGTACAACCGGCGCCGGGGAGCTCTCGACGGCAGCCCGGGTTACGAGGCCAGCGCAGCCGTGGCCGAAGACCTCGCCGACATGGACTAGGCCGCCGCGCGTCGGACCACGCTAGAACGGGCGATAGGTCTGGTACTTGCCTTCCAGCGACGTCGCCGCCGCATCGGCCACGTCTGTCCGCGGACCTGCCACACACTCCTCCAAGAACGCTCGGACCCGCTCACCCGGCCATCCGGCTGCTGCCGCGGCCGCCCAGAAGCGCAGTCCATCGTGCGAGTGCAGCGGTGCCAGAAAGTCGAGGACGTAGTCGACGGTCTCCGGATCCGGCACCGCGCGCAGCATGGCGACAGCGCGGAGGGCTCCGTCGGCAAGCATGGGCGTTCCGCTGTCCAGGCACCATCGCACAGGGTCTGAGACTCCCTCGTCCGCACCGCGCAGCCGCACGATCGAGTCGCCAAGAGCGGCATACACACCCGTGGCTTCCAGGGGCCGCTGCGCCAGCTCACTCAGGAACGGGACCGCCGGCCGGTGATCGCACGCTCCGAGGGCCATGACCATCTGGTACTGGGTTTCCCACGTCCGCACGTCGAGAACCTCGCGCTGAAGAGCCCGCAACAGCGACGGTCCGGTGGCCGCGACAGCGAGTTTGCGCAGTCGTTTCGCAGCAGCGCGGCGCTTCGCCGAGTACCTGTCGTCGAGCTGGACAACCGCCTCGTCGAACGTCAACACCGCGTACGCCTCCCCAAGAGATCCACTCGAGCGCAACGCTACGTGCTTCGACTGACACTGACCGGCTCGGGGCAGCAATCATGTTCGGATCACCCGGTCAGCGGCCTCACCCGAAGTCGGCCGCACCCGCCGTGCTGCCCTTCACGGGCAGCACGGATGATGCCTCCGTGGCGACAAACCTTGAGCTCTTCGCGGACTACTTCCAGATCCTCGTCCTGGACGACGACTCCGAGGCAACCGAGACCGGCATCGGTGACGTGTGGACCGAACAGGCCGTCCTGGACGGGCTCGGCGTCGCCGAACACGCCCTGGCCATCGGCACGGCTGTCAACGTAACTGTCGACGTCACCATCGACCTCCTCACGGGTCAGCCGGACGATGACAGCGACGATTTCGACCACGTCGTCGAGGCCAGTCTCCACCTGGCCTCGGGACGAATGGTCGTGCTGGGCTGCACCGACTATGGCCCCGACGCAGCACGCTTCGACATGCTGGCCGGATGGATCCGCGTCCGGACGTCTCGGCGGAACCTCGAAGCCGCGGCCTTCCCAGACCCCGACTGCGAGGACGAGCCTGAAGACATGGAGGAGATTCGGATCCAGGCATGGCCTGCACCGCACTCTCTGCCCGACATCATCAAGCGATGGACACCGCCCGACGCATAGTCCGCGAGTGGGTGTTCGTGTTCACCTTGTCGTCGCACACCAAGCGCTTCTTACACGCCCTGGCCCTGCCCGACGCATGTCCATCATGAGCGTCGCCAAGCCACTGGTTCCTCCTCATGCTGAGAGTCGTCCAACACCAGGTAGCCGTGCCGGTCCCACTCGGGGTGGGAGACGAAGTACTCGGTGCCCGGGTCGTCCGGGAAGTTGCGGCCCACGATGACCACGCTGTGACCGTCGGCGAAGGGGATGCGGAAGACCGGCCGCCGCTCCTCGTCGGTCAGGGATTCGTACGCCACATCGGTGTCCGCCCCGTCTGTGCCACCCGGCGCTGACGGGCTCAGCACCACCCGCGCCTTCCTGCCTTCCCGACCGCCCACCGTGCACGAGCTCGTCAGCACCCGTCGCCGAGGTTGATCCCCGCGGCCGCGGCGGAGTACACGGCGTACAGCTGGATGAGTTCCATCGGGATCGCCAGGACGTTGAACCAGACGGTGGTACCGGCGACGAGGCCCGGCCAGGTCTCCCCGAGCCGGCGGCCGTACCGTCCGCGGAGCCGCCGCGCGAGCATCACGCACACCGCCACCGCCGCCAGGCCGAGGCACAGTCCGGCCCACCCCGCGACGTACTCCGTCATCGGGAAGGGCAGGTGGCGGCAGGCTTCGCGCTGTCGGTCGGCCCACGCGTGCTCGATCTCCTGCGTGTGCAGGGAGGTGGCCACGCCGGCCACGGTCAGGAGCGGCACCAGAAGCGCCGCCGTCACGGTGCCCGGCGTGACGGCACGCGGGCGCGCCGTGCCGTCGCTCGCGGAGGAAGAGGCGGAGGAGGGCGAGGTGGTGGCCATCAGTACCAATCCGGTTCTGGGCGGACGATGCGGATGCGCTGCTCGCCCCCGCTCCTGTTCGCGATGTGTTCCCGGCTGTCCAGACTCACGTTCTGGAACGAGCTCGTGTGCTGGGTCAGCTTGATGTCCCCGTCGGGGGTGACCGAGGTGACGACGGCGGCATGGTGGGTCTCACCGGGCGCGGTTTCCGTGCCGGGAGCCACCTGCTCGTAGAAGACGATGTCCCCGGGCTGCGCCTCCGTCCTCGGTACCTCCCTGCTGCCGTGGCGCAGCAGGAAGTTCTGGAGTCCCTCGGCTCGCGCCCATGACTCGGAGTGGTACGCGTGCTGGTCGAGCCAGTCCCACCCGGTTCCGCTCTGGCGGCCCCAGGCGTCGTCGCCCATCAGCCCGGACCAGGGGTCGATCTTCTTCTTCATGCCGCCGGCTTCCAGACTCGACGATACGAAGTTGGTGCAGTTGCCGAGCGCCCCGTAGTCGAGGTCGTCCTTCTTGTCCCAGTGGTCGAGTGCGTACCGCACCATCTCGACCCGGTCGATCTTGCCGTCAGGTCCGCGGAGCTCGCGCCCGACCTCGGGCGGCAGGCCCTTGAGATCGGCCAGGGTCACGGGGTCGGCCCGCATGAGGTCCTTCTGCTGCTGCGGCGTCAGGCCGTCCCACCAGGTGCGGACGAGGTGCGGATCCTTGCCGGTGGGGATGTCCGCCCTGAGGATGTCGAATTCGACGTGTGAAGCCTCTACGAGGATCTCGTTGTGCGCCTGCGAGGTGTCGGAGACGTTGATGGTCTGCGCGAGCTTGTCCAGTTCGGCTGCGGCTTTCGCGTCCGCCTGGGAGGCCTCGCGCAGGGCTTCGGCTATCAGCCCGTCGACCTCGGATATGTGGCCCAGTTCCTTGGTGTAGGCGTCGCGTACGTTCTGCGGGACGTTCGGGCCGACGGGTGCGGCGCCCGTGTACGCGCCCACGGCGCGACCGTCCTCGATGCTCAGCCCGTGCTCGCGCG
The DNA here is from genome assembly GCF_042892775.1 of Streptomyces sp. NPDC001717. Lineage (NCBI taxonomy): Bacteria > Bacillati > Actinomycetota > Actinomycetes > Kitasatosporales > Streptomycetaceae > Streptomyces > Streptomyces sp. NPDC001717. The sequence continues at coordinate 20,124 of NZ_JBIAUK010000018.1, read as the reverse complement.
CCAGCTCGGCCGCGTGGAAGAGGGTGCGCTGGGCGAGGCCCATGGAGTGGGCCAGGGCGTCGACCACCATGGCCACACCCTTCATGATGTCGCCGCCGGACTCCAGACGGTCGGCGAGGTCTTCCAGGCGCCGGCCGGCCTGCTTGCCGGTGGCGTCCGCCCAGTGGTCGTCCAGAGGCTTCTTGCCCTGCGCGCGGATGTCCTCGCAGGCGGAAGAGGAACGCCGGGCGAGGTCGACCCAGTCGTCCGCCGCCTTCTGCCACTGGTCCACGCGGCAGTCGTACAGGTCGTGATAGGCGACCACGGGTCAGTTCCTCCCGAAGTCGGCGAGGCCGCTCTGGAGCCTGGCGAAGGCGTCCCTCGCCTGTGCGTCCGTGGTGTCGTAGGCCCTGGCCGTGGTGTGCAGGTTGTCGGCCATGGTGTTCATCTGGTTCCCCAGATCGACCATGTGGTCCTCCCAGGCGGTCGCACACCGCTTCAACGCCGCGGCCGAGGCCCAGCCGTGGTGGCCGCCGGCTGCCGTGTCACTCGAATCGAGGGACTTGCGGAGGTTCTCCAACGCCTTCTCGGCGGCCGAGCTCGCACCTCCCGCGCTTTGTCGCACGTAGTACGTCTTGATGTCTATGTCCACGGATTCCCCCCATGATCAGTTCGTCCACATCCTAAGACAACGCTTCTTCGATCCGATCACCCATCCATTGAACCGTCCATGACAGATGCGACGGGAAGAGTGAAGTCCCGTCTCGGCACTCATCGATCACAATGAGGCTGACGGGCGCCACCCTCACTGCGCGGCGCGGAACGGAACGGAGGCATCCCCGCGTGCGCGGGGAGCAGCTGTCCCGCCAGCTTGGGGCATCGACGTCCATGGAGTCATCCACGCGTGCGCGGGGAGCAGGCTCACTGTCCAGCCACTTTCGGCGGCCAGATGCATGCGCGGAATGACTTTCACCGAAACCGGCATACAGAATCTTTCAGCTTCGCGGTGCAGCCAACACCCTGCGCACAACAGACTCTGCCTGACACCCACCTGGGCTCAGGGTTCAGCCCAGGTACGGAGTCGGGCGGTGTTCCAGGAAGTGCTGGATGCGCAAGCGCTGGGTGTGGTGCATGGGCAGGGCGTCGGGATCTGCGGGGTCGGATACGTCGGCGAGGCCGCCGAGGTCGGCCGGCTCCACGAAGCGGAGTTCCGTGCTCTCGTCCGAGACCGTGAGCGTGCCCCCGATGATGCGAGCGGTGAAGCAGACGTTGAACTGGCGGCGCACCTCGCCGTCGCTGTACTCGATGATGTGCTTCGGGTCCGTGTACGTGCCGACCAGCCCCGTGATCTCCACGTCGAGCCCGGTCTCCTCCTTGACCTCGCGTACGGCCGTGCCGGGGAGGGAGTCCGTGAGGTCCATGCCGCCACCCGGCAGCGCCCACAGGCCGTTGTCGCGGCGCCGTTGCAGCAGGATGCGGCCCCGGTCGTCCGTGACCACGGCGGACGCCGCCACGACCATGCTGTTCGGTGCGGGCGCGTGGGGATCGTCGTAGTACTCGGTACGGGCCATCAGGTCGGTCGCTCCTCCACAGGTCGGGCCGTCTCCCACACCGCCTCGAAGCTTTCCGCGTAGGTGTCGAACATGGCCCCGGCCTCGTGGCGGCGCAGGTGCCACACAGGCGCACCGTACGCGTTCACACCCCAGACGTGGGCATTGACCAGGACTTCGCCGTCCGCCCGGTACAGGCTGTTGTAGAGGGTCGTGCCGTGCGTCCGGAGCTCGATGCGGGGGACGCCGGCCAAGGGCTGGTAGTGCATGAGGGCGAGACGGCAACGGGAGTCGATGCCGTGCCCGAACTTCTCCTCCTGCCCTCGCTGCCGGACGTTCTCGCTGTCCGCGTCCCCGACGGCGATGCGGATCCTGCACCCGGAGGCCGCACGTTCCCGCAGGAGATCGTTCAGACGGGGGTACGCCTCGTGCAGGAACACAGCCGCATAGACCAGGACGTCGATCCGCTCGCGGGCTGCCGTAAGGAGATCCACGAAGACGGAAACGGGAAGGTCCGCGCGCTGGTCGTACAGCGCCACCAGTTCGGGGCTGACGGCCCGCGCGGCACGGGCCTGCCTGAGCGCCGGCCAGAGGGCGTGGACGTCCTCGCCCAGCGTCTCGGCGGCCAGCAACGCCGTTGCCCGCCGTGGGGTGCGACCGAGGTTGACCCACCGTTCGACGCTCTTCGGGTCGACGCCGGTGGCGCTCGCCAGCGATGCATGGGTCCAGCCGGCGGATGCCATCAGGGCCCGTAACCGCTCGTTCTGCATAGGGACGTTCTACAGGCCGTGGGACGTCCCGAAGTGGGAAACGTACGAGGTTCCCCCGTCCTGACCACCACGGCGACGATCTCGGCACCAGCAAGCGGCGGAGGGAAGCGCAATGGCGCGGGGATTGTGGCAGCAGGTCGAACAGCGTGATCCGTTCCCGGTACCCGACCCCGATCCCACGGATCCGGAATGCGCCGTGTGCGCTGCTCTGGTCGGGCAACGCGCGGAGTACCACCGGCTGCGGGACCGGTCCGGGGTCGTGGACTGCAACGTTGAGATCCGTAGCCACCCACACACGGGGCCGAGCCGATGACCCGCGCCACCCGCGCCGTGCTGCGTTACGTCCCCCACACGATCCGGCACGCCCCGGAGGGCGGGGTGACCTACGAGGCGTTTTGCGTCGCCGAAGGGTGTGGAGCTGAGTCCGGCGCACATGACGAGCAGGAAGGGCCGCAGGACTGGGCGCTCCGGCACGCCGGGCGGACCGGGCACGACCTGTTCCGGCGGGTGTTCACGGATCACGCGCGTGTCACCCGCCAGAGGTAGACGACGCGCTCCGACAGCCGGTCTCCGGGACGGAGCGCACGTCCCGTGCACGAGAAGGCGATGCCCGAAACGGCGCTAGCCGAGGAACGGAGCGAGCGCCTCGGCCGTGGCGGAGCACTTGAGGTACGAGACTGCCTTGTGGAAGCTGAAGGCGCCGATGCCCGACGACAGGTTCGAGTCGACGTCGTCGAAGTGCTTGGTGAGGGGCTGGGGGATGGCGACCAGATCTCCGGGGTCGGCGATGTTGATCCAGTGGCCCACCGTGTTCGGCCGTACTCCCTTGCCGGACCTGGGCTTGTGCTGGAGGTGCGGGAAGACGATGTCCGGCATGGCCAGCGGCGACCCGATGGTGAGCAGCACGTCGACCTTGTGGGCGTGCTGCCAGAGCGTGTCGTAGGCGACGACCGAGCCCAGCGAGTGGGCGATCAGAACCGTGGGTGACTCCTTGGAGATGGCGTCAGCCAGCCGTCGTTGCACCGTCTGGCGCGCAGGGGAGTGCAGGTAGGCGACGAGTTCGGGGAAGAAGGAGGCCACGAACCTGCGGACGAGTTTGCTGTCCAGCCCCTTGCGCTGGGCGACGGCGTCCGCGACCCAGCGGACGGGCGTCAGGACCCGGCCCTGCGCCTTGTTCAGGTCGAGGCCGTGCGCTTCACCCCATCGGCGCGCGGCGTCAGCGGCCTCGGGCGACAGGTGGTCGAGGTCGTCGGTGGCGCCCTGTGCGGCGGGACCGGTGGGGCGCAGCAGGTCGGCGTAGTACACCAGGCGCATGTCCACGGCATCCACGGGAGCGGGCAGTTCCCGGTTGAGGGCCTGGTGCCAGACCGCGCCGAGGCGGGCGGCAGCCGCATCGGGTGTGCGGGCCGGGTCGTACTGGTTGACGCCGTGGATGGCGAGAATGCGGGTCATCGGCTTCCTTCTGCTCGGTGTTCCGGCTGGGTCGGCCGGCTTGACGGGGCGAACACGGAGACCTCCCGCCCGTAGCCGATGGCCAGGAGGCCGTCGGCATGGGCGACGGTCTGGACGTAGTCCGGGAGGTCGATGCGGTCGAGCTGGGTTCCGGTCGAGGTCTCCCAGATGCGGACGGTTCCGTCGGTGCTGCCCGAGACCAGGGCGTCCACGTGACCGACCCGGGAGAAGGCGAGTGAGCGCACGTGGCCTGCGTGGCCCAGCAGGGTGCGCAATACCCTGCCGTCCGCCAGGCGGTTCAGGGTGATCCGGCCGCTCTCGTCGCCTGCCGCGGTGACCGGCTCGCCGGCGACCGATCCGATCGCCACCGCCTTGACAGGTGTCCCGTAGCGCTGACTGTGCAACAGGCGGCTGTTGTGCAGGAGCATCGTCCGGCACGTGCCGTCGTACGATCCGCTGACGACCACCGGTACGCCTTCAGGTTCGGCGACGGCCAGTGCGGACACTCCGGCGTCCCTGCCACGCCCGGGCGGGGCGAGCAACCGTGGTTCCTCACCCATGCCCGGGGACCAGACGATCAACGCTCCGTCGTTCCTTCCTGCGACCACCTGGAACCCGACCATGTCCGGGGGGAGGATCCCCAGCGCGGTGACTGCGCTGGGGCCGGGGGCCGTGCTTTCCCACGGCTCCGCCGTGCCGTACTCCCACACGTGCAACCGGCCCTGCTCGCCGCCCGCGGCGATCCAGGTCAACCCGCCGTCCGTGAGGACGTCGGCGGCCTGGAGGGGCTGCCCGTCCGGATCCGTGAACTCCCGTACGTTCTCGCCGGTGCCCGCGTCGAGCACCCGGATGGCTGCGTCGCGGCAGGAGGTGACGGCGTACAGCCGTCCGTCGATGCGGTGGAGGCCGAGGGTGCGGACCCAGTTCGGATGTTCGCCGGGAAGCCGGCCCGTCCGGCGGTTGCGCAGGTCCCAGGTGCGCACGGTCCGGTCCTTCGACACGGTCACCGCCATCGGGCGGGTGCCTGACAGTCCGGACAGGGCCGGCTCGACGCGGGTGACCCCACTGGTGTGGCCGGCGAGGACGTCCCGCAGCGCGCCCGTCTCGGCGTCCCAGGACCGGACGGTGTCGTCCTCCGAGGCGGTCAGCAGCACGAGGCGGCCGTCCACGGTCGTGGTCACGAGATCGGTGACGGAGCCGGCGTGCGCGCGTTCCTCGTGCAGCAGTCCGCCGGAGTCGAGGTCCCAGGTCCGCAGCATGCCGTCCCGGTGCCCCGCGACGGCCCGCCAGCCATGCGCCGACGGGTGGATTTCGATCGAGTCGACCTCGTTGCGCACCCCTCGGCCCGGCCGGCCCTCGGTGACGGCCGGGTGGAGCAGGGAATGGACCAGCAGGCCGCTGTGTGCGTGGAAGGCCGTACAGGCTCCGCTCGCATGGCCGACGACCGCCACGCACTGGCCGGCGACGTCACGGGTGGCGAGGGCGGTGATCCGGTCCGCCGCGCCGCCGTTGCGGCGCAGCACGTCCCGGTACCGGATCTCGCCGCCGGGTAGGGCGAATGCGCTGACGTGGCTGCCCTCGGTGACGGCGAGCGCGAAGCGGCTGTTCCCTTCGCGGCAGACGGCCACGAACCGTACCCGCTGTCCTGCGGCCCGCACCGGCCGAGGAGGTTCCGCTCCCGCACGCAGGTCGGCCACGTAGGGGAAGGTCTCGGTGGCCATGGCGATCAAACCGGAGGCATCGATGGCGAGCTGCCTGACGGGCGACCCCACGAACATCGAGTCCATCGGACGGCCGGTCAACAGATCCCACCGGGTGACCCGGTCGCCGCCGGTCAGCAGGACCGGCAGGCCGTCAAAAAGGGTGACGGCGAGGCTGGTGACCGGCGAGCCGTGGAGCAGCACGCACAGCGTCCGGCCGGTGGCGAGGTCCCAGATCCGAACCGTACGGTCCTTGCTGCCCGTTGCCGCCAGCGGACGGCCGTCGACCTCGGTCACAGTCAGGGCTGTGATGGCCTCGGCGTGGCCGGTCATGGTGGCGCCGGCCGATGGGGAGACGTTGGTGGCACTCGACCACACGCAGTGCCACGGAAGCACGCGGCCGCCCGGCAGGCGTTCCATGCTCGCCGCCAGGTCCCGGTGGCCGAGGCGCAGGGCGTCAAGGGCGAGGATCTGACGTCGCGCTCCTGGATCCACCCGCTGGTGCCAGCTGACGGAGGCGCAGTACACATCCAGCAGCTGCTGGATGAAGCCCCCGTACACGTCTCGGAAAGGGGAGAGCGCCGAGGTGACGGACCTCGGGTCCGCGTTCACCAGGTACTCGCCGTCGGAGAGGAGTTCGCCGAGCAGGTCGCCGCCCACCCGGGCCGCGTGCTCGGCGGCGTGCCGCCGCAGGTAGGGGTCGGCGAGGTCCCAGCGCCGGCCGGTGCCATAGCGCGGCAGGCTGGACAGCAACCGCCGGAAGACGGCCTCTTCGTCCTCGGTCATGACGCGGTCACCGGGCCCGCACCCCATCCTTCTTCCGGTCGGTCGGCGAGCGACCCAGCCGACGGGCGGCCGGATCCGCCGCGCGGGTGGCGCCGCAAATGGTCCACCAGCTCCTGGTGGAAGAGCCGGTAGAGCGTCGTCCCGTACGTCGGGTCCACGTCGTGCCGGAGGTAGAACGCCACGTGGTCCAGCGCCGAACGGACGTCGGCACGGGTCGGTTGTGCCTTCCGGGGGTGGAACTCGGGCGCGACATCGGCGACTCTGTCGGCGGGCATCCCGCTGCCCGCGCTGAAGGCTAGGGCCGCGAGGACCGGGCGTGCCCACGGATGGGCACGCTCCTCACCCAGCTGTGTCTCCAGCAGAGCGGCGAAGGTCAGGGGCAGTCCGCTGAGCGCGCGCTCGACCTCCTCTTCGGTGACCGGGGCCGCGGCCTCGAGGTACCGGACGGCCAGCTGGGCCTTGAGGAACTCTCCCCCTTCGGCGTGGCGCTCGATGCGTTCGGCCGCGCCCTCGGCGACCTTGCTCAGCTCGTTCCCGCGGGTGAGGTAGGTGTCCGTATCACTGAGCATCTCGTCGATGTAATCGGTAAGGGCCTGCCTGAGCCCGGCCCGGTCGACGACGTCCAGGTTGACCAGCAACTGGCGTGCGTCATCAGCGGCCTCCGCCAACTGGGGAAGCTTGTCCCAATAGGGGCGCACGCCCACCAGGAGCTGGCATGCCCGCCGTCGGCCGCCGCCCCGGTCCTCCCGGTTCGCCAGCGGCAGCAGCAGCTCCACACTGATCTGAACGCATTCGACGGCTTCGTCCAGGGCATCCACCACGATCAGAGGTTCCTCCGCCAGCCCAGCGACCGCGTCGACCAGTTTCTGAGCGGTCCAGCCTTCCGGCGGCAGCGGAAGATCGAGCTGGGCGGCGACCGTGTCGACAACCTGGCTCAGGACCATGCCCCGCGCGTGCACCGCGGCCACTCCGGAGCGGGGATGGGGACGGAGCTTCGTCGGGATGCTCTGCATGACCGGCCTGAGTCTCTTGACCAGTTGCGGGTGGGCGCAGCAGACCACGACGCCGAGCAGCGCGGACTTGCCGGCCCCGGGACTCCCGGTGACGACGCAGAGCGTCGCACCTTCCTCCGCGCCGCTCTCAAGCCAGGCCCGGATCCGTTCCAGCTCCGCTTCACGACCCTTGAAGTGGCAGGTCGACTGAGTTTGCTGCGCGGTGTCGCGCCCGGACGCCCGTGACAGGTAGTGGTGCACATCGAGCGACTCGTGCACGTTGCCGACGATGAACTCCTGCAGGTCCCAGTAGTTCTTCAGATTCAGGACCTCTGAGGGGTCCTCGCTGAACCACGGGTTGGGCAGGAACTCGGTCACGATCCCGTACAGGTCGCTGGAGACGACCTCCTGCACGGGTTGGCCCGCGTCCGTGGACAGCTGTCGCACCCGTTCGTGCACCGCGTCCTTGAACCACGTGAGACGGACGAAGCGCTCGCTCGGGTGGATCTCACTGTGGCCCTGAGCCAGGCCTTTGAGGACGTCGCTGACCGCCTGGGAGAAATGTCCGCCCCATGCCTGGTCCTTGGTCGGGCAGGCCGCGATGACGAACGCACGGCGGTCGGCGAACGGGATCGCCTTGGTCGGATCGATGCCGGCCCCGCTGTGGCAGACGTCGAGCAGCAGCAATATGTGCCCGGAGCACCTGCGCGCCTGGGTGAGGAACCGTGTGATCCCGAAAACCGTCTCGAAGACGTCCCTGTGGTCCGAGGGCAGGGAGTCCGCGGCGACGACGCACAGCTCGTTCGAGCCGGGTTCGATCAAGCCGTGACTGAGAACATGGACGATCGCATCCCCACCGTCCCTGATGTCGCTCAGCAACTGCTTCAGACGATCGGCGACGGTCGAATATTTCGGGTTGTGCAGGTGATCCGGAGGACCGGTCAGCACTCCCGACAAGCGCTCGGCAACGAGCTCACCGAGGTGCTCGGCGAAGTCGAGCTCATCCCAGCCCGATCGTTCCGGTGGGTCTTCCTCGTCGTCTTCCTCGCTGTCGGCGCCGGCGTGCGTAAGCTGGAACTCGGACACCGAAAGGACCACGGCAAGGTCGTCGGCCTTCCCCGGTAAATCGTCCCCAGCCACGCTTCACACCTTTGCCGCCTCGCCCGTGGTCGCCGCAGAACAGGCTAGGAGACGGAGTGATGACCGGGAGGGGAATTCGGAGATCTCCTCCTCGATCGGGTCCGGTTGGCAGCGGCCTGCGGATGACTTCCCCGAGGCGGCCCGGGCGGCTTCGCTCCGGTCCCCTCCGCTCACCGGGTAGCGGCGGGCTTCGTCTGATCCACCTGCTCGGCATGGTTGTCGGCGAGGCATCCCCGCGTGTGCGGGGAGTAGATGGTCTGCCCGTGGACGAGCGGGCCGTGAAGGGGTCCATCCCCGCGCACGGGGAGTATGTGTCCTCGTGAACCCGTGCCGCGTACGGGGTCGGTTCATCCCCGCGTGCACGGGGAGCAGCTTCCCTCTTGAGGTTCTTGAGACTGACGACGAGGGGTCATCCCCGCGTGCGCGGGGAGCAGGCTTACTGACCTGGCAGTTTATGCGGACCGGTGAGCGTGTGGACTGACTTTCACCGAAACGGACATGCCGAACATCTCCTCCATCACCGCTGGCAACTGCCCAATAGAACTGACGCGGCACACCTCCGTCTCAAGCCGGCTGCGCAGTCACTCCCTCATTGGGCAGCAAGGCCAGCCGAGTGCGGGCCGGAGGTGACCTGCACCGGTGGCGGGCTCATGCTCGTGGTGGACGACTTGCCGGATGCGTAGGGGCAGCGGTCGGCCAGGCCGCGGGCTCGTTCTGCGGGGCGACGAACGGGGTCTGTTCCGGTCCGGCCTGAGCTGCCCGTCCGGCCGCAGCAGCCGCGCGTTCGTCGGACTCGCGGGCGTGCAGGACGGGGGCGTTGGCGCGGGTCTGTTCGCGGAGGGCGGCTTCCTCCTGGAGCGCGGCCGCGCCCGCGCGGTGTCGTGCGGCGGTCGTGCGTTGAGTGACCGCGCCGCCCCGCAGCTGCCGGATGTCCTCGGCGATGGTCGCGTCGAGGCGGGTGGCCAGTACCGGGACGCGCTGGCGCATCGTCTCCAGGAGGGTCTCCATCGCCCGGGGGTCCCGGGGAGCGGTGAGCGTGCCGGTCTGACCCGCCAGGAGGGGGAGGTACGGGGAGCCGGCGAGGGTCTGCCATGCCTCGGCCAGGGCCTGGGTGCAGGCGTGGGTGGCGCGTTGGGCTTCGTTCTGCGCAGCCGTGCGCTGTTGTTCGTACCGGGTGGCGAGGGCGAGGGTCTCCCTGCGGCTGGTGCCGGCCAGGCGGAGGGCCAGGCGGCCCTTCTGCGCGGACTGCTGGATACGGTCCAGGACGGTACGCATCGACTCCGCGTGCCGCTCCGCCGCCGCCTGCCGCTGGGCTTCTTCGCGAGCAAGGGCCGTCGAGGTGCCGGCGCGTGCGAGGAGCTCGTATGTCTCGGTGGCCAGGCGACCGCCGGGGGTGATCGGGGCGTCGAGCACGTGCTGCTGCGCCTGCGCCCGGCGCTCGTGGTCGGCAGCCAGGTATTCGGCGCGTTCGGCGGCCGCCGTCTCCTCGGCGGCCCGGGCGGGCAGTTGGTGCGTGGGCAGATGTCCGTACGGGCGCTGCTGCCACGGCGTGCAGGCGGGTTCCTCCCGTACCAGGCGCCGGGCTGTGGCGGCCGGGATGCCAGCGAGCTCGTCCGTGACCATCGTGTCGGCGCGGTCCGCGTCCAGGACGCGGCCGTACGCGGCGATCGCCCGGTCAAGGCGGTCGGCGTCGGTGCGGACCGGGCCGAGGGACGCACGCACGGGGTGGTCCTCCAGCTCCTCCAGGGGCAGGTAGAGGTGGCTCTCCTGGCGGGCGCGGGACAGGGCCGGGTAGAGGGTGTGCGAGTCGGCGTGCAGCCCGTACGCGAGGGCGACTTCGGCGGTCAGGCCCTGGGCGGAGCCGATCGTCATGGCGTAGGCGTGGGTGAGGCGGCCCTCGGCGATGTCGCGCGCGGACATCCAGGCCTCGTGCGTCGCGAAACCGCTCGCCGGCCCGGGGCGGCGCCACTGCACCAGGACGCCCCGCTTCGCGTCGGTGGTCAGGACGACGCCGCGGAAGCCGTTGAGGACGTCGACGGCGGATTCGTCGCGGCGGCTGCGGTAGTCGTTGCGACGGATGTGGACCAGGTCCCCGGCGGCGAAGGCGATCCGGCCACCGCCGCCGCCCGCGACCGCGTACGTACGTCCCTGCTCCAGCTCGCCGGAGGCGACGAGTACGGCGCGCGCGCCGGCGTTGAGGGCGGCGACGTCGGCGCGGCGGGCGGCGAGGAGCAGGAGGTCGCGGACCTGGCCGTGCGGGTCGCCGGCCCAGCGACCGCGGGCCTGGTTCCAGGCGGCGAGCATGGAGGTGAGGGCGTCGGTGGCGGTGTCCTCGGCGTGGACCCGGCCGTGTGCGGCGAAGGCGGCGAGGGCGCTGGTACGGGCGCCGGCCCGCCAGTCCTGGAGGGCGGCGCGCTCGACGAGGTCGCGCTGGCGGCGGTTCTCGGTGAGTTCGAGGCCGTCGACGAGGCGGTGGACACGGGCGAAGCCGCCGCCGATGCCGACCGCGCGCAGCTGGAGCGGGTCGCCGACCGCGACGACCTTCGTACCGGTGTCGGCCGCGTGCTGCAGGAGTGCGGCCAGCGCCCGGTCGTCGACCATCGCCGCCTCGTCGACGACCAGGACGCCGATCCCGTGCAGCCCGCGGCCGGCGCTGATCTCGCGGGTCCAGGCGGCGACGGTCCGGGACTCGATGCCGGCCTCGGCGGCCAGGTTGGCGGCGGCGACGGCCGCGGTGGAGGCGCCGGCCACGCGCAGCCCGGCGGCCTCCCAGCCGGTACGGGCGGCCCGCATCAGGGTGGTCTTGCCGGCCCCCGCGACACCGATGACGGCGTCGACCGCGTGCCCCGCCGTCAGCAGCCGTGTCACGACGGCGCGCTGCTCCGCGTTGAACCGGAACGGCCGGTCGCCGGTGGAGTTCCCGACTTCGGCGGAGGCGAGCGTCATCTCGGCGGCCTCGGTGGTCAGCTGCGCGAACCCCTGCCCGAGGCCCGCCGTCGCGCACTCGATGACGGCCTGCTCGGCGGCCACGACCGTGGTGTGCGTGTAGCGCTGCCGGTGGGTGTGGTGGCCGCGGTTGGAGTCGGCGAGGCGCACCGCGTGGCCGCGGACCGCGAGGACCTCGTCGGTCAGCGCCGTCAGCTGCTCCACCGACCGCAGGTACGGCAGCGTCTTCGCGACGGCCGCCAGCACGTGCGTGTGGGCGACCGTCTTGCGGGACGCGGTCAGTCCGTACTCGGCGTCCCAGACCTGTACGGCGATCTCGGCCGGCCCCGGCACCCGCGGGCCGCCACCCTCGGAGGGCGAGGGCGCCGCACCGTCGGCTCCCGGCAGAGCGGCCGCGACCATCGCGTCGACCGCACCCTCCCCGCCGAGTACGGCGGCGGCCCTCGTACGCCAGGCCTCCCGCGGTGCGCCCGGCCTCGCATCTTCCTTGGCCTCGGCGCTCCTGCGAGCGGCCGCCTTCTGCTGCTCGCGCGTGGCGCCCTCGCCGACGAGGTCGACGACCTGCCGGTGGCGGCGGGAGAACGCCTCGCGCAGTCCTGCGTCGACTCCGGCGAGTTCCCACGCCCCGGTGGTGGCCGAGCGCTCGAAGCGGGCACCGTACGACTCGGTGAGGCGGGCTCGCAGCCGTCCCTCGGCGATCTCGTTGACGAGGTGGGCGTAGCGGTGCAGGTCCTCGCCGCCACCCGCGATCGTGCGCCACTTGCCGTCCGCGCACCTGGCCATGTGGGCGATGTTGACGTGGACGTGCAGGTGCGGGTCGCCGGGCGAACCGTCCACGGGGCGCGCGGACCGGTGCAGGGTGGTCCAGCCGATCAGCCCGGAGGTCTCCACCCGCTCGGCCTGCCGGCCGTCCCCGTGGTGCCCGGCCATCCCGTACGCGGCCCACTGCTCCAGCGCCTGAACGGCCTCGGTTACGGAGGCCAGCCAGTCCTCCTCGATCCGCGCGGCGAGCGCGGCGCCGGCCAGCCCGCAGACGGCCGAGATGCTCTTGGGGAGGTCGAGGGTGATGTCCACCCCGCGCAGCCCGACGTCGATGTGACGCCCCGTCCACTGCCGGGCCTCGGCGACGGTGTCCGCACCGTAGAGCGCATCGAGGCCGAGCCCGGCGGCCGAGGCCAGCCGCTCGGCGTCGGCCAGCGGCAGCAGGTGGGTCTCCCCGTCGCGCAGGATCCCGCGCTCGGCACGGGCGTACCGCTGGGCGAGCGCGGGGCGGCCGAGGTACTCGGCGACGGTCGTCCCGGCGGCGGCCGCCGTCTCGGCGACCGCGTCCACGAGCAAGCGGGCGGTGACCTTCCCGCGCGGGTCGAGGACCTTCTTCCGTACGACGAGCTGCTCGCCGGTACGCCAGTCCCGGCCGTCCATGAGCGCTCGGGCGGCCTCGGGGTCGACCCGCTCGCCGGCGACGAGACCCAGCTCGGCCAGACCGCCGCCGATCCAGCGAAGGGTGCTCTCGCCGGTGAGGCGGTACTCGACCTGGGCATCCTCGGCGCGGTCGCAGCCGCAGTCGTCGCTGAGGCGGTAGTCGACCTGCTCGGGGGCGTAGATGGGTGTCGCGTATCCCAACTCGCCCACCCCCTCGGCCGGTACCAAGTCCGCCAGCATTCATGATCGTGTATCAACGATACCTGGAGTGCTAACCGTTTGGTAACCGTTTGGACAGAACAGCGGAGGCGGTGTCTTGCCCACATGCGCCTCAAGCTCTTGGGAGTTGTGGATGGGGGCCCGCGTTTTTGCGCGGGCAAAAAGACGGCCCCCACCCCCCGCGGGGGGGCGGGGTTCGCCGAGGGTGGGTCCGGGGCGCGGGATGGGCGGGGGCC
>NZ_JBIAUK010000018.1:0-6922 GCF_042892775.1 Streptomyces sp. NPDC001717 | reverse complement strand
TTGGTAACCGTTTCCCCCCCACGGGGGGGGGGGGTGCCGCCCCCCCGGCCCCACAACGTTTTGGGTTGGGGTGGGGGGGCCCCCATTTGGCCCCGCCAAAAACCCCCGGCCCCCATCCCAGCGCGGTGTGACGGTGTACGCCTCGGGTGGGACGTGGCCTCGGATGCGGCTGGGCAGGGCAGCACGTCCACCGCATCACGTCCCTTGTCGTAAACGGCTGGCGGGCTTCGTCGGCCTGCCTGGTGCGGCGGAGCGGACGGCGGCCTGACCAGCAAAGACGACTTGCCCACAGTGACGAGGGCAACCGATCATTCGCCCATGAGACCCGAAGTTCAGGCGTTCGTCGTCGATGGCCCGCTCCCCGACTGGGACGCAAGCGAAGAAGAGATCGACAGGCGCGCCGAGCAACTCGAAGCGATTCCGAAGCCGGTCACGAGAGAGGAAGCCCGAGCGCTCGTCTCTTGCTTCGGCCCGGACGACTGCTACGGCGTCGCATGGGCGCTCATGCACCTCATAGAGACCGGTCCGAACCCTGTCCTGGCCACCGATCCCGGACCGGACGCCAACGAATGGCACCAACGGCTCTTCCTTCGCGCCGTGAACGGAGGGCTCATTCCGTGAACTTGCCGACACGGCAACGTGAGGTGTCGTCCCGCAGGCGGCATGGGAGAGGTGAGCCCTTCAGCGGGCAGGGATGAGGCAAGGGCCAACGCCACACGGTGCTACCGCAGGACGGGGCAGTTCTCAGCCGCGTACTCGTCCGCGATGGTGAAGACACTGGCACAGGTCGGACACTCGGCCTTGCCGAAAAGATGGGAAATTCCGTCGGCGAGCACGTCTTCCCCATCGCGTACCGCGATCTCGTACATCCATCGGCCGACACCCGAAAGCTCCTCGGCAGGACTCGGCCGCAGGTCACGCCGGTCCGTGTCACCCAGGTCCCAGTCGCGGATCGCCGCGTAGCGGCCATAGCCGCCGATGGCGATGGTCACCTCCGCCGCGCAGTGGGGGCAGGGCAGCTCGTAGAAGTCGTCGGTGAAGTCCCCAAGGACGTTGGCCCAGTGGTACTGCTCCTGGACCGCGAGCAGCGCGCGGAAGGTGAGCAGGTAGTCGGCCGGCCGCGACTGCAGGTGCCGGTCCAGGAGGGCGCCGAACTCGGCGATCACTTCTGCGCTTCCGGCCAGCAGGTCGTCGCCGTCGTGATGACTTGCCGCTCGTTCCATGATTGCTCCGGCCAGGTGTCGTGCCTTCGTGCTGCCCGCGGCGAGGCGCACCAGCCGGGGCAATGCCGCGAGGCCGGCCATCGACGGCAGGTCGTGCTCAAGGATCAGCCGGTACCCCAGCTCGGTCCACACTTCGGCGTCGTCCTCACGCTCCACCAGAGCCAGAAGCTCGGGTACACGGTCCACACCCAAGCGGCAGTCGTACATCTGTGCCCAGTTCACCACCCGGGCATTGAACAGTCCCGCGAGCTGCGAGTCGACCCGGGCCCCAACGCTGCCCCCGAGGTACGTCGTCAGCTTGATGCCTGGCTCCATTCGACGTCGATCTCAGCGCCGTGGAGTGTGCGGGTGTGGTCCGCAAGTTGCGTGAAGATCGCGGTCTGTACGTCCTCAGGGCCCGCGCCAGACGGGCATCGGGATCTTGCCACCGTGGGTCAGGTTGCAGGTTGGGGGCCGCAGGGCGCTGGATTCATCCTGGCAGTGCAGAGCCCTCGCCAACCGCGGCGAGAAGTTGGAGCGGGAACTCAGGATCGGCCTGGCCGATGGTCAGGGCAATCCAGCGGTCGGAAGCAGGAGGCCGCCACACCTGCATGCTGCCGGCCAGACCGCACAGGGAGTTCATCGGCTCGGGTGCCTGGAAGTGCGGATCCGGGTTGTCGAACCCGAGATAGGGCCAGAGGTCGACCGCCCCGGGAGCACCCCAGCGTTCCGTGAGAAGCGCAGCCAGACCGACAAGAAGCGCTTCTATGCTCTCCTCGGCCTCCTCCACCACCTCGGAGCTTCGGTCCTCCCAGAAGTCCTGGCTTTCCACGAGTACCGCCACGTGATACCCAGGACCGCTCCACCGATCGGCACGCTCCTGCCTCTGCTGGGGAAAGGCCATCGCGTGAAGGCTCTCGACGACGTGCAGCAGCTCCTCGACGGAGCACATCAGGTGCTGGGGCGGCATGGCGCGCAGCCTAGTCCGTCGGTTGAACCGATCGGCCGGCGCCTCGGATACGCACGCGCCAACAGCACTCAACACTCTGCACTCACATGCCATGGACGGCTCGGACATGGGCGCCCACCGCACGTGCAGCACGCCTTACCGGCTCCGAAGACCGTTCGGGGCGTGCTTATGCTGCGCCTACCGCGGACCACAGCAGGTCGGCGGTAAGGGGAGGACACAAATACGTGAAGACCATCGGTGAGGTGAGCACCCCGCAGACGCGCGAGTGCCCGGAGTGCGGGACCGCCTTCACCGTGCACGAGCGGTACGTCGGCTGGTGCGCGGCATGCGACTGGAACGTGGATCCGGGAGCGCCCGATCCCGAGCGCGGGCGCATCGCGACGGCACGGCGGCGGATGGCCCGTCGGCACGGCGAGCAGCTCGCCGCGGAGATCGCGGGGAGCGGTGGTCAGGCCGGGCCCGCCGCACTCGACGCGCCGACCGTGCTGGCCTACGGGATCTCGCTGCTGGTTCACGCGGTCACCGTGGGACTGGTGGTCCTCGCGGGGCTGCTGATCATCGGCGGATGGGACACCGGCGTCCAGCCGGTGCTCGGCGCGCTGATCCTGGTGGTCGTGGCTGCGCTGCTGCCCCGGCCTCAACGGCTGCCGAAGCACGTTCCGACGCTGTACCGGGCTGACGCCCCCCGGCTGTTCGACCTCATAGACGAGGTGGCCGCGGTTGTCGGAACGCCCGGGGTACACGCCGTGGTCGTGGAGCCGATCGCCAACGCCGCAGTCACCACCTACGGCTTCCGGAACCGGCGCGTGCTGCGCCTGGGCCTCGGGCTCTGGGAGATCCTGTCGCCCCAGGAGCGCGTGGCCCTGCTGGGCCACGAGCTCGGACACTTCGCGAACGGCGACGTCCGCTCCCTCCACGTGACCTCCGGAGCGCTGCGCTCGCTGCAGCACTGGTACTACTTCCTGGTCCCGGCCACCTCGGCGACGAACGTGCTGACGCAGCTCCTGCGCTTCCTGTATTTCCTGCCGTGCTGGGCCCTCTACGGGGTGATCCACCTGCTCGACGCGCTGACCATGAGGGCCTCACAGAGGGCGGAGTACCGGGCCGACACCTGCGCTGCGCGCGTCGGTTCCACGGAGGCGGCCGTCTCGCTCATGGACCGGATGCTGCTCTGCGACATGGTCAAGCCTCTGCTGCAGCGCGAGTCGGTGGCGGCGCAGGTTCGCGGCGGAGCCGAGGGCCGCGCCGCGCGTGACGCCGCCGAGGAAGGGCTGTGGGAGCGGCTGGGCACGCGGATGGGCTCCGTACCCGAGTACGAGTACGAGCGGCTACGCCGCGTCTCCGCCCGGCGCGGACACAGCGTGGACGACACCCACCCGCCGACCCACCTGCGCCGGCACTGCCTGGCATCGGGCGAGCCGTACCCGGCCCAGGTGCTCTGCGATGCCTCCCGTACGGAGGCGGTCACGGCCGAGCTGGCCCCTGCCCGTGCCGAGCTGGCCCGCCACGTGATGCGGGACTACGCGCGCTGACCGCCGTGCTGACGGTGGAGACCCGGCCGCCGCCCGGCGATCCCGTGGTCACCGACACCTCGCGTGTCACCGACCGCTGACGCATCCAGGTCGCCCGGAGGGGGCCCGACTTTTGTCCGCGGACAAAAGTCGGGCCCCCTCCGTCGAACGACCGTCGGCATCTCAGGGGGCGAAGCAGAAGGGCAGAGGGGCCTTTATTCCTTCGCGACAGGTCCGGCCATGTGCCAGGCTGCGGGTCATGATTCCCAGCCGAAAGGGCCATGCCGCGTAGGCGCCCGTCCAGCCTCCGGGCAAGACACAGGCCGTTGTTCGGGGAGCGCCGCTACTCGAAGATCGGTCGTATTTCCGGATCGGCGCAGGCACAGATCATCCGGTTGGAACGAACACGGCTCCAGCCCGGCCTGGTCGAGCAAGCGCTCTCTCTTTGGACTGCCATCGCAAGGGCACCGAGCAGCCGGCTGCCTTCACCGTTCGACGACCGGTGCGGGGTTGCCGCCTGTTGCCCGCAGCCGGCGGATGAGCGGGATCTGCTGGAACTGGCGATCCATGCCCTCCCCAAGAAGAGCTCCAGAGAGCTGCGCGTCATCGTGGAGGCCCTCGACCTGCGCATCCTCGAACGGCCCGACGCATTCCCGTACGGCCCCCAGCCGCATCGTTGGTGGCACAGCGCCTTCTGACCGGACGTGCCCCTGCCGGGCTGCCGGCAAGCCGGGCAGCGGCGGGCAACGGCGGGGTGTGGGGGTGACGTGAGGCAGCTTCGTAGGCACCGTAGGACGAGGTGGAAGAAATGCAGATTGCCCGTGCCGAGGTCTTCTCCTGCGCCGTGTGCAGCACCCGGCTGTCCCTGCCTGTGCGCGAAGTTCACCCGCCGGCGGAGGGCGAGGCCTGGACGCCCCTCGACTCTCCTGTGGACCCCTGCCCGCCCAGGATGACGCCCGGCACCTTCGCCCGCGACCCGCAGCCGGGGCACGCCTGGGGAGCGCCGCCCAAGGGCTTCGGGAAGTCCCGGGCGGCTCACGGACCGGGAGTCGACTTCCTGTTGAGCCCGGGCGACCTCCTCGGCACCACGAAGATCCCGGGCCGCTGGAGCGGCTGCTGTGGGCCGGGCGGATACGACGGGCCCAATCTGGCCTGCGCCGGGTGTCGAGCGGAGGTCGGACTGTGGATCGGTGACTGCTACACCTTCCTGCAAGTCATCCTCAATGGGCGCCTGGCCAGGCGTTCCCCATCGCAGGCGTAGGGCAGCCGTAGCCGGAACCGGTTGGCCACATCCGAACGCGTCAGAACGGCAGTCCACTGTCCCGTCTCAAGGGATCTGGTTCAGGGATCGGACTGTGACCTGCGACGACCGGATCGTTTGAGACGCCCTGCGAGTCGGTTTCTCATCCGATGTGGTTCGGCGCGGTGGATGCCGAACCTCGTCTCAGTTGATCTGGTCCGCCCCCTCGTGCTGTGGGCGGTGCCTGATCTACTGCCTGCCGACGAACTGGAAGCTGAGAGGAAGCAATGGGCGCTCTGACTGACTACTTCCGCGCGGTGGATGCAGCATCGGTCGTGGAGGTGCTTGAGCGGGCGGATGGTGGGTCCCCGCTCGGCGCAGGCCCCCTGTCTGCGATGGGGTCAAGGCCAAGCACGTGGATCCGACGGTTGTCCTGGCGATGCTGATTGCTGCCATCCGTCAGGTTCAGTGGCGAGTGGACCTGGTCGAGGAGGTGACCGTGTGGCCGGCCTCCCCAGTACCCTGCCCGGACGGCCCCGAGGACGAGGACGACCCGTGGGTGACGGGGCCGTGGGTATCCGAACTCAATCCCCTGGTACGGGACACTCTGGCGGCTGTGCGCGACTCCGAAGTGCCAACCATCGTCGCCAGGTGGGTGCAAGCGGAAGAGCTGCACGGAGCACGCGTCGAAGACATGCAGCCGGTGGCTGAAGAGATCATCCTGCTCGCCAGGCGGGCCCTCGAAGCCGGCGAGCAGCTCTACTGCTGGATGTCTCTGTGAGGCGGCCCAGCCTGGATGTCCGATCGACAGCTGGCGAGCCAGGTCACCTGAGACAAGAAGCGAATCGGACCAGATCACTTGAGACGGGAACCAGATCCTTCGACACGGGACATCCACCAAGTGGGCCGAGCTGGGAAGCGACCGATCTCACTGAACTTTGGCCGGTCCCACTGCGGGCCGGCCCCCCGGGCAGTGGGGTGGGCTCGGCTTCGGGCGTCTGAGGTGCCCGGCCGGAGGCGCTGGTTGGCATGTTCAGTGCTTGCCACTGGTACCGGGATGGCGCACTGTTGCGGCCCTGTGCGTCAGATGAGCCGGGCAATCGTGACCGAGGCCCGGATGGGGAGGGACACATGAACAGGCGTGATCTGGTGAATTTAGTGGGTCGTCGGACAGCGCTGCGGTACTTGCTGGCCGGGGTCGCTGCTTCCGTCGTGTCAGGGTGCGGGAGTCCGGTGGAGAAGGCGATCACAGCGTTCGCCAAGGGTTCCTGGAGGTTCACGACCAACGCGGGGTTCGACGGGGTGCTGACGATCACCGGCGACGGAAGGTGGTCGGAGACTCGGCTGGGCCTTTCGGGCCGGTGGGAGTACGACCCCTCACGCCTCACGATCATCATGGACGGCACCGACAATAAGAACGCGGAGCCGTACGTCATCCCGTCGGTTCCCGAACCCACTGATGAGGCCCTTTCTCAGGCGTACTCCATGGAAGGCGGCTGGTCGCAAAGCGTCGGCGACAAGGTGAAGGCACGCAGAGACAAGGATGCCGTAGTCCTGGAGTTCGAGGACTTCTCCGACGGGAACGCGGGCTCCCCCGAGCACATCGAGTCCCTGGTCTTCACCCTGACCCGCCTGAAAGGCGCCTCCTGACCTTGGCGTGAGCGGCGAAAGCCGTACCCACACTCTGCATCCGGACCGGGACGACTCTGGACGCCGCATCCCCCGACCAGACGGGCCGTTGTCCCGTCTCGCTGAACCTTGACCGGTGCTTCCATGCCCAGCAGGTTGCACCGACCAGCGGCGCGACCGGTCAAAGTTCATTGAGATTGGTCAAGGTTCCGTGAGACGGGACAGCCACCACGCGGGAGTCGGCATGGCCCCCGGGTTGGGGGGGGGGGGGGGGGGTGGGGGGGGGGGGGGGGGGGGGGGGCGGGGGGGGGGGGGGGGGGGGGGGGGGGGGGGGCGGCGGGGGGGCGGGGGGCCGGGGGCGGGGGGGGGG
>NZ_JBIAUK010000017.1:0-159169 GCF_042892775.1 Streptomyces sp. NPDC001717 | reverse complement strand
GCCAAGGTCGAGGGCATCGTCAAGGACGAGGTCAAGCCGCAGGTCCACACCTGGACGTTCCCCGACGGCAAGGTCCTCATCGTCCTGTCCGAGGGTCGTCTCCTCAACCTCGGCAACGCGACCGGACACCCGTCCTTCGTCATGTCGAACTCCTTCGCGGACCAGACCCTGGCCCAGATCGAGCTCTTCACCAAGCCCGAGGAGTACCCGACCGACGTCTACGTGCTGCCCAAGCACCTCGACGAGAAGGTCGCCCGCCTCCACCTCGACGCCCTCGGCGTCAAGCTCACCACCCTGCGCCCCGAGCAGGCCGCCTACATCGGCGTCGACGTCGACGGTCCCTACAAGCCGGACCACTACCGCTACTGATCCGGGAGGCAACACGGTGACGGGGCGAGACCAGCCAGGCCGGAGCCCCGTACGGGCAGACAGTTCGATACGCAGTGTATTAAATACATGATGTATCGTTCCCGTGTGTCTGCATCGAAGATCACTCCCACCGAACCCGACCGGCCGCCCCGGCGGCGTGCGCACACGCGTGAGCGGCTGCTCGATGCCGCCGGGCGGGTGTTGGTCGAGCGGGGGTACGCGAGGACCACCATCGAGGACGTGTGTGCGGCGGCCGGGTATACCCGGGGGGCCTTCTACTCCAACTTCCAGAGCAAGCAGGACCTCGTCCTCGCGCTGTTCGACCGTCATTCCGCGCACAGGCTCGAACAACTGGGGAACCTGCTGCGCGATCCGGAGCCGGGGGCGGCGCGACGGATCGGGGAGCTGCTCCTGACCGTCGATTCCGATGAGCGGGGCTGGATCCTGCTCTTCCTGGAGTTCCGGCTCGACGCCGCCCGCAGCCCCGAGCTCAGCGCGCGGCTCCACGAACACGAGAAGATCGTCACCGAGGCCCTCGCGCTCCTGCTGGAGCGGAGCGGTGCGAGCGTCGGCGCGCAGAGCCTCGCCACGTTCCTGCTCGCTTCCCGCGAAGGCATCCTCGCCCGGACCGCCACGGGCGGGCCCGGTAGCGACGAATCCCTGGGGGCCGCGGTCGAGGTGTTCGCCCAGCTGCTGCCGACCCTGCTGCCCTCGCTGGAACAGCCGCCGCGCTGAGCGGCCACTTTGAGTAGTTCTGCCCATTTCCGGTCGCCCGGTCAATCGAGAGACGTCATGCACGCAATCCCCCAGCCGGATCCGCGGCGCTGGAAAGCGCTGGTATTCATCGGCTTAGCCCAGTTGATGGTCGTGCTCGACACGACCATCGTGAACATCGCCCTGCCCTCGGCCCAGCAGGACCTCGGCATATCCGACGGCAATCGGCAGTGGGTGATCACCGCTTACTCGCTGGCGTTCGGAAGCCTGCTCCTCTTCGGTGGTCGCATCGCGGACCTCACCGGGCGCAGGCGGGCCTTCATCGTCGGACTGCTCGGCTTCGCGGCCGCGTCCGCGCTCGGGGGCTTCGCGGTCAACCCCGGGATGCTGCTCGGAGCCCGGGCCCTGCAAGGAGTGTTCGGCGCGCTGCTCGCCCCGGCCGCGCTCTCGCTGCTCGCGGTCACCTTCACCGAACCGAGGGAACGGGCCAAAGCGTTCGGGATCTACAGCGCGATCTCCGGCGCCGGCGGCGCCTTCGGCCTGATCGTGGGCGGTGCGCTGACCGAGTACCTGAACTGGCGCTGGGCGCTGTTCGTCAACATCCCGTTCGCCGTCACGGCCGCCTTCGGCGCCGTCACCGTGCTGCGCGAGCCGGCCGGTGCCCGCAACGGCGCCCGCCTGGACCTCTCCGGTGTCGTCCTCGCCACCACCGGACTGCTGTCGCTGGTGTACGGGTTCACCCGCGCCGAGTCCGACGGCTGGACCGCTCCCGTCACCGTCGCGCTCTTCGCCGCCTCGGTGGTCCTGCTCGGCGCGTTCGTCCTGGTCGAGAGCAGGGTGTCGGCCCCCCTGCTTCCGCTGCGGGTGGTGACCGAACGCAACCGGGGAGGCATCTACCTCTCCCTGGGGCTGGCCGTGATCGGCATGTTCGGGCTCTTCCTGTTCCTGACCTACTACTTGCAGGTCGTCAAGGGATACACCCCCGTTCTCACCGGATTCGCCTTCCTGCCCATGATCGTCGGCATGGTGATCGGGTCGACGCAGATCGGGAGCCGGCTGATGACCCGCCTGCCGCCCCGACTCCTGATGGGTCCGGGCTTCCTGACCTCGGGCCTCGGCATCGCACTGCTCACGCAGATCGAGGTCGACAGTTCGTACGTCGCCCTGATCCTGCCCGCGCAGGTGCTCCTCGGCCTCGGCATGGGCACGGCGTTCATGCCGGCGATGAGCCTGGCCACCCGCAGCGTGCGGCCCCAGGACGCCGGCGTCGCCTCCGCCCTGATCAGCGCCTCCCAGCAGGTCGGCGGTTCCATCGGCACGGCCCTGCTGAACACCATCGCGGCAGGTGCCACCACCGACTGGCTCGCCGAGCACGCCCGTTCCGCGGCCGACCGGGCCCGGCTGGCCGACGCGGCAGCCGTGCACGGCTATGCCACCGCGATCTGGTGGGCGGTCGGCATCCTCGTCCTGGCCGCGGCCGTCGCCCTCCTCCTCATCGACGCCGAGCGGCAGAACGGCGGCACGGGGGCCGGAACGAAGGTCGACGCCGAGCCCGCGCCGGCCTTCCACTAGGGCCTGTCGTCAAACTCCCGTCTGCCCCGCGACGCCTGGCACGCGCTCTCGCCGCACCGGGCGAAAGCCAAGTACGTCCAGTACGCGGGCTTCCGCCCGGCGCACCGAGAGCACGCACCAGACGCCGCGGGGCCGCCCTCCGGGCGACGACAGGAGTTTGACGACAGGCCCTAGCGCCGAAACGCGTGAGGCGCCGCCGGAGTCGATCCGGTGGCGCCTCACGCGTAACAGCCACACACGCCTATCGGTTCGTGAGGACCGCCTTCATCACGGAACCGTCCGACACGGCCGCGAGCGCGGTCCCGTGGTCGTCCAGCGGGTAGGACGACACCAGGCTGCCCAGGTCGAAGCGGGCGGTGAGCGCGGGCAGCAGGCGTACGTACTCGACGAGGTGAGCGCCGGTGAACGCCCAGGATCCGACGACGTCGAGCTGCCGGTACACGATCTGGTGCGGGTTGAGCAGGGTGTCGCCCGCGTCCGTGTACTGGCCGATGACGAGGTACGAGCCGCCGCGGCGGGCGAGGGTGAGGCCCTGGGCCACGGCCGCGGGCACACCGGCGCACTCGATGACGAGGTCGGCGCCCGCGCCCCCGGTCTCCGCGAGGACCCGGTCCAGGACCGCCTCGGCGCCGCCCGGTGCGGTGATGTCGAGGTGCACGTCGCCGATGCCCGCGGCGGCCGCGAGGGCCAGGCGGCTCTCGGGACCGCCCACGAGGATGACCTTGGCGGCCCCGGCGAGCCGGGCGAACGCGGCGGCCGCGAGGCCCACCGGGCCGCTGCCCTGGACCACGACGGTCTCGCCGAGGCGCACCGGCCGCCGCTCGTAGAGGGCGTGCACGACGGTCGGCCCCGCGCAGGCCAGCGACATGGCGGCGAGCGGGTCGATGCCGTCGTCGAGCCTGACGACGGTGGTTCCGGCCTGCAGCACGATGAACTCGGCCCAGGCTCCGGAGAGTTCGGGGCCGTCGGTGATCGCGCGGTTGACCCCGTACGTGCGGCGGTTCTCGCACAGCGTCGGCTCGCGGTGCAGTCGGCACGGCACGCAGGCACCACAGGCGATCGAGGAGGCCCACATCACCCTGTCGCCGGTGCGCAGGGCGGCCCCCGTGGCGTCGTGCGCGGGCGCGCCGGGGCCCAGCTCGCGGACGGTGCCGAGTCCTTCGTGGCCGAGTACCAGCGGGGTGGGGATGGGCAGATGACCCTGCTGGAGGTGGAGGTCGGTGCCGCAGATGCCGCCGTGGAGGCAGGCGACGACCATTCCACCGGCCGGGGCGGGCGGGACCTCGTACTCGCGCAGGGCCGGCGGCTCGCCGAACTCCTCCAGGACGACGGCCTTCGCGCGCGTCATGCCGCCACCCCCTCGAGGGCGTCCAGGAAGGGCGCGCCGAGAACGCGCAGGGGCTCGGTGTCCCGGCACACGACGTAGTCGGGGCGGGCTTCACCGGGCCAGCTGGGCAGGTTGGTGGTGTCGTTGTAGGTGGCGATGAGCAGGCGGCGCGGGAAGGGCGACATGTTGGGTGCCGAGCCGTGCACGATCTCGGGCGAGAAGAAGACGAGCGAGCCGGCCGGGCCCTTGGGGCTGACCATGCCGCGCTCGGCGACCAGGGCGGAGAGCTGGTCGGGGGTCAGCGCGATGTCGTCCGGGTCGAGGTGCTGGGCGGACCTGGCCTCTGCGGCACGGCTGTCGCGCACCAGGCCGGAGCGGTGCGATCCGGGCAGGAAGATCACGGGGCCGTTGAACTCGTCGACGGCGTCGAGGAAGACGCCGACGTTGACCTGGAGCGGGGCGGGCAGCTGGTCGGCGATGCGCCAGGCGACGTAGTCCTGGTGCCAGGACCACTTCTCGCCGCCGAACGCCGGCTTGGCGTTGATCTTGAACTGGTAGACGTACACGTCGTCCGTGAGCAGCTGCCGCACCGGACCGAGCACCCGGGGGTCCCGCATCAGCCCGGCGTACTCGGGCTGCCGGTGGTGCGAGGCGTACACGGCCCGCACCTCGTTGCGGGACTCCTCCCTGATCACCTGCGGGCCGGGGACCTCGCAGTCGCGGCGGAACGCGTCCCGCAGCCGTTCCACCTCCCGCTCGTCCAGCGCGGACTCCACGAGGAGGAACCCGTCCTCGTGGTAGCGGGCGATCTGTTCTTCACTGAGACGCATGGATGTTTCTCCGTATGGGGATGAATGGCGGTGTGTCGTGGCCGGGCGGGTGCTCAGCCCATGAAGTTGCCGCCGTCGATGACGAGTTGTTGCCCGGTGACGTAGCGGCCCGGGCGCCCGACGAGGAACTCCAGCGCGTCGGCGATGTCCTCGACCGTGCCCAGGGAGCGCAGCGGGATCTGCCCGAGGACCTCGGCCCGTCGGTCCGGATCCTCCAGCCCGTACCGTTCGACCACCTCCGCGGTGTCGGTGAACCCGGGTATGAGCGAGTTGACCCGGATCGTGGGGGCGAGCTCCAGCGCCAGACACCGGGTGAAGTGCAGCAGACCGGCCTTGCTGGTGCAGTAGTTGACCCCGTTGACCCGCGGACGGATGCCGGTGGTCGCACCGACGTTGACGATCGTCCCGCGGCCCGCCGCCACCATCGCCGGAGCCAGGGCCCGGGTCAGGTGGAACGGTCCGGAGAGGTTCGTCGCCAGGACCTGGTCCCAGTCCTCGTCACTGAGTTCCAGGAACGGTCGGTCCCGGTTGATCCCGGCGTTGTTCACGAGCACCTCGGGTGCGCCGTGCTCGGCGAGCAGCCGCTCGCACACCTCACGCACCCGGTCGGGGCGGGTCATGTCGACCTGGTGGGTCTCGATCCGGCCCGCACCGAGCGCGGCGGCCTCCCGCGCGGCCCGGTGGTCGCCCCGGTAGAGGGCGGCCACCCGGTGGCCGAGGTGGGCCAGCCGCAGGCTGAGCGCGAGGCCGATGCCCCGGGTGCCGCCGCTGACCACGGCGAAAGACTCGGCCATGTCAGAACGGCCTGTCGCCGGCGATGGCCGTCCGGTCCACGACCCGGCGGTGCGGGTGGTAGTCCGAGGTGGCGTAGTGCTGCACGGCCCGGTTGTCCCAGAAGGCGATGGACTTCGCCTCCCAGCGGAAGCGCACCTGGTACTCGGGGTACTCCAGCTGACGGAAGAGGTAGCGGAGCAGTTCCTCGCTCTCCTCGGCCGGCAGGCCCGCGATGTGCGTGGTGAAGATCGACGTCAGGAACAGGGTCTTGCGCCCGGTCTTCGGGTGGGTGCGGACCAGCGGGTGCTCCACCGGCGGGTAGACCGCCTGGAAGTGCGCCCGCTGCTCGTCGGTCATCAGCTCGCGGTAGTTCGCCGACGGGGTGAAGTCGTTGACCGTCGTCAGCCCGTCGATGCGCGCCTTCACCTCCTCGGGGAGGTTGTCGTACGCCGCGGCCGCGTCCGCGAACAGCGTGTCGCCGCCGCCACCTCGGGGCAGCTCCACCATGCGCAGGACGGCGCCCAGCGGCGGCCGCTCGACCCACGGGAAGTCGTAGTGCCAGATGTTCTCGAAGCCGGGATTCCGCTTGCCCTTCTCCAACCGCACGACGTCCTCGCCCGTTCCCGCCGGGAGGAACGGGTGCCCCTCGATCACGCCCCACCGGGACGCGAAGGCCCGCTGCTGTTCGGCGGTGACGTCCTGGTCGCGGAAGAAGAGCACCTTCCATTCGAGCAGGGCCCGGTCGAGTTCGCCGAACACCTCGTCGCCCAGCGGGGTGCGCAGGTCGACGCCGTGGATCTCGGCGCCGATCAGCGGTCCGCACGGGCGTAACTCGAAGTGCTCGTACGGGCCGCCGCACTGGCCCTCGGCGAGCCTGCGCAGGAGCCGGGGGCCGTGGTAGTCCGTCCGGCCTTCGATGCCACGGCGGGCCAGCGAGCGCACGTCGGCCGGATCGACGTCGACGGCCGCCGTCTCGGCGCGGGGCGGGGTGACTGTCATGGGGGTGGACCTTCTCGTGTTCGGGGCGCGGGTGCGCCGGGGGAGGGTGGGCGGGCCGCCTCGGGGTGGCGCCGTTACGCGTCCGCGGACCGCAGCCGCGCGGAGAGGACCGGTCCGATCTCCGCCAGGGCCGGCGGCCGCATCATGCGGTGGTGGGTCGCCGCCACGTCGTGGGACTCGACGGCGGAGCCGATGTGGCCGGCCCAGGCCGCCGCCGTGCTGCGACCCGCCTCGTACGGGTCTTCGGGGTCGGCCTCCGCGGCCCGGAAGAACAGCAGGTCGCCGTGGTACCCGCCGGGCCTGAACCCGGCCATCAGGTCGAGGTTGTTGCGGTAGACGTCGCGGAGCACGGCACGGGCCCGGTCGTCCCCGAGGGGGAACTCGTCGTCGCCCGCCGACTGGAGCAGTGCGCGGTGGAACTCGTCCTCGCTGAACGGGGGCAGATCGGACCGGAGGTGTTCCCGCACGGGATACGAGTCCACCATCACGAGCAGGTCGACCACCGCGCCCTCGCGCTGGAGGAGGCTCGCCATGGCGTGGGCCACCAGACCGCCGAACGACCAGCCGAGGATGCGGTAGGGGCCTTCGGGACGCACCGCGCGGATCCGTGCCACGTAGTCGGCGGCCATCTCCTCGACCGTGGCCGGGAGGCCGGGCGCCTCCGCGGGCCCGCGGGCCTGGAGCGCGTACACGGGCTGGTCGGGGCCGAGGTAGGGCAGGAGACCCGCGTACGGCCAGCCCATCCCGGCGGCCGGATGGACGCAGAACAGCGGCGGCCGGGAGCCCTCCGCGCGCAGCGGCAGCAGCGACTTCGGCGCGGCGCCGGACGACGGGTCGGCGATCCGCCGGGCGAGCCCGGCCGGGCTCGGGGATTCGAACAGGGCGTGCACCTCCAACGGAGTGCCGAACGCGGCCCGGATCCGCGCGACGAGGCGGGCGGCGAGCAGGGAATGCCCGCCGAGGTCGAAGAAGTTCTCGTCGACGCCGACCGCGGGCAGCTCCAGTACCCGGGCGAACAGGTCGCACAGGACGCGCTCGCGCTCGTCGGCCGGTTCCCGCGCCGGTGCGGCGCCGGTGGGCCCGGGCTCGGGGAGCGCCCGGCGGTCGAGCTTCCCGTTCGGCGTGAGCGGAAGCTCCGCCAGTTCGACGACGGCCGAGGGCACCATGTGGGCGGGCAGCCTGGTCCGTACGAACGCGCGCACCGCGGCCGTGTCGCACCCCGGCGTCTGCGGGACGACGTACCCGACGAGCTGCCGGTCCCCGGGTCGGACCTCGCGGGCCACCACCTCGGCGTGGACGATGCCGGGGCAGGCGGCGAGGGCCGCCTTGATCTCACCGGGCTCGATCCGGAATCCGCGGATCTTGATCTGGTCGTCGGACCGGCCGTGGTACTCCAGCTGCCCCCCGGGCAGCCAGCGGACCACGTCCCCGGTGCGGTACATCCGGCTTCCCGGGGCTCCGTGGGGGTCGGCAACGAACCGTTCGGCGGTCAGCCCGGGGCGGTTCAGGTAGCCGCGGGCCACCCCGGCCCCGGCGAGGTACAGCTCTCCGCGCGCGCCTTCCGGAACCAGGCGCAGGGCGGAATCCAGGACGTACGCCCGGATGTTGGGGATCGGTCCGCCGATCGGGGCGGCGTGCGGCCACGTGTCGACGTCGGCCGCCAAGGTGTGGGCCGTCACCAGGTGCGTCTCGCTCGGGCCGTAGTGGTTGTGCAGCCGGCGCCCCTCGTGACCGCCTACGAACGCGCGCACCGTGGCGCTTGGGGTGAGGGCCTCGCCGCCCTGCGCCAGGACCCGCAGCGACGGGATGGTCCGCCCCTGTTCGAGGGCCGCCTCGCACAGGGCCTCCAGGACGAGGTTGGGGGCGAAGAACTCGTTCACGCGCTCCGCGTCGAGCCAGGCGGCGAGCAGCTCGGGGTTGCGCCGGACCTCGTCGGTCGGCACCACCAGGGTCTTGCCGAACAGGAGCGCGGACAGGATCTCCTGTACGGAGACGTCGAAGCTCAGCGCGGTGAACTGGGCGATCCGGGTCCCGGCGGCCGAGGGGAAGGCCTCGTGGTGCCAGAGCAGGAGGTTGACCATCGCCTGGCCGGGCATCACCACGCCCTTCGGGCGGCCGGTGGTGCCCGAGGTGTAGATGACGTACGCGGGATGGGCGGGATCGAGCCGGCGCAGCCGCTCCCCGTCGCCGATCTCCGTGTCGGCCGAGCGCGCCGACTCGCCCACGGTCCGGGGGTCGTCGAGGACCAGCCGGGGGGCCTCCGAGTGCGGCAGCAGCCGGGCCGTGTCCGCGGTGGTCAGCACGACGGCGGGCGCGGTGTCGCGCAACATGAACGACAGTCGGTCGGCCGGGTATTCGGGGTCGACGGGGAGGTAGCAGCCGCCGGCCTTGAGGACGGCGAGGACCGCGACGGCGAGGCCGGCCGACCGGGGCAGGGCCACGGCGACGATCCGCTCGGGCCCGACGCCCCGCGATATGAGGAGCCGGGCGAGCCGGTTCGAGGCGGCGTCCAACTCCCGGTAGGTGAGGGTGGCTTCCGCCGAGACGACGGCCGGCAGGTGCGGGGTCTGCGCGGCCTGGCGGGCGAACAGCTCGGGCAGGGTGGCTTCCCGGTACTTGCGTTCGGGGCCGCCGAGCTCGGTGAGCAGCCGGAGCCGCTCGCCCTCGGTGAGCAGCTCGACCGAGCCGACGGGCACGTCCCGGTCCGAGATGAAGGCGCGCAGGACGCGCAGGAAGCGCGCGTGGTGCGCGGCCAGCTCGTCGGCGTCGTAGCGGGCGGAGTCGGCGACGAGATCGATGCGCAGCCCCCGGCCGTCCGCGCGGTCGAAGGCGGTGAACGACAGGTCCTCCACGGGCCCCTGGGTCAGGTGGTGGGCGGTGGCGGGCTGCCCCGCGAATTCCAGGCCGTAGTCGAAGGCCATGATGTTGACCATGGGACCGGTCCGGTAGCGCCCCGTGTCGGGCAGGCCGAGGTCGCGCCCCAGGTGTTCACCCCGGTGCCGCTGGTGCCGGATCATCTCGCGGAACGCCCCCGCGACGTCACGTATGAGCCGGTGCGCCGTCAGATCGGGGCGGACGTTCACGCGCAGGGGCAGGACGTTGGAGTACATCCCCGGCGTGGTGCGCGCCGCGGCGTCGGTGCGGGCGGCCATCGGCAGACTCAGGATGACGTCCTGCTCACCGGAGAGCCGGTGGACCTGGGCGGCCGCGGCGGCGATCACCAGGACCGACCAGTGGGTGCGGGCCGCCCGGGCGGCGGCCTTGAGCCCTTCGGTCTCCGCCGCGGTGAGGCTGCCGGTGTGGCTGATCTGCCCCTGCGCGGCGGCAGCGGTGACCGGCCGGGCGGCGAGGGTGGCCACCTCCGGCACGTCCGCGAACCGGGTCGTCCAGTACGAGCGGTCGGCCGCGGCCCGGTCGGAAGCCTGGTAGGCCGAGTCGTCGGCCAGCATCTCCCCGATGGTCCCGAACGGGTTGGCGGGCAGGGGGAGCGCCGACGCCATGGCGGTGTAGAGCTCGGACACCCGCCCGGCGATGAGCGCGCCCGTGTGTCCGTCCGCGACGGCGTGGTGGGCGCTGAGGTACCAGAAGCTGCGGTCCGGCCCCAGGCCGAGCAGTGCGTAGGAGAACAGCGGCCCTCGGGAGAGGTCCATCCGGCGGGCCAGGTCGGCCCGCATCCAGGCCCGCGCGGCGGCGGCGGGGTCCGGTTCGGCTCCGAAGTCGAGGACCGGGAACTCCCAGTCCTCGAAGGGGACCACGTACTGCCGGGGCTCACCGTCCTCCTCGACGAACCGGGCGTGCATCGGGACGGCCTCCGCGATGGCCTGCCGCATCGCCCTTTCGAAGAGCTCGGGGTCGATGGGACCCCGGAGTTCCAGGTACTCGCCGATGCGCTGCTGCGGGGCGGCCGGATCGACCTGCTCGGCCAGCCACATCTCGCGCTGGGCCGTCGACACGGGAAGGTGCATGCCGTCGGATCCGGACCCTGACACTTCTCCCACACTCCTCGATACATCGCGCCGGTCGGCGAATTCCCGCCGAATGCAAGAAGAATGCTAGACACGGGACCTAAAATCTTGCATACACGTCACTTGCATTGCGCTTCGCTAAACCGGACCTTAATCCTTCGGAGCTCATTCCCGGGGATGACGGAAATGGTCGGGCCCGGCGTTTAGGTTTGCTTTCCATGAACAGTTCAGCGCCTGCGCGTCCGGATGCGGAAACGAGCCGTCGCCCGGCCGCCGCGTCCCGGCCGCGCGTTCCCACCCTCACCGCGTACGCCTGCCTGCTGATCGGGCTGATCGACCTCGCGGCCGCCGTCTTCCCCGGCTTCCGCCACAACCGGTTGCGTCTGCTGGCCGGTCACCTTCCCGGTGGCACCACGACGGCGGCCGCGGTCGGCTCGCTGATGGTGGGCGTGCTGCTCGTACTGCTGGCGCACGGACTGCGGCGCCGCAAACGGCGGGCCTGGCGGGCGGTGGCGGTGCTGCTTCCGGTGGGCGGGCTGCTCCACCTGCTGCGGTGGCACACCACGGCCGCCGGCGTGCTGTCGTTCGCGCTGCTCCTGGTGATGCTGTGGTACCGGCGGGAGTTCTACGCCCTGTCCGACCCGCGCACCCGCTGGCGGGCGCTGCTGAACTTCGTCGCGGTGGGCGGCGTCTCCCTCGTACTGGGGCTGCTGATCACCAATGTGCACCCGGACTACGAGGCCGGCTCGCCCTCCCTGGAGCAGCGGCTGCGGCACACCGTGTACGGGCTCGTCGGAGTCGAGGGGCCGGTGCGCTACACCTCGGAGCGGGTCGGGGACCTGGTCGGCTACTCGCTCGGCGCGCTCGGCCTGATCACCCTGCTGACCACCTCCTACCTGTTCCTGCGGCCCCAGAAGCCGCGGGCGGAGCTCTCCGCGGGGGACGAGGCGCGGGTGCGCGAGCTGCTGGAGCGGCACGGAGCGCGCGACTCGCTCGGGTACTTCGCCCTGCGGCGCGACAAGAGCGTGCTGTTCTCGCCGACGGGCAAGGCCGCCATCGCCTACCGCGTCGAGTCGGGCGTGATGCTCGCCTCCGGCGACCCCATCGGCGACGTCGAGGCCTGGCCGGGGGCCATCAGCGTGTTCATGGACGAGGCCAGGCGGCAGGCCTGGGTGCCCGCCGTGATCGGGTGCGGCGAGACCGGCGGCGAGGTGTGGATGCGCGAGGCGGGACTCGACGCCCTGGAGCTGGGCGACGAGGCCGTCGTGCACACCGCCGACTTCTCGCTGAGCGGACGGGCCATGCGCAACGTGCGGCAGATGGTCAAGCGCATCGAGCGCAACGGCTACTCCTGCAAGGTCCGCCGGGTCTGCGATCTCGACGACGCGGAGCGGGCGCGGATCACGGACGCGGCCGCCCGCTGGCGCGACACCGACATCGAGCGGGGCTTCTCCACCGCCCTCGGCCGCTTCGGCGACGCGGAGGACACCGGTTGTGTGGTGGTCACCGCGCACCAGGCCCCGCAGGGCGACGCGGCCGGGGAGGGCGGGGCGGGCGGGACGCCGGAGGTCGACGACCTCAAGGCCGTACTGCACTTCGTGCCGTGGGGCCCCGAGGGGATCTCGCTGGAGCTGATGCGCCGGGACCGCGCCGCCGACCCCGGCCTCAACGAACTGCTGATCGTGGCCGTCCTGCAGGCGGCGCCCGCGCTCGGGATACGCCGCGTCTCCCTCAACTTCGCCATGTTCCGCTCGGCTCTGGCCAGGGGCGAGCGGCTGGGCGCCGGGCCGGTGCTGCGGGCCTGGCGGTGGCTGCTCGTGCTGCTCTCGCGCTGGTTCCAGATCGAGTCGCTCTACAAGTTCAACGCGAAGTTCCAGCCGGAGTGGGTGCCGCGCTTCCTGGTCTTCCCGCACACCCGCGACCTGCCGCGGATCGGGCTCGCGGCGATGCAGGCGGAAGCGTTCATCACCCTCGGCCGGCCGAAGTGGCTCCGCGTCGCCCCCGCGGCCGGAGCCCGCGGCCGCGGGTGAGAAGCCTGCGGCCCCGCGAGCGGAGCGCGTCGCGGGGCCGAAGGATTCGCAGGTGGGTGGGGCGGGGCGGGGCGGGGCGGATCGGTCGGGAACGGGGTCCGTTCAGGAGGCGAGATGGGCGAGGGTGCGCTCTTCGAGTCCGGCGTCCCGCGCCAGGACCGACTGCTGCAACTGCGCCAGCCGGGGACCCGGTTCGATGCCGAGCTCGTCGATGAGGACGCGCCGGATGCGGTGGTAGACCATGAGGGCTTCGGCCGGGCGGCCGCTGCGGTAGAGCGCGAGCATCAGGAGACCGTAGAGGCTCTCCCGCATCGGCTGCTCGTCGATCAGCCCGTAGAGCTCGCCGATCAGCGGCTTGTGCCGCCCCAGGAGCAGCTCCGTCTCGGCCCGCTCCTCCAGGGCGGCCGACCGCTTCTCGTCCAGCAGGCGCCCCAGGTTCTGCAGTGCCGGAACCGTGCGCAGGTCCGCCACGGCGGGGCCGGCCCACAGCCCGAGCGCCTCGGAGAGCACCGGCGAGGCCTCCTCCAGTCGGCCCGCGGCCCGCAGCTGGACGCCCCGCAGGTGCAGGGCTTCGAACCGGTGCAGGTCCAGGCCGAGCGGAGGGAGGTCCATCATGTAGCCGGACGGCCGGGTCAGCAGCCTGGACCCGTCGAAGCCCGGGCCCGCGAGGTGCTTGCGCAGCCGGGAGACGTACACCTGGAGCGCGGTGGACGCGGTGCGCGGCGGCTCACCCGACCAGAGGGCGTCGATGAGCTGCGACGCGGACAGCGGGCGGCCGTCGTTCAGGCACAACAATGCCAGCAGGGTGCGGAGTTTCAACGCCTGCGGAGTACGCAGCGTCCCGTCGTCCGTCTCCACCGCAAATGCTCCGAGAACGCGAAAATACACGGTCTTGCTCATCCCCCGTGGTCAAAGGGCCCGGACTCGTGAACCGGCGGTCCGGTGAGTCCGGGCATGGAAATGCAAAGAAGAACAGAACCCGCGCCGACGAGCCCTGCGACCGGTCGAGTCGGCAAGGCTGCGGGCGGGGAACAGGGGCCGCGGACGGAACCCGCCTCGTGAAAGGCGGGTTCCGGCTCGGTGCCCGTCATCGAAAGAGCCGGGCCAGCCTCTTCACTCCCTCCTCGATCCGTGCCGGTTCGTATCCGGCGAAGGACATCCGCAGCGTGGCCGGGTCGGCCCGCTCCGCGAAGAACGGGGCGCCGGGAACGTAGGCGACGTCATGGGCGACGGCCTCGGGCAGCAGCCGGATCGCGTCGTGGCCGTCGGGCAGCCGGACCCAGATGAACATTCCCCCGTCGGGCCTGCTCCAGGTGCTGCCGGGCGGCAGCGCTTCCGCGAGCGCGCCGAGCATCGCGTCACAGCGTTCCCGGTAGACGTTCGAGGCGCGCACCAGGCGCGCGTCGAGGTCGGATTCCCCCAGGTAGTGCGCGGCGGCTGCCTGGTCGATCGTGGAAGTGTGCAGATCGAGGGCCTGCTTGACCAGCGTGCACACGCCACGCAGCGACTCCGGGGCGCGCAGCCACCCCAACCGCATGCCCGGAGACATGATCTTGGACAGGCTCCCCAGCAGCACGGTGCGGTCCGCGGCGTCGTCCAGGGACGCGATCCACGGCACGTGCTCGCCGCGGAACCTCAGTTCGCCGTACGGGTCGTCCTCGGCGATCCACATCCCCTGTTCGGCGGCGATGCGTGCCACCGCTCGACGGCGCTCGACGGGAAGGGTCCGCCCGGTGGGGTTCTGGAAGGTGGGCACCAGGTAGAGCAGCTTCGGACGTTCCTCCGCCACGGTCCGCTCCAGGGCCTCGACGACGATCCCCTCGTCGTCGGTCGCCACCGGGACGACCCGCGCGCCCGCCTGGGCGAAGCACTGGAGGGCCGCGAGATAGGTCGGGTTCTCGACCAGCACCGTGTCCCCGGGTTCGAGCAGCGCGGTCGCCAACAGCGCCAGCGCCTGCTGCGACCCCGTCGTCACCAGCAGGTCGTCCGCACGCGAAGGCAGCCCCCGCGCGGACAGCCGGGCCGCGACGACCTCGCGCAGCCGGGGGTCGCCCTCCGTCGTCGAATACTGGAGGGCGCGATGCGGGGATTCGGTCAGCACGTGGTCGTAGGCCGCGCGAATCCCCTCGACATCGAGCAGTTCCGAGGCGGGCAGACCGCCGGCGAAGGAGATCACCTCGGGCCGGGCCGTCAGGGCGAGGGCCTCCCGGATGACGGAGCCCCCCGCCGAGGCGGCCCGGGCGGCGAAAGCGGGAGGAGCCACACGGGTGTTCATGAGGTCCGGTCGTCCGTTCCACGCGCGAGCAACGCCACCACCTGGTTCATGAACCCCTCGGTGGTTCCCCGTCCGCCGAGGTCGGGGGTGGCCGCCTCGCTCTGCGACACCTCGATCACGCACGCGCGGAGCAGTTCTGCCGGCCGGCCGTGCCCGAGGTGGTCGAGCATCATCGCCAGCGACATCGCCGCGGCACAGGGGTTCGCGATGCCCTTGCCCGCGATGTCGGGAGCGCTGCCGTGCACGGGCTCGAACAGGGCGAGGCCGGTCTCGGGGCAGATGCTCGCGCTCGATGCCAGGCCGAGGCCGCCCATCAGGGCCGCGCCGATGTCGCTGACGATGTCTCCGAAGAGGTTCGACGCCAGGATGCCCTCGTACGGCGTCGCGTCGCGCACCAGGTTGTAGCAGAAGGAGTCGACGTACTCCTCGGAGCCCACCAGCTCCGGGAAGTCCCGCAGTTCCCGGCGGAAGACGTCCTGCCACAGGCGGCCGGTGTTCGGTACGGCGTTGGACTTGTGGACCAGGGTCACCTTCCGCCGCCCCTTGTCGCGGAGCTGTCCGAGACAGAAGCGTACGAACTTCTCGACGGTCTCCCGGGTGTAGACGCATTCGTCGATCGCCACGCTGACCCTGCCGGCATTGGCGACCGTGCCGCCGATGCCGACGTAGAGCCCCTGGGTGTTCTCGCGGTACAGGTCGATGACCCCGCTCGGCAGGGTGATCGGGCGGTGGTTGACGTAGAGGTCGAGCCCCACGCGCATCCCCAGCAGGATGTCCCGGCCATGGGCCATGTCCGGGATGCGCGGGTCGCCCAACGCGCCCAGGAAGACGGCCGCGTACTCGTTCGACAGCAGGTCGATCGCCCCGGCGGGCAGACCGATCCCCGTCTCGAGCCACTCGTCGGCTCCCCAGGGGAACACCTCGTACTCGATGCCGAGGCCGTAGGCCTCGTTGAGGTGTTCCAGGGCGGGCAGGACCGCCGGAACCACCTCCCGGCCGATTCCGTCACCGGGGACCACTGCGATCTTCATGATTGCGTCCGAGTCTTGAGCATGTCCTCGACGGAGCTGAGGCGGCCGGCGATCGCGGTGGCGGCGACGACGTAGGGGGAGGCCAGGTACACGTGACCCGGTCCCGACCGGCCGGGGAAGTTGCGGTTCTGCGCGCTCACCGTGACCTCCTCCGGGCTTTCCGAGACGCCCGGCCCGGCGTTGATGCAGGCCCCGCAGGAGGGCGGCAGCACGCTCACGCCGACCTCCTCGAAGAGGTCGATGTAGCCCCGGTCGACCGCGTAGCGCATGACGGCCTCGCTGCCCACCTGGATGTACGCCTGGACGCCCTCGGGCACGGTCGCGCCCTGTGCGCGAGCCCGCTCGAACACGCTCGCGTACATGTCCATGTCGTAGGCCTTGCCGCCGGTGCAGGACCCGCCGTAGACCTTGTCGACCTTGACCTCCGCGTCGACGGAGGCCAGCGGAACGGAGTTCCGCGGGTCCCCGGGAAGGGCGACCATCGCCTGGACACCGCCCAGTTCGACGTCCACCACGGCCGAGTACATCGCGCCCCGGTCGGAGTGCACGTCCGTCCCGGCGGACGCGTTCGGGCCGCGCAGCGCCAGGTGGGCGTGGGTCACCTGGTCGGGCTCGAACATGGCGGTCATGCCGCCCGCCTCCACGGCCATGTTGCACAGCGTGGCGCGCTCGTCGAGGTTCATCGACGCGCATCCGGGACCGCCGAAGAGGATGACCTTGCCCAGCGTCTGGCTGCCCTGGATGGACGGGTGCGCCAGCAGCGCCAGCATGAGGTCCTTCGCGCACACGCCCGGTGCCAGTTCGCCCAGCAGGTTGACCTGGATCACCGCCGGGACCTTCACCAGGATCTCGCGGTTGTACCAGGAGTTGGCGATGTCGGTGGCACCCACGCCGAAGGCGAAGGCGCCGACGGCGCCCGCCGTGCACGTGTGGCTGTCGGTACCGATGATCACGTCACCCGGCTTGGCGACGTTCTCGACGATGTAGTTGTGGCAG
This sequence comes from Streptomyces sp. NPDC001717, assembly GCF_042892775.1. Classification (NCBI taxonomy): domain Bacteria; kingdom Bacillati; phylum Actinomycetota; class Actinomycetes; order Kitasatosporales; family Streptomycetaceae; genus Streptomyces; species Streptomyces sp. NPDC001717. The sequence continues at coordinate 142,287 of NZ_JBIAUK010000017.1, read as the reverse complement.
ATCGCACGGCTGCCGCCGGTGTCCGCGGGGCCGATGAAGTTCCCGCCGCTCAGGGTCGCGAACTCCTGCTGCCGCTTGCCGAGGTTCTCCACGCGCTCGATCAGCTCCAGGCCGTTGGCGCGCCGCTTGAGGACCGGCTCCGCCAGCGAGAGGTGGTCCTGGAAGAAGTAGCAGGACTCGGGGCTCGCGAGCGCGGCGTCCGCGCCGAACTGCTGGGCGAACATGCCGGCGGCCATGGGCGTCACGTACTCGTGCGAGAACCTGACGTCCGCCTCGACGAAGTACGACTCCCCGATCCGCACGGTGGCGTCCTCGGGGGACCGGTTGCGGGAGGACAGACGGCTCTGGATGATCTTCTCGACGGCGTTCAGCGGGCGCGGCGCGTCGAAGCGGGGCTTGATGGGGGACTGCGTGCCCTCGCGGGTCTCGCGGTTGAACCCGAACAGGCCGCCCAGGTCGATGACGGCCCGCTCGATGTCGTTCGCCCGGCGCGTGAAGGCGTCCAGCGGCAGTTCCTCACCCGCCAGCAGGGCGTCCAGGACGCTGAAGTCGTCGCAGGTGACGATGCCGACGTTGCGGCAGTTCTGCTCGTAGATCCGCTCGAAGGACCGGGCGAACACGATCTCCACGCCGGCGTACTTCTCGGCGTAGACGGCGTGCTCCCGGGACGAACCGCAGCCCTTCGCCTCGCCGCTGACGATGATCTGCGGGGCGAAGGCCTTCACCGCGCCCTGGCCGAACTTCTTGTCCCGCAGGCCCAGGTACGCGTACTCGCCGAGCTTCTCGTCGTACCAGTAGCAGCACCAGCCGGGGATGATCTCGTCGGTCGAGATGTTGTTCATCAGCGGCGCCCGCAGCAGCTCCGCCGGTGTCGCCGTGCCGGTGCCGTCCAGCTGCGCGGCGAGCAGATCGGTGTCCTCGGTGATGACCAGGAGGTTGCCGCTGAGCCGGATGGTGCGCGTGCGGCTGTCGCCGGTCGGTTCACGCAGCGTTCGCAATGATCTGCCTTATCTGTTCGTCGGTCAGGGGGCCACGGCCCGACTTCGCCTGGTCCAGCACCTGCTTGATGAAGGAGGTGTTGTCGCTGTCGTAACCGTGCACCGTCAGCCAGTACTTGACGTTGTTGGCGCCGGATGCCTCGTCGATGAGGACTTCCTGCTCACGGCCCAGGTAGCTGGCCGGGACGCTGGAGTAGACCGCGTCCTTCACCAGCACGTTGCCCTTCTCGTGGGCCTTGAGGATGGCGGAGGCGTGCACTCCGGCACTGGTCTTGAAGACGTCCCGGCCGAGTGCCGGGTAGTTCTGCGGGATCTCGACCCCGAGCACGGACGCGGCGTAGGCGGAGTAGTCACGCAGCGCCTTGAGGTCGTACCGTCCGTGCTCGTCGAGGTGGCTGTTGACCATGAGCTGGTCGATGGAGGCGTTTCCGGCCCGCTCGCCGATGCCCAGGATCGTGCCGTGCACCCGCTCGCAGCCGTGGGCGAGGGCGGTCAGGGAGTTGGCCAGCGCCAGGCCCCGGTCGTTGTGTCCGTGCCACTCGAAGCCGACCTGGTGGCCGCGCTCCCGGAAGTACTGGTGCGACCAGTGGAGGAGCGATTCGACGCCGCCGGGTAATGCCGCACCCACGGTGTCGCACAAGGTCACACGCCGTACGCCCGTGTCGATGGCGACGTCGAACACGTGGCCCAGCACTTCCGGAGTGCACCGCACCGCGTCCTCCAGGACCAGCACGAACTCCGCGCCTCCGCGCCGGCATTCGGCCACCGACTCGCGGATGTGGCGCTGGATCAGCCGGACGTCCCAGTCCTCCACGTACTGCCGGATGGGGCTGACACCGATGAAGACGTAGGCGTCCACGGGCACCCCCACCTGCTGGGCTATCTCGCAGATCGCGTTGATGTCCGAGGGGTGGGTGCGGCCCGCGTAGCCCTGTGAGATCGGGTGGCCGCTGTCGAGGATGTGCCGCGAGATCTCCACACAGGTCCGGAGGGCGGCGGGGTCCGAGCCGGGGAATCCCAGGTCCGCGGAGGTGACGCCGGCGCGGGCCATGTGGTCCACCAGCTCCAGCTTCTGCTCCGGTGTGGGATTGCGGATGTTCGGGGCCTGGAGCCCGTCGCGCAGGGTCTCGTCGAAAAAGGTCCCCGTATAAGGAGGCTCCGGAACAGGCCGCTGTGCCGCCACCCTGATGGCGTTCCAGTTGAACCAGACATCGGGGCTCGGACTGGAGCTGTCGGAAGCTTTTCCGTTCACTGCGATCTCCGAGTTTCTTGTGATGCGTTGTGCCCCGCACCGGCGACTGGCGCGTGCTCCGGGAGCATGGGGAGCTGCGCCGGGGCACGGCAGGAACGCAAGGTCCGGACAGGTCGGAAAACCGTCGGCGGGAGAGTTCCGGCTCGCGTGTACCGACAGGCCGGCCGGACTTCGCCGGTACGGCTACCCGCCTTAAAGGGGGTGCGGGTAGCCGTACCTCTCCATCCTTGATCGTCCACCCAGCCGAGGGCAAGCAGTTTCCATGGGAGGAAAAAGGCCAGGTCAGAGGCCGCCCAGCGACCACGGCAGGATGGCGCGGGCGGTGGTAGGGCCGCCGGCCGGACTCGTGAGATCGAGCTTGCCGCGCAGGGCGACGGCACGGTCGACCAGCCCGCGCAGCCCGGTCCCGGCGTCCAGCGTGGCACCCCCCACCCCGTTGTCGGTGACCACGACCACCAGACAGTCGTCGGCGCGCTCCATGGAGACGTGAATGCGCGTGGCCGAGGAGTGCTTGACGGCGTTCGCCAGGGATTCCGCGATGATGAAATAGGCCGTGGATTCCACCTGGATGGCCGGCCGCTGTTCCAATGTGGAGGACACGTGGACGGGGACGTGGAACGTCTCGGTCAAAGCGGTGACGGCGGCGTGCAGTCCGCGGTCGCTGAGGATCGGCGGCTGGATTCCGCGGACCAGATCGCGTATTTCGTCGAGGGCCTTGCCGATTTCCCGGTGGGTTTCCTCCAGAAGCCCGTGCAGGGCTTCGGCGCTCGGGTCCTTCCGTCGCGTCGCGTGGGAAATCCGCATCAGCAGCACGGCCAACCTGGCCTGTGCGCCGTCGTGCAGGTCCCGGTCTATGCGCCGGTAGTCGGAGTCGTTGACGCGCAGCGCGGCGATACGCTGCCGCTCGGCCAGCTCCTCGCGCCGGCGCCTCTCGTCCTCGTCCACGCGGCCGAGTACCCGGCGGACCAGCCGCGCCCGCAGCTTGCCCAGCCAGAAGAGCACCATCACCTGCGCGGCGAAGAGCGCGACGGCGCTGACGGCCACGCACAGGCGCGTGACACCGCCTTCGACGACGATGGTGCCCGCGGGGCCGAAGGCCAGCTGTTCGGTCGTGCCGAAGGGGAGACTCGTCGTGAAGGCGACCACCGGCAGCGTCATCGTGAAGACCGGCAACAGCCAGAGCATCCCCAGCAGGAGCAGGCACAGGTAACCGGACGCCCCCCACCCGGAGGCCTTCCGCCGGTGCTCGCCCTCGTCGGAGACGGGGGATTCGAGTCGCCTTCCCGGGGAGGCCGGATTCTGCATCACCGATGCCGCGAGCAGCAGTTCCACGTCGGCGACCGCGCGCAGGAGCGGCAGGCCCGAGAACGCCGAACTCATGTCGGCCAGCCGGTTCCGCAGCTTGAGCAGGGTGGGTCCCGGCCCGCGCTCCCGCTCGTGCTCCCGCGGCCGCGCGGCCCGGGGGACGACCAGGCCGATGACGCGGCGCGTCAGATCGGTGAGCACCTGGACGAGCAGTGCCGCCATCAAGGGAAGCGTGCCCAGGAGTGCGGATATCGCTCTCAGCGCCATCTCCGCGATGGTCAGAGGGATCAGAAGGATTCCGACCAGGCTGCCGACGGACAGGTAGATGACCCCTGCTGCGATCCGGGACTGCGCCGACGGGCCGTCCCAGACGGGTCTTTCCGCGTCATTCGACGGCGCTGTACGGTTTCTCATCACTCCAAGACCGCCGTAATTCATTCGTTTTGAACATGGGTCATTTCACTGGTGGGGCGCATGAATCGTGAGCGTCCCTCAACAACGCCGTCCGGCGCAACTGCCCCCGGAGGAAGCCGAGAAGACCTATCGGGGCCGGGCCGACCGGATTGCGGCAGGGGGTGGGCGTGGGCTTCTCCACCGTCGGACTCCCGGACACCGGACTACAATTGCCGTGGATCGCACGGGTTTCGGGGCGCAGCAGGAGGCTACACACATGTCAGGGCAGGCGTACGGGTCTCGACTGACGCCTGCCGGGCAACCACCGCAGCCCTCACCCGCACCGGAACAGGACGCGCCGAGCGTTGCCGTGTGGGTGGCGATGCGGGAGCATCCGCTGCGCTTCCTCACCTCCGGCTGGCCCCTGCGCTGTTGGGCCTTCCTCTTCGGCGGCCTGCTGCTCGGCCTGGTGGTGCTGGTGAGCCTTGCCGCACTGATCGTATTCGGGGCGCTGCTCTCCGTCGTGGGCGTGGGCCTGGTGATGCTGACGGCCATCACGGTCTTCGGGCTCCCCGTCGCCGGCGTGGAGCGCCGGCGACTGCGGCTGGTGGAGCCGGTGCCCCCGCCGGACCCGCACGGCTCCCCGGCGGGGGCCGGTGCCTGGTCGTGGCTGCGTACACGGCTTCGAGAACGCGCGACCTGGCGGGAACTGGGGTATGCCGTCGTCCTCGGCGTCTTCTTCACCGGGGCGAACGCCGGTCTCGTGGCCCTGCTGGGCATGTCGCTCATGCTGCTGGCGACCCCGGTCGTCGTCTGGGCGCTCGCTCCCGAGACCGTGATGATCATTCCCGGGCAGGCGATCCCCGGTCCGGTGGCCGCGCTGCCGTTCTCCGTCGTGGGGCTGCTCGGTCTGGTGCTGAGCGCCTACGGGGCGGGCCTGCTCACGGCGGTTCAGGTCAAGACGGCCTTCTTCCTGCTCTCCCCGCGCGACGAGCCGTCGCGGAGCCACGTCATCGAACTCACCCGCTCCCGTATCCGGCTGGCCGACGCCTTCGAGGCCGAACGGCGCCGGATCGAACGCGATCTTCACGACGGCGCCCAGCAGCAACTGGTCGCGCTCACCATGACCTTGGGACTGGCCGAGATGGAGATGGGGGAGCGTGACTCACCGGCCGGCGAGCTCGTCTCCCGGGCCCGCCGCGAGGCGCGGCAGGCCTTGGACGAGCTGCGCAGGCTCGTCCGCGGCATCTACCCGCAGGTGTTGACCGACCACGGGCTCGCCGCCGCGGTGGAAGAGGTCGCACAGGGCCACCCGCTCCCCGTCACGGTCGACATCGACCTTCCGCACCGGCTGCCCGGCATGGTCGAGACCACGGCGTACTTCACCGTGACGGAGGCGCTCACCAACGCGGCCAAGCACAGCGGTGCTTCGCAGGTCGCGGTCGTCGGCGAGTACCGCGACGACCGGCTTATCCTGCTGATCACCGATGACGGACACGGTGGCGCGGACCCCGCCGGGGGAACCGGGCTGTCGGGATTGGCGGACCGTATGGCGATTCTCAAGGGCCGGCTGGTGGTGTCCAGCCCCAGGGGCGGCCCGACCCAGCTTCGAGTGGAGGTCCCGTGCTCCGGGTAGTGCTGGCCGAGGACGCCGTGCTGCTGCGCGCCGGGCTCGTCGAACTCCTCACCCGCGGCGGCCACGAGGTGGTCGCCGCGGTCGGCGACGCCGAGGCGCTGGCCGGCGCCGTCGAGGAGCACCGTCCGGACGTGGTGATCACCGACGTCCGGATGCCGCCCGGCTTCCGGGACGAAGGGCTCAAGGCCGCGGTGGAGTTGCGCGCCCGCCACGACCGGCTGCCGGTCCTGGTGCTCTCGCAGTACGTCGCCACCGCGTACGCCACCCAGTTGCTGAGCGGTGACGGCCGGGAAGCGGCCGGGTTGGGGTATCTGCTCAAGGACAGGGTGGGGGAGGTCTCGGAGTTCCTGGACGCCCTGCGGCGGGTCGCTGACGGCCACACCGTCATCGACCCCGAGGTGGTGCGCGTCCTGCTCGCCCAGCAGACCGCGAGCCGGCCGCTGAGCCGGCTCACCCCGCGCGAGCGCGAGGTGCTGGCGCTGATGGCGGAGGGCCTCAACAACCAGCTGATCGCGCGACGGCTGACGGTGACCGAGGCCTCCGTGGTCAAGCACTCCAGCAACATCTTCATGAAGCTGGACCTCGGCCCCACCGACGGCAACCGGCGGGTGCTCGCCGTCCTCGCCCATCTGCGGGGCGCGTCCTCGTGAGGCCGGGACGGCCCGCCCCGGGCCTCCCCGGGCCCGCGGTCCCGGGTCGGGGTCCGGCGCCTCGCCTCAGGGCTGGCCGTCCTGGATGCGCGTCAGCCAGTCCGCCGCGTTCGTGAACTCCGGGTCGCTGGTGCCGGGCAGCGGCGCACGCGTGTCCCTCGGCGTCATCCCGGCCCGAGGATAGGAGCCGAGGAAGCGGACCCGGGGGGCGCGGCGTTTGAGCCCCATCAGGGCCTCGGTGACCCGCCGCTCGGTGATGTGGCCCTCGGTGTCCAGGGCGAACCAGTAGTTGCCGATCCCCGCGCCCGTCGGCCGCGACTGGATCAGCATCAGGTTGACACCGCGTACGGCGAGTTCCTGGAGCAGTTCGAGCAGCGCGCCCGAATGGTCGTCGCCCAGCCAGACGATCAACGACGTCCGGTCGGCGCCGGTCGGTGCCGACGGCCGTGCCGGCCGGCCGACGAGCACGAAGCGGGTCTCGGCGTTCTCCGCGTCGTGGATCCGGGTGACCAGCGGTTCGAGTCCGTACGTCGCCGCCGCGAATTCGGCGGCGAACGCGGCGTCGTAAAGTCCCTCCTGGACGAGTCGGGCGCCGTCCGCGTTGGAGGCCGCCGACTCCCACCGGGCGTCGGGCAGCTTCGCCGCCAGCCAGTTGCGCACCTGGGGCTGTGCGACCGGGTGGCCCGTGACCGTCTTGATGTCGTCCAGGTGGGTGCCGGGGCGTACCAACAGTGCGAAGGTGATGGGAAGGAGCACCTCTCGGTAGATCATCAGCGGTTCGCCGTCGGCGAGTTCGTCGAGCGTGGTGGTGACCCCGCCGTCCACCGAGTTCTCGATCGGGACGAGGGCGGCGGCGGCTTCGCCGCTGCGTACGGCGTCGAGCGCCGCGGTCACGGACATCATGGGTACGAGTTCCCGGGTGGCCGCTTCGGGAAGCGTGCGGAGCGCGGCTTCGGTGAAGGTGCCCTCCGGACCCAGATAGGTGTAACGGGTGGCTGACATGCCGTCACCCTAGTGGGTCGGGTTTCCGCGTGGTCTGCCGCGGAGTCCGCCAAGAGGCCTCTGACCTGGGCTTTTTCCTCCCAGGGAAACGGCTTGCCCTGGATTGGCAGAACGATCAAGGATGGAGAGGTACGGGTACCCGCACCACATGGGTGCGGGTACCCGTACCGGCGGAATTCCGCCGGTCGTTCGACTACGGGGGAAAACATGGAAGCACGGCACCTTGCGAGCCGATTAGAGGAACTGACGCACGCTCACGCCGTCCCGGGGGCGCAGCTCTCCGTGCACACCGGCACCGAGACCGTCGATGCCGTCGCCGGAACCGAGTGCTGTGACGGAACCCGCGCGGTCGACCCCCGCTCGGCGTTCGCCTACGGATCCGTGACCAAGGTCTTCGCCGCGACGCTGGTGCTCCAGCTCGTGTCCGACGGCGACCTGGACCTCGACCGGCCCGTTTCCGACGTCCTCGCGGAATTCCGCGAGCCGGCGGACGCCCGGCTGGCCTCGGTCACCGCCCGGCAGCTCCTGAGCCACACCAGCGGCCTGGTCGCGGACCACGAACTCGACGAGACCGACGAGCGGTCCCTGTTCCGTTACGCGAAGAGCGTCGCCGAGCTCCCGCTGCTGGACCGCCCCGGGAACTCCTTCTCGTACTCGAACACCGGCTACAACATCCTGGGCCGGGTCGTCGAGGAGGTCACCGGTCTGAAGTGGCGCGACGCGCTCCAGGACTTCCTGCTGCGCCCGCTGGGCGTCGACCCCTACGTCGATCACAGCCCCGACGGGCCGGCCCGGCCCCTCACCACGGGGCACGCGGTCCGGCCCGGACAGCGCGAGGCCCGCCCGGTCGACCAGTTCCTGCCGCCCACGTGGACACCGGCCGGCGGCCTCAGCGGAAGCGCCCGGGACCTCGTCGTGCTCGCCCGGCTGCACATCGGCACCGACCCGAAGGTCGCCGCCCTCCTGGAGGACGAGCAGCGCGTCGAGATGCGCACGCCCGTGCCCGGAGCCGACGCCTTCGGCATGGCCGACGCCTGGGCCCTGGGCCTGGGGCACTACGGCAGTGCGGACAACCGCTGGCTCGGCCACGACGGCACGGTGGACGGCGGTACGGCGCACCTGCGCTTCCACCCCGGATCGGGCCTCGCCGTCGCCCTGACCACCAACGCCACCACCGGGTCCAGCCTCTGGCCCGACGTGGTGGAGGAACTGCGCACCCTGGGCATCGACGTCGGCGACCACCGGCCCGGCGTCCCCGCGCCCCACCCCGCGGCCTCCGGAGCCGGCACCGGCACCGGCCCGCAGGAGACCGAACGGCTCGTGGGCGACTACGCAAACGGCGACACCGTCTTCTCCGTCCGACGCCACCACGACGGCATCCGGCTCAGCGACCGCACCGGCCTGGTCGCCGACGTCACCTTGAACGACGGCCTGAACTTCACCGCCCGGCGCGTCGACACCGACGCCGCCCCCTACGTCGGACGCTTCGTCCTGGACGGCGGTACGGGCGAGATCGCCCTCCTGCAGCTCGCAGGGCGCTCCGCCATGCGCGTCCGCGCCGCGGTCTGACGGCTTCCCGCCGCGTCCTGACCACTCTTCTCCGACTTCTCGGCAGCCGCCCCCCGCCCCAGGCCGGGGGCAGCCGTTGCCGGAGTCCGTCAATCCTGGAGGTACAGCGTGACTCGCGCTGCAGCGTCGGCCAACCGGGAACCCTCCCGGCACGTGGAATTCTGGCGTCAGCGGTTGGCGGGGATCACTCCCCTCGAACTGCCGACGGACCGACAGCGGCCCGTCGTACGGTCGGCCGGGACGCAGACGTACGACATCGATGTCCCGCTCGGCCTGGCCAAGGCCGTACGGGACATGGCCGCACGTCACGGGGCCACGCCGCACGAGGTGTTCGTGGCCGCCGTGAAGGCGCTGCTCACGCGCTACTCGGGCCAGGACGACATAGCCGTCGGCACGCTCTCCCCGCGCAACGGCCACACCGTCGTGCTGCGCGGCCGGGTCGAGTCGGGGGCCTCGTTCGCAGAGCTCGTCGCCCAGGTCAGGGAGACGGTGCGGGACGCCTTCGAGCACGACGGCGTTTCGCTCGCGCACCTCGTCGACGTGCTGGCACCGCAGCAGGACACCAGCGTGACCCCGTTCGTCCAGGCCATGGTCGTCGTGCGGGAGGACGGCGACGCGCTCCCGGCCGCCTTCGACCCGCTGGACCTCTCGCTGGAGTTCGCCGGCCCGGCGGAGCGGCCGACGGTCCGCATCCGCTTCAGCACGGCCCTCTTCGACGAGTCCACCATCGCCCGGCTCGCGGGCCATCTCGGCGTCCTGCTCGCGGGCGCCGCCGAAGACCCCCGGCGCACGGTCTCGGCGCTGCCGATGCTGACGGACGGCGAGTTCGACCGGATCGTACGGGAGTGGAACGCCACGGGCCGACAGGTCCCCACCGGCACCTTCCCCGAGCTCTTCGCCGCCCACGCGGCCTCCCGCCCGGACGCCGTGGCCGTCATCGACGAGCACGGCTCGGTGACCTACCGGGAGCTGGACGAGCGGGCCAACCGCCTCGCGCACCACCTGCGCGGACTCGGCGCGGGCAGGGACGTCCTGGTCGGCCTGTGCGTGGAGCGCGGCGCCCCGATGGCCGTCGGACTGCTCGGCATCATGAAGGCGGGCGCCGCCTATCTGCCGCTGGACGTCGACTATCCGGCCGACAGGCTCGCCTACATGCTCCAGGACTCCGGCGCGCGACTGGTCGTGACGCAGAAGGGCCTGGGCGACCGGCTGCCGAGCACCGACGCCGTCCTGGTCGGTGTGGACGAGGAGCCGACGCAGGCCGACGGGCACCCCTACCCGTCCACCGCGCCGGACGTCGAGATGTCCCCGCAGGACCTCGCGTACGTCATCTACACCTCCGGCTCCACCGGCCGGCCCAAGGGCGTGCTCGTCTCGCACGCCGGCATCGGCAACCTCGCGGCCGTACAGACCGAGCACTTCGACGTCACACCGGACAGCCGGATCCTGCAGTTCGCCTCCGCCAGCTTCGACGCGGCGTTCTGGGAGATGTGCATGGGCCTCGTCACCGGCGCCACGCTGGTCATGGGCTCGAAGGACGCCATGCTTCCCGGCGAGCCGCTGGCCGCGTACGCCGTGGAGCACGGGGTCACCCACGCCACGCTGACCCCCGCCACCGTCGCCGTCCTGCCGGAGGGCCGTGGTCTGCCCGCCGACGCCACGCTCGTCGTCGCCGGCGAGGCGAGCACCGGTGACCTCGTGGCGCGCTGGTCCGCCGGTCGCCGCATGGTCAACGCGTACGGCCCGACGGAGACCACCGTGTGCGCGACCATGAGCGCGCCGCTGAGCGGCGGTGCGGTGCCGCCGATCGGCGCGCCGATCGCCAACACGCAGGTCTACGTCCTCGACGACGCCCTGCACCCGGTGCCCGCGGGCGTCCGTGGCGAGCTCTACATCGCCGGCGCCGGGCTGGCCCGTGGATACCACGGCCGGGCCGGACTGACCGCGGAGCGGTTCGTCGCCAACCCGTTCGGCGAGCCGGGTCGCCGGATGTACCGCACCGGTGACGTGGCCCGCTGGACCGCCGACGGCGTGCTGGAGTACCTCGGTCGCGCGGACGACCAGGTCAAGGTCCGCGGCTTCCGCATCGAACTCGGCGAGATCGAGAGCGCGCTGGTCCGGCACCCGGACCTGGCGCAGGCCGTCGTCGTCACCCACAACACCAACCTGCTGGCGTACGTCTCCCCGCTCGGCGCCGCGCGCCCCACGGCCGAGGAGATCAAGACCCACCTCGCGGCGACCCTGCCCGACTACATGGTGCCGTCGGCGATCGTGGTGCTCGACACCCTGCCGCTGACCCCCAACGGCAAGGTCGACCGCAAGGCGCTGCCCGACCCGGCGACCGCGCAGGAGCGGGCCGCCGGCCGCATCGCGCCGCGCAACGCCATCGAGGAGACCATCGCGGGCGTCTGGTCCGAAGTGCTCGAGATCGAGGGCTTCGGCGTCGACGACGACTTCTTCGCCCTGGGCGGCAACTCGATCCTCTCCGTGCGCGCCGTCGCCCGCATGCGCAAGGCGCTGGGCATCAAACTCTCCCCGCGCGTCCTGTTCGACACCCCGACCGTCGCCGCCCTCGCCGCGTCGGTCGCCACGGCGGAGCAGGGCGGCGACGCCCCGATCCCGGCCGTCTCCCGCGAGGGCGAACTGCCGATGTCCTACGGGCAGCAGCGCCTGTGGTTCCTGGAGGACTTCGACCCGGGCAGTGCCGAGTACCACACGGCCACCGGGCTGCGGCTGACGGGCGAACTCGACGTGGACGCCCTGCGGGGCGCCGTGCACGACCTCATGGCCCGTCACGAATCGTTGCGCACCACCTTCGGCGTGGTCGGCGGACGCGGCGTCCAGGTGATCCACCCGGCCCTGGAGCCGGAGTGGAAGACCACCGATCTCACCACCGTCGCCGCGGACCTGCGCGAGGACCGACTGGGCGAGCTGGTCCGCGCCGAGGTGACGAGGCCGTACGACCTGCAGGGCGGACCGCTGGTCCGCGTCCTCCTGGTCGCCCTCGCCGCCGACGAGTACGTCTTCGTCCTCGGCATGCACCACATCGTGACCGACGGCTGGTCGATGGGCGTGGTCGCCCGGGAACTGGGCGAGCTGTACGCGGCCCGGGCGCTCCCGCGCCCCTCGGCCCTGCCCGGTGTGCCCGTGCAGTACGCGGACTTCGCCGCCTGGCAGCGCGGCCGGCTGGAGGGCAGCGGCCTGCTGGGCCGGCAGCTGGACTGGTGGCGCGAACGACTGACCGGCATCACCCCGCTGGAGCTGCCGACGGACCGGCCCCGCCCGGTGGTGCGCTCCACCGCCGGCGGAGAGTACGCCTTCGAGGTGCCGGTCACGACCGTCGCCGGCGCCAAGGAGCTGGCGGGTGCCCGCGGCGCCACGCTGTTCATGGTGCTGACCGCCGCGGTCAAGGCGGTCTTCGCCCGCTACTCCGGACAGACGGACATCGCGATCGGCACGGCGTCGTCGGGCCGGGGCCACCGCGACCTGGAACAGCTCGTCGGGTTCCTGGTGAACACGGTCGTGCTGCGCTCCCGGGTCGACCCCCACCAGTCCTTCGGCGCCTTCCTCGACCAGGTCAAGGAGACCGTCCTGGAAGCCTTCGCCCACGAGGACGTGCCGTTCGAGCGGCTGGTCGAAGTGCTCCAGACCGAGCGGGACACCAGCCGCACGCCGCTGATCCAGACCATGGTCGTACTGCAGAACGCCTCGAACGACCAGGTCGTGCTGCCCGGCGTCGAAGTCCGCGACCACCCCGTGCACCGGGTGGCGGCGCCCTTCGACCTGACGGTCGAGTTCTCCGAGACGGACACGGGCCTCACGGGCCGGATCATCTACAGCACCGCGCTGTTCGACGAAGCCACCGTCGCCCGCCTCGCCGGCCACCTGTGCGTGTTGCTCGGCGCCGCGGCCACCACGCCCGACAGGGCCGTCGCCGCCCTGCCGATGCTCGACGAGGGAGAGTTCCGGGACGTCCTGCACACCTGGAACGACACCGCCCGAGACCTGCCGGACGCGGCGCTGCCCGAACTGTTCGCCGCCGAGGTGGCCCGCCGTCCCGACGCGGTCGCCCTCTCCTACGGCGAGGAGAAGCTGACCTACCGCGAGCTCGACGAGCGGGCCAACCGGCTCGCCCACCACCTGACGGAGCAGGGCGCGGGCCCGGACGTGCTCGTCGGGCTGTGCATGGAGCGCGGCGCCCTGACCATCGTGGCGCTGCTCGCGATCCTCAAGGCGGGCGCCGCCTACGTGCCGCTGGACCCCGAGTACCCGGCCGACCGGCTCGCGTACATGATCGAGGACGCCGCCGTCCGGCTGCTGGTCACCCAGCCGCACCTTCACCACCGACTGACCGGGACCGGTGCCCGCCTCATCGACGTGGAACCGGGCGGGGAGGAGTCGGCGCACCACCCGGCCACCGCCCCCGAGGTCGCCCTCAGCCCGGACCACCTCGCGTACGTCATCTACACCTCCGGCTCCACCGGCGCCCCCAAGGGCGTGATGACCTCGCACCGCGCCGTGGTCCGCCTGATCCACGAGTCCGGGGTGTTCGACGTACGGCCGGGCGACGTCGTCGCCCAGTTCGCGTCCGTGTCCTTCGACGCCTCCACCCTGGAGGTGTGGTCCGCGCTGCTGAATGGTGCGCGGCTGGCGGTCCACCCGCCGTCCGCGCCCACCGGCAGCGAGCTCGGCAGCTTCCTGGAGGAGCACGGGGTCACCCATCTGGCCATCACCGCCGGCCTGTTCCACCAGGTCGTCGACGACGATCCCGGCGCGCTGGGCGGCCTGCGGCAGATCGTCGCCGGTGGCGACAAGGTCTCGCCCGAGCACTGCGCCCGGCTGCTCGCGGCGCACCCCGCGATCGGGCTCGGCAATGGCTACGGGCCGACCGAGGCCACCTCGTTGACCACCACCCATGGGGTGAGCGCCGGTCTCGACCCCTCGGCACCGGTGCCGCTGGGCACCCCCATCGGCAACACCCGGGTCTACGTCCTCACCGAGACGCTGGAGCCCGCGCCGGTCGGCGTGCCGGGCGAGCTGTACATCGCCGGGCCGGGTCTGGCCCGGGGCTATCTGGGCCGGCCGGGCCTGACGGCCGGGCACTTCGTCGCGGACCCCTACGGCGACGCCGGCACCCGGATGTACCGCTCCGGCGACCTGGCCCGTTGGCGTCACGACGGGGTGCTGGAGTTCCTCGGGCGCACCGACGGACAGGTCAAGATCCGCGGCTTCCGCATCGAATTGGGCGAAGTCGAGAGCGCGCTCAAGAACCACCCGGACGTGGTGGACGCCGTCGTCGTGGCCCACCAGGGCGACACGGGGCACCGCCGGCTGGTGGCGTACGTGGTCGCCGGCCGCGAGGTGACCGTCGGCGAACTGCGCGCCCACCTCGCCCTGTCGCTGCCCGACTACATGACGCCCGCCGTCTTCGTGCCGCTGGAGAAGCTGCCGCTGACCGCGAACGGCAAGGTGGACCGGCGACGGCTGCCGGAGCCCGAGATCCAGGCGAGCCGCCTCGGTTCGGACTACGCCGCCCCGCGCAACCCCACCGAAGAGGCGCTGGCCGAGGTGTGGGCCGAGGTGCTGGGCGTCGAACGCGTCGGCATCCACGACAACTTCTTCGATCTGGGCGGCGACTCGATCCTGTCCCTCCAGGTCGTCTCGCGCGCCCGGCAGGCCGGTCTCCGGCTCACCTCGAAGCTGCTGTTCGTCCACCAGAGCGTGGCCACACTGGCCCCGGCCGTCGGCATCCTCGCCGACGTCTCGACGGCGCCCACCGTGGTCGCCGGACGCGTCGAGGCGACCCCCATCCAGCGGCGGTTCTTCGAGGAGCACCCCGACGCCCCCGACCACTACGCCATGTCGGTCCAGGTCGAGTTGGCCCCCGACACGGACACCGCCGTCCTGGAACGGGCGCTGACCGCGGTCGCCGCCCACCACGACGCCCTGCGGATGCGCTACGTCCGCGACCAGGACCGCTGGACCCAGGAGTACGGCGACCGGGCCCCGGACCTGCTGCTGACGGTGAGGGACGTCTCCGGCCTCGGCGAGAGCGAGCGGGCGCACGCCCTCGACGAGGCCGCCCTGGCCGCCCAGCGGTCCCTGGACCTGGCCTCGGGCACCCTGCTCAAGGGCGTCTTCTTCCGCCTGGGCGCGGGCCGACTGCCCCGCCTCTTCCTGACCGCGCACCACCTCGTCATGGACGGCGTTTCCTGGCGGGTACTGCTGGAGGACCTGGCCACCGCGTACGCCGGGCTCGCCGAGGGCCGCGGAGCCGGCCTGGGAGCCAAGTCCAGCAGCTACCAGCAGTGGGCGAGCCGACTGGCGGAACACGCGCGCTCCGGTGGCTTCGACCACGAACTGCCGTACTGGCAAGACGTCTCGCGGCACCACGCGATACCCCGCGACGGCGAGGGCCCCAACACCTTCGGCTCCTCCGCGGTGGCGTCCGTACGCCTGGACCGCACGCGGACCAGGGCACTGCTCCAGCGGGTACCTGCGGTCTACCGCACGCAGATCAACGACGTGCTGCTCACGGCACTGGGCCGGGTCCTGCACCGGTGGGCCGGCTCCCCGGTCACCATCGCGCTGGAGGGCCACGGCCGCGAGGACCTCTTCGACGACATCGACCTGTCCCGCACGCTCGGCTGGTTCACCACCGTCTACCCGGTCTCCCTGGACGTACCGGCCCAGGACTGGGGCACGGCCCTGAAGGCGGTCAAGGAGCGGATCCGGGCCATCCCGGGCCGGGGCCTGGGCTACGGCGCGCTGCGCCACCTGCCCACCGCGGACGGCCCGAGCCGCATCCCGGCCGACGGCACGGGACCGCAGATCAGCTTCAACTACCTCGGCCAGTGGGACGGTTCGACCAGCCGGGACGGCCTGGTGCGCAGGCGCCTGGACGGACTCGGCCGGGACCAGGCACCCGGGCTGCCCCGCCCGCACCTGATGGACATCGTGGCCGCCGTCAACGACGGCGAGTTGCGGATCGACTGGATCCACTCGCCCGCCAACCACAGCTCCGACACGGTCGAGCGGCTCGCCGGGGAGTTCCTGGCGGCGCTGGACGAGGTCATCGGCCACTGCCTCGCGGAGGGCAGCGGCGGCGCCACGCCGTCGGACTTCCCGTCGGCCGGTCTCGACCAGGCGGGCGTCGACCGGATCGTCGGCGACGGACGCACGGTGGAGGACGTCTTCCCGCTGACGCCGATGCAGGCCGGGATGCTCTTCCACACGCTGGCCGACCCCCAGTCGCCCACCTACTTCGAGCAGATGACCTGCGTCTTCGACGGAGTGGAGGACGTGGACCTCCTGGCCCGCGCCTGGCAGACGGTGGCCGACCACTTGGAGGTACTGCGCGCCTCGGTGGTCTGGGAGCAGGTCGAACGTCCCCTGATGGTGGTCCACCGCCATGCGGAACTGCCGGTCCAGCGGCTCGACTGGCGGGAGATGTCCGAGCCGGAACAGGCGCGTGCGCTGGAAGAGCACCTGGCCGCGGCCCGCGGCGACGGCCTGGACCTGACGGCCGCCCCCCTGATGCGGCTGGCCCTGATCCGCGTCTCCGACACCGCCGTACGCCTGGCCGGCTCCTTCCACCACCTGCTGCTCGACGGCTGGAGCACCTTCAGCGTGCTCACCGAGGTGATCACCGCCTACGCGGCGCTGGCCGCGGGCGAGACGCCCGTACTGCCGGCGCGCCGGCCGCTGCGGTCGTACGTGGAGTGGCTCGCGGAACAAGACCTCGAACAGGCCGAGAAGTACTGGCGGGGGCTGCTCTCCGGATTCGGCGAGCCCACGGCGCTGCCGTACGACCGACGTCCGCGGGCGAGCCACAGCACGCAGTCCACCAGCCGGCTGACCGCCGGGCTCTCCCCGCGGCAGTCGCGGGAGCTGTTCGACTTCGCCCGCAGGCACCGGCTGACGGTCAACACCCTCGTACAGGGAGCATGGGCGCTGCTGCTCGCCCGGTACGCCGGCGAGTCCGACGTGGTCTTCGGCGCGACGGTGTCCGGACGGCCCACGGACCTGGCGCAGGCCGACTCGATCGCGGGCATGCTGATCAACACCCTGCCCGCCCGCATCGAGGTCGACGGCCGGGCGCCGGTGGCCGAGTGGCTGGGCCGGGTCCAGCGCGACCAGGTCGAGGCCCGCGGCTACGAGTTCGTACCGCTGGGGCAGGTACAGGGCTGGAGCGACGTCGAGCGGGGCACCGGCCTCTTCGAGAGCCTCGTCGTCTTCGAGAACTACCCCAAGGACGAGGGGGCGATGGCGGCCCGGGGCCTGCGACTGCGGGACCTGGAGGGCATGGACGTCACCAACTTCCCGCTGAACCTGCTCGCCTACGCCGACGAGGAGTTCTCCTACACGCTGGCCTACGACGCCGACCTGTTCGACACACGGACCATCGAGCGGATGTCGGGACACTTCAACGCCTTGCTGGCGGGTCTGGTCGAGGACCCGGAGCGGGCCGTGGCGGCGGTGCCCATGCTGTCGGACGGCGAGTTCGACCGTGTGGTGCACGAGTGGAACGCGACCGGCGGGACGCCCGCACCGACCGGTGTCCTGCACGAGCGGGTCGCCCGGCAGGCGGCCGCCACGCCGGACGCGACAGCGGTCACGTCCGGCCGTGAGTCCCTCACGTACCGGGAGCTGGACGAGCGCGCAAACCAGCTCGCACGTCACCTGATCACGCTGGGCGCGGGTCCGGGACAGGTGGTGGGTCTCGCGGCCGAGCGCGGCGTACAACTGCTGGTCGGCCTGCTCGGCATCATGAAGTCGGGCGCAGCCTATGTCCCGCTGGACCCCGCCTATCCGACCGACCGCCTGGAGTACATGCTGCGCGACTCGGGGGCCGCGGTGCTGGTGACGCACCGGGGCATCCAGGAGCGGCTGAGCGTCGACGAGGTGCCGGTCGTGGACCTCGACACCGATTGGGCCGCCATCTCCCGGCTGCCGGTGTCGGCGCCCGCGGTCCCGGTGGCCGGCGAGGACCTCGCCTACGTGATCTACACGTCGGGTTCCACGGGCCGGCCCAAGGGCGTGGCGATCGAGCACCGCACGGTGCTGAACCTGCTGGAGAACACCCGGCCGCAGTTCGGGTTCGGCGCGAGCGACGTGTGGACCGTCTTCCACTCCTACGCCTTCGACGTCTCCGTGTGGGAGATGTGGGGCTGCCTGACGTCCGGGGGGCGGGTGGTCGTGGTTCCGCAGGACTGGGCGCAGAACCCGGTCGCGACCTGGGCGATGCTGCGGGACGAGGGCGTCACCGTGCTGAGCCAGACACCGTCGATGTTCCGCGCCCTGGTGGAGGCCGCCGCCGCCTCCGGCGGGCCCGCGCCGCGGGACCTGCGCTGGGTGGTACTGGCCGGTGAGGCGCTGGAGCCCAAGCACCTCACGGCCTGGTTCGACCGGTACGACACCGGGGCGGCCCGGCTGGTCAACATGTACGGGCCGACCGAGGCCACGGTGTACGTGACCCGCCAGGAGATCACGGCGGAGCACGTCCACGCCGGAGGCCCGATGCCGATCGGGCGCCCGCTGCCCGGCTACCGGGTGCTGCTGCTGGACGAGATCGGCGTGCCGGTCCCGGTCGGGGTCACCGGTGAACTCCACGTGGCGGGAGCCGGCCTGGCCCGCGGATACCTGAACCGGCCGGAGCTGACCGACGAGCGCTTCGTGCGCGACCCGTTCGGCGGGCCGGGCGAGCGCATGTACCGCTCGGGCGACCTGGCGAGGTGGCGCGCGGACGGCACGGTGGAGTACCTGGGGCGGGCCGACGGCCAGGTCAAGATCCGCGGTTTCAGGATCGAGACCGGTGAGATCGAGGCGGCCCTCGTCACCCACCCGCGGATCGCGGACGCGGCGGTCGTGGCCCACACGGACGACGACCGCACCGTCCTCGTCGGCCACGTGGTCGTGGCGGACCGGGGCGAGCTGCACACCACCGAGCTGCGCGACCACCTGCTGAGGACCCTGCCGGAGTTCATGGTGCCGGCGGTCTTCCGCCGGCTGGACGAGATGCCGCTGACCCCCAGCGGCAAGGTCGACCGCAGGGCGCTGCCCGAGCCGCAGGAGCGGGTGTCCACCGGCGCCGCCTACGAGGCGCCGGCCACCGTCACCGAGGAAGCCCTGGCGGAGATCTGGCGGGAACTCCTCGGCGTCGCACGTGTCGGTGTGCACGACAACTTCTTCGAGGCGGGCGGCGACTCGCTGCTCGCGGTGCGCATGGCCTCACGGATCAACGCGCTCTTCGGTACCGCCCTCTCGCCCCGGACCCTCTTCGACCGGCCGACGATCGCCGAAACGGCCGTCGAGGTCGAGGAGCGGATCCTCGCCGAGCTGGAGCAGAGCACCACCACTTCCTGACGCGGTCGCGCGCCACGGATCACCACGGCGGCGGCCCGGCGCGGGCCGCCGCCCACCCCACCATCGAAAGGCCGGAGATCATGTCCAACCCCTTTGAGCAGTCCGACCGTTCCTTCAGCGTTCTGGTGAACGACGAGGGGCAGCACTCGCTGTGGCCCGCCGGCAACGAGGTGCCGGCCGGTTGGACCGTCGTCCTGGCGGACCGGCCGCGTGAGGAGTGCCTCACGTACGTGGAGACCAACTGGACCGACATGCGGCCCAAGTCCCTCGCCACCGGCTGACCCACGCCGCCTCAGCCCCACCAGCACCTTTCGACACCACCGCACCACTCTTTGCCGGAGGTGACGGCGGGCGGCCCCGCGCCGCCCGCCACCCCCTGGCGCACACATTCTGCGGTTCGCCTCTTGTGGTTCGCCTGCCGGCAGGCGTCCACGTCTCCTGGGAGTCCTTATGAACACGCCGTCTTCTCGCGAGGACCGGATCGCCGCGCTTCCCGCGCACCTGCGAGACGCGCTCGCGAAGCGCCTCGCCGGCCGGTCCGAAGCCGCCGGACCCGCGATTCCGGTGGTCTCGCGCGCGGAGGCCATGCCCATGTCCTACGGGCAGCAGCGCCTGTGGTTCATGGAGGACTTCGCGCCGGGCAGCGCCGACTACCATCTCGCGCTGGCCCTGCGGCTGACCGGTCCGCTCGACGCGGAGGCCCTGCGGGCGGCGGCCGGGGAACTGGTGGCGCGGCACGAGTCGCTGCACACCACCTTCGAGATGGTGGACGGCCGCGGCGTCCAGGTGCTGCGCCCCGACGCCGCGCCCCAGTGGACCACCGCGGACGTGTCGGACGTCTCCGAGGCCCACCGCGAGGAGCGGGCCCGTGAGCTGGTGCGGACCGAGATGGGCCGCCCGTACGACTTCGGGAACGGCCCGCTGGTCCGCGTACTGCTGGTGAGGCTCTCGGCCGCCGAGCACATCTGCGTCCTGGGAATGCACCACATCGTCACGGACGGCTGGTCGATGGGGATCGCGGCGCGCGAGTGGGGCGAGCTGTACGCGGCCCGGGTGGAACAGCGGGATGCGAAGCTGCCCGACGCGGCAGTCCAGTACCCGGACTTCGCCGCCTGGCAGCGCGCCCGACTGGAGGACGGGAAGCTGCTCACCGGGCAGCTGGACTGGTGGCGCGAACGGCTGGCGGGACTCGAGCCGCTGGAGCTGCCCACCGACCGCCCCCGGCCCGCCGTACGCTCCTCGGCCGGCGCAGCACAGCTCTTCGAGGTGCCCGCGAGGACGCTCACCGGGATCAAGGAGCTGGCGCGCCGGAGGGGTGCCACGCTGTTCATGGCCCTGACGGCGGCGGTCAACGTGCTCCTCGCCCGCTACTCGGGGCAGCGGGACATCGCGCTCGGCACCTCTTCGTCGGGCCGGAGCCTGCCGGAGCTGGAGCAACTGGTCGGGTTCCTGGTCAACACCGTCGTGCTGCGCTCCCGGGTCGACCCGGACATGTCCTTCGGCGACCTGCTGGGACAGGTCAAGGAGACCGTCTTCGACGCGTTCGCCCACGAGGACGTGCCCTTCGACCGGCTGGTGGAGGCGCTGCAACCGGAGCGCGACACCAGCCGTACGCCGCTGGTCCAGGCGAGCGTCGTCCTGCAGAACGCCCCCGCCGACGCCGCGGCGTTCCCCTCGGTCGAGGCCACCGAATACCCGCTGGACCGCGACGCGTCCCTGCTCGACCTCACCCTGGAGTTCGAGGAGCGCGACGGCAGGCTGATCGGCCTGGTCGAGTACAGCACCGAACTCTTCGACGCGACGACGATCACCCGGCTGACCGATCACCTGGGCACCCTCCTCGCCTCGGTCGTCGCCGACCCCGAACGGGCGGTGTCGGAACTGTCGATGCTGACCGAGGACGAGTACCGGCAGATCGTCGTGGACTGGAACGCGACGCGTTCGAGCGAAGGATCCGACGCGTTCGTCCACGAGCGGCTCGCCGAGCAGGCCCTGCGGACCCCGGACGCGGTGGCCGTCATCGGCGAAGGCGACGACACCCTCACCCACCGTGAACTGGACGAGCGCGCCAACCAGCTCGCCCACCACCTCCGTGAGCACGGCGCGGGACCGGGCTCCCTGGTCGGCCTGTGCGTCGAGCGCGGCAGCCGGATGGCCGTCGGCCTGCTCGGCATCCTCAAGGCGGGGGCGGCCTACGTACCGCTCGACCCGGCCTTCCCGGCCGAACGCCTCGCCTACATGCTCCAGGAGTCCGGCGCCGGCCTGATCGTCACGCACGACGGGACCCGCGGCATCCTCCCGCCCACGGACGCGGTGCTCGTGGACCTGGACGCCGACCGCGCCGCGATCGCGGAACGGCCCGTCACGGCGCCCGAGACCGGAGTCCGTGCCACCGACCTGGCCTACGTCATCTACACCTCGGGCTCCACGGGCAACCCCAAGGGCGTCGCCATCGAGCACCGCAACGTCCGGCACATCTGCGCCGCCTGGGACGAGCAGTACGACCTGAGCGGGCTGCGGCTGCGCTTCCTGTCCGTCTCCAGCCTCTCCGTGGACCTCTTCTTCGCGGACCTGATCCGCTCGCTGCCCTTCGGCGGCGCGCTGATCATCGCGTCCAAGGACGTCGCCACCGACCCGTCCGCACTCCTCGACCTGATCGAGCGGACCGGCGCCACCGGCATCGAGATCGTGCCCTCCCTGATGAACGCCGTCCTGCACGAGGTCGAGCGGCGCGGCGACGGATTCCCCCCGCTGCGGCTGATCTCCGTCGGCTCCGAGGGCTGGCGGGTCGAGGACTGCCGGGCGCTGCTGCGCCAGGTCCGGCACGACGCCGTCATCGTCAACGCGTACGGCGGGACGGAGGCCACGGTCGACTCCACCGTCTTCGTCCCCTCCCACGACGCGCTGGGCGACAGCGTGTTCGTCCCCATCGGCCGGCCCCTGCCCCGTACCCGGGTCTACGTCCTGGACGCCGCGATGCGGCCCGTCCCGGTGGGCGTGCCCGGCGAGATCCACATCGGCGGCGACGGCATCGGCCGTGGCTACCACAACCGTCCCGACCTGACCGCCGAGCGCTTCGTGACCAGCCCGTTCGACAGCACGGACCGGCTCTACCGCACGGGCGACCGGGCGCGCCTGCTGCCCGGAGGAGACCTGGAGTTCCTCGGCCGGGCGGACGACCAGGTCAAGATCCGCGGCTTCCGCGTCGAACTCGGCGAGGTCGAGAGCGCCGTCCTGTCGCACCCGGACGTCGAGGACGCCGTCGTCGTGGCCCGCCAGGAGGACTCCGGGCGCCGGCGCCTGGTGGCCTACCTCGTCACCACCCGTGACCTCCGCCCTGCCGACCTGCGCGGCCACCTCGGCGGCCTGCTGCCGGACTACATGGTCCCGGCCGCGTTCGTCACCCTGGACGCGCTGCCGCTGACCCCGAGCGGCAAGGTGGACCGCCGCGCCCTGCCGGAGCCCGAAGCGGGAGCCGGCCTGCCCGACGAGCAGTACGTGGCGCCACGCGACGAGACCGAGGAGATCCTGGCCCGTGCCTGGGCGGAGGTCCTGGGCGTCGAACGCGTCGGCATCCACGACAACTTCTTCGAACTGGGCGGCGACTCGATCCTGTCCATCCAGGTCGTCTCCCGGGCCCGCCAGGCGGGCCTCGCGCTGACCTCCAAGCTGCTCTTCGTCCACCAGAGCGTCGCCGCACTGGCCGCCGTCGTGGGGAAGGCCGCCGTCACCACGCCGGCCGCCGGGACGGCCGCGGTCTCCGGGCGGGTCGAACTCACCCCGATCCAGGAGTGGTTCTTCACGACGCACACCGTCAACCCGGACCACTACACGATGTCGGTGCAGGTCGAACTGGCCCCCGGTACGGACGGAGCCGTCCTGGGTCGCGCCCTGGACGCCGTGGTCGCGCACCACGACGCCCTGCGGATGCGCTACGTCGCAGCCGACGGACGACGGGTCCAGGAGTACGGCAGCCGCCCGGCCGGCGCCCTGCTGGACGAGCTCGACCTCGCCGGCCTGGACGCGACCGCACGCGACCAAGCCCTCCACGACGCCGCCCTGGCCGCGCAGCGGTCGCACGACCTGTCCGCGGGCGATCTCGTGAAGGGCGTCTTCATCCGGCCGGTCGAGGGCGAGGCGCCCCGCCTGTTCCTCGCGGTGCACCACGTGGTGATGGACGGCGTGTCGTGGCGCGTGGTGCTGGAGGACCTGGCCACGGCGTACGCCCAGCTCGCCGCCGGCCGACCGGCCGACCTGGGCGGCAAGACCAGCAGCTACCAGCAGTGGTCGCGGCGCCTGACCGACCACGTACGCTCCGGCGGGCTCGACCACGAGATCGGGCACTGGTCCGACGTGGACCCGGACGGCGCCCCGCTCCTGCCCACCGACCACGACGGCGAGAACGTCACCGCGCACGAGCGGACCGTCGACGTACGGCTGAGCCGGGAGGAGACGGACGCCCTCCTGCACCGGGTGCCCTCCGTCTACCGCACGCAGATCAACGACATCCTGGTCAGCGCGCTGGGCCGGGCCATGGCCGGATGGATCGGCCAGGACCGGGTGGTCATCGGCCTGGAGGGCCACGGACGCGAGGAGCTGTTCGACGACCTCGACCTGTCCCGTACCGTCGGCTGGTTCACCTCCCACTTCCCCGTCGCGCTCACCGTGCCCGGCGACCGCTCCTGGGGCGAGACCGTCAAGTCCGTCAAGGAGCAGCTGCGCGCGATCCCCGGCCGCGGCCTGGGCTACGACGCGCTGCGCTTCCTGTCCCTGCCCGGCACCCCGGGCCACGCGCTGCACGGGGACCGGCTGCCGCAGATCAGCTTCAACTACCACGGCCAGTTGCACGGCACGACCGGCCACGACGGCCTGATCCGCGACCGCCTGCCGGCCCTGGGCCTCGACAACGAGCCGGACCAGCCCCGCCCGTACCTCCTCGACGTCATCGGCATGGTCGAAGACGGTCGGCTCGGCGTGAGCTGGACCTTCTCCGACCGGGTCTTCGACCCCGCCACGATCGAGCGGGTGGCCCGCGAGTTCCTCACCGCGCTGCGCGAGATCGTCGGCCACTGCCTGGCGCCGGGCAGCGGCGGCGCCACCCCGTCGGACTTCCCGCTGGCCGGTCTCGACCAGGCGGGCGTCGACCGGATCGTCGGCGACGGACGCGCGATCGAGGACGTCTATCCGCTGACGCCGATGCAGGCCGGAATGCTCTTCCACACGCTGGCCGACCCCGATTCGCCCACCTACTTCGAGCAGATGGCCTTCGTCTTCGACGGCGTCTCGGACCCGGACCTGCTCGCCCGCGCCTGGCAGGCGGTCACCGACCACCTGGAGATCCTGCGCGGCTCGCTGGTCTGGGACCGGGTGGACCGGCCCCTGATGGTGATCAGCCGGCAGGCCGAGCTGCCCGTGCGGCACCTGGACTGGCGGGGGATGACGGAGGCGGAGCAGCAGGAGGCGCTGGAGCGCTTCCTGGCCGAGGACCGCGCACAGGGTCTGGACCTGACCGTCGCGCCGCTGGCCCGGCTGGCCCTGATCCGCACCTCGGACACCAGCGTCCGCGTCGTGCGCACCTCCCACCACGTCCTCCTGGACGGCTGGAGCACCTTCCAGGTGCTCTCCGAGCTGTCCTCGGCCTACGGCGCGCTCGCCGCCGGTCGGACGCCGCAGCTGCCGGCCCGACGGCCGTTCGGCGCCTACGTCCGCTGGCTGGAGGAACAGGACCTGACGCAGGCCGAGGAGTACTGGCGAGGCCTGCTGGCGGACTTCGACGAGCCGACGCCGCTGCCGTACGACCGCCGCCCGGCGTCCAGCCACCGGTCGCGGTCCACGGACAGCCTGGTCGAGCAGTTCTCGGCGCAGGCGTCCAAGGAGCTGTTCGACTTCGCGCGGCGGCACCGGCTGACGGTGAACGCTGTGGTCCAGGGCGCCTGGGCGCTGCTGCTCTCCCGGTACGCCGGCGAGCGGGACGTGGTCTTCGGCGCGACGGTCTCGGGCCGCCCCGCCGACCTGCCGGGCATCGACTCGATCGTCGGCATGATGATCAACACCCTGCCGGTACGGATCACGGCCGGCACGAGCACGCCCGTCGTCCAGTGGCTGGCCGAGGTGCAGCGGGCACAGGTCGAGGCGCGCGGCTACGAGTACGTACCGCTGGGGCAGATCCAGAGCTGGAGCGGCGTCGAACGCGGCACCAACCTCTTCGACAGCCTGGTCGTCTTCGAGAACTACCCGATGAACGACCGGACCGCCGCCGACCAGGGCCTGCGGCTGCGGGGCCTGGAGGGCGTGGAGGCGACCAACTTCCCGCTGAACCTGATCGCCTACGCCGGCGACGAGTTCGCCTACTCCCTGTCCTACGACGCGGAGCTGTTCGACGAGCCCACCGTCGCGCGCCTGGCACGGCACTTCGCGACCTTGCTGACCGCCATGGTCGCCGACCCCCGTCGGCCGGTGTCGGCGCTGCCGATGCTGTCGGACGGCGAGTTCTCCCGGGTCGTGCGCGAATGGAACGCGACGAGTCAGGTGGAGGTCTCGCAGGACTCCGTCCTCGAACGGTTCGCCGAATGGGTGGCCGCCAGGCCGGACGCCGTCGCCGTCACCTTCGAAGACGCGTCACTGACCTACCGGGAGCTGGACGAGCGGGCGAACCGGCTCGCCCACCACCTGATCGCACGCGGGGCCGGCCCCGACCAGGTGGTGGGTCTGGCCGCCGAACGCGGCCTGCACATGATGGTCGGCCTGCTGGGCATCCTGAAGTCCGGCGCCGCCTACGTTCCGCTGGACCCGGCCTACCCGGCCGAGCGCCTGGCGTACATGCTGAACGACTCCGGCGCGCGGCTGCTCGTGACCCACGACGGCGTACGGGACCGGCTGCCCGACACCGGGGCCGAGCCGGTGGACCTGGACGCCGACGCGGCGGCACTGCGC
The DNA here is from genome assembly GCF_042892775.1 of Streptomyces sp. NPDC001717. NCBI lineage: Bacteria > Bacillati > Actinomycetota > Actinomycetes > Kitasatosporales > Streptomycetaceae > Streptomyces > Streptomyces sp. NPDC001717. The sequence continues at coordinate 116,184 of NZ_JBIAUK010000017.1, read as the reverse complement.
GAACGGCCCTCCTGCGCCCCCGAGCCCGGCCCGGACGGTGCGGACCTGGCCTACGTGATCTACACCTCCGGCTCCACCGGGAAGCCCAAGGGCGTCGGCGTCCCGCACGCCAACCTGGTCAACCACCTCGCGTGGCTCGACGCGACCTTCCCCGTCGACCCCGATGACCAGGTCCTGCTGCGGACCTCCATCAGCTTCGACGTCTCGGTGTGGGAACTGATGCTGTCGGTGCTCTCCGGGGCCACGGGCCACATCGTCTCCGCCGACGTGTCCAAGGACCCGTTCCGACTCGCCGACTTCATGGACCGGCGCGGCATCACCCTCGCGGAGTTCGTGCCCTCCCTGCTGGCCGCGATCCCGCTGGAACGCAGGCCCAAGGCGCTCAAGCGGATATTCATCGGCGGGGAGACCCTGCCCAAGGGCCTCGCGGACGCGCTGTGCGCGGCGTGGGACGTCCCGCTGGTCAACCTCTACGGGCCCACCGAGGCCACCATCCAGGTCACCGCGGCCGAATACCGCGGTGGCGGCGACGGCGACACGGTCCCGATCGGCGGCCCGATCGCGAACGCCGCCCTGCTCGTGCTCGACGCGGACCTGCGTCCGGTACCGGAAGGCGTGGCCGGCGAGCTGTACGCGACCGGCCCCGTGCTGGCCCGCGGATACCTCAACCGGCCGGGGCTGACCGCGGAACGGTTCGTGGCCTGCCCCTTCGGCGCCCCCGGCGGGCGGATGTACCGGACCGGGGACGTGGTGCGCTGGCGCGGCGACGGCCGACTGGAGTTCATCGGCCGCGCCGACGGCCAGGTCAAGGTCCGTGGCTACCGCATCGAGCTGGGCGAGATCGAGGCCGCGCTCGGTGCCCGGGAAGGAGTCGGCCTGGTCTCCGTGCTCGTTCGGGAGGACAACCCCGGCGACAAGAGGCTGGTCGCCTACTTCACCGCGGACCGGGAGCTCACGAGCGGGGGGCTGCGCTCGGCCCTGGCGGCCTCGCTGCCCGACCACATGGTGCCGGCGGCGTTCGTCCCCATGGAGCGGATGCCGGTGACCCCGAACGGCAAGATCGACGTGAAGGCGCTGCCGCGGCCCGAGATCCAGGGCGACCCGGCGGGCTCGCCGTACGTCGCCCCGCGCGATGCGGCCGAGGAGGTCCTGGCCGGGATCTGGGCCGAAGTGCTCGGAGCCGAACGCGTCGGCGTCCACGACAACTTCTTCGACCTGGGCGGCAACTCCATCATCGCCATCCAGGTGGTCTCCCGGGTCCACCGGGCCCTGGGCGTCCAGCTCTCGCCGCGCGTGCTGTTCGACGCCCCGACCGTCGCGCAGGCGGCCGAGTCGCTGGCACCCGACCGGGCGCCCGCCGACACCTCGATCCCGGTGGCCGACCGCACGGGCCCGCTGCCGATGTCCTTCGGACAGCAGCGCCTGTGGTTCCTCCAGGACTTCAACCAGGACAGCACGGAGTACCACTCGACGGCCGCCATGCGGCTGACCGGTGACCTGGACACGGCCGCGCTGCGCGCCGCCACCACCGACCTGGTCGGCCGGCACGAGTCGCTGCGCACCACGTTCGTCATGGCCGACGGCCGGGGCCTGCAGCGCGTCCACCCCGTCCTGGAGCCGCGCTGGACCACCGCCGACCTGTCCGAGGCCGCCGCCGACGAACGCGAGGAGCGCCTGGCGGAGATCGTCCGCGGCGAGTTGGCACGGCCGTACGACCTCGAGAACGGCCCGCTGCTGCGGCTCCTGCTGGTGCGACTGACCGCCGACGAGTACGTCTTCGCCATCGGCATGCACCACATCGTCACCGACGGCTGGTCGGTGGGCATCGTCGCCCACGAGCTGGGTGAGCTGTACGCGGCCCGGGTGGGCGGCACCGACCCGCGACTGCCGCAGGTCCCGGTGCAGTACCCCGACTTCGCCGCGTGGCAGCGCGGCCGGCTGGAGGACGGCGGTCTGCTGGACACCCAGCTGGCCTGGTGGCGCGAGCGGCTGGAGGGCATCGCCCCGCTGGAGCTGCCCACGGACCGGCCGCGGCCCGCGGTGCGTTCCTCGGCCGGCGCGGCCTACGGTTTCGAGGTGCCGCTGCCCGTCGTCGAGGGGGTCCGGAAGGTGGCCCGCGAACAGGGCGCGACCCTGTTCATGGCGTTGACCACCGCACTGAAGGTGATCTTCTCCCGGTACTCCGGACAGCGGGACGTCGCGGTCGGCACCGCCTCGGCGGGCCGCGGGCACGCCGGCCTGGAGCAGCTGGTCGGGTTCCTCGTGAACACCGTCGTACTGCGCTCGCACATCGACCCGCAGCTGTCCTTCGGTGAGCTCGTGGGGCAGGTCCGCGAGACGGTCCTGGACGCCTTCGCGCACGAGGAGGTGCCCTTCGAACGGGTGGTGGAGGCGGTGCAGCGGGAGCGCGACACCAGCCGCACACCGCTCTTCCAGGTCATGGTCGTCATGCAGAACGCCCCCGGGATGAACCCGGAGCTGCCCGGCGTCCGGGTCGGGGACTTCGCGATGGAGCGGGACAGCGCCCTGTACGACCTCACCATCGAGTTCGAGGAACACGAGTCGGGGCTGTCGGTCCTGGTCGAGTACGGCACCGAGCTGTTCGACGAGGCGACGATCGCCCGGTTCGCCGAGCACGTGGGCGTCTTCCTGGACGGCGTGGCCGCCGAGCCCAAGGGCCCCGTGTCGGCCCTCCCGATGGTCACGGGGGCCGAGCTGGAGCGCGTGGTGCACGAGTGGAACGCGACGGGCGCCGAGCCCGTACCGGCCGGCGGCATCCACGAGCACGTCGCCGCGAGGGCCGCCGCCACCCCGGACGCCACGGCGGTGTCCTGCGGCGGGGAGACCCTGACCTACCGGGAGCTGGACGAGCGGGCGAACCGGCTCGCCCACCACCTGATCGCCCTGGGAGCCGGCCCCGGCCTGCTGGTCGGCCTGTCCGTCGAACGCAGTGCGCAGATGGTCGTCGGCCTGCTGGGAATCCTGAAGTCCGGTGCGGCGTACGTGCCGCTGGACCCCGCGTATCCGGCGGACCGGCTGGAGTACATGCTGAAGGACTCCGGAGCCGGGCTCCTGGTCACGCACCGGGGCCTGCAGCGGCGCCTCCCGGCGGCCGACGCCGTGGTCGTCGACCTGGACCGCGACGCCGCCGCGATCGGCGCCCTCCCGGCCACGGCACCCCAGGCCCCCGTGACCGGGGCGGACCTGGCGTACGTCATCTACACCTCCGGCTCCACCGGGCGCCCCAAGGGCGTCGCCGTGGAACACCACACGGTGCTCAACCTGCTGGCGAACAGCCAACCGGCCTACGGGTTCCACGAGCGGGACGTGTGGACCGTCTTCCACTCGTACGCGTTCGACTTCTCGGTCTGGGAACTGTGGGGCTGCCTGAGCACGGGCGGCCACGCGGTGATCGTGCCGCACGACGTCGCCCGCAGCCCCGAGGCGATGTGGACGCTCCTGCGCGACGAGGGCGTGACGGTGCTCAACCAGACGCCGTCGATGTTCCGCGAACTCGTGGAGAGCGCGGCGGAGCGCGACGCCGGGACCCTGCGCGAGCTGCGCTGGGTGGTCTTCGGAGGCGAGGCCCTGGAGCCGAAGCACCTGATGACCTGGTTCGACCGCTTCGGCGACGGCGCGGCCCGGCTGGTGAACATGTACGGCATCACCGAGACGACGGTGCACGTCACCTACCAGGAGGTGCTGGCCGAGCACGTGGCGGCCGGCGGCCGCATCCCGGCGGGCAGGCCCCTGCCGAGCTACCGGGTGCTGCTGCTCGACGAGGCGGGCGCGCCCGTTCCCGTCGGCGTCCCGGGCGAGATCCACGTGAGCGGCGCCGGCCTGGCGCGCGGCTATCTGCACCGGCCCGAGCTCACCGCCGAGCGCTTCCCGGCCAACCCCTACGGCGAGCCGGGGGAGCGGATGTACCGCTCCGGCGACATCGCCCGCTGGCGCGCCGACGGCACACTGGAACACCTCGGCCGGGCCGACGACCAGGTCAAGATCCGCGGGTTCCGCATCGAGCTGGGCGAGATCGAGACGGTGCTGGTCCGATGCGTCGGGGTGCGCGAGGCCGTCGTGGTGGCCCACCGGCAGGAGAGCGGGCACCGCAGGCTGGTCGCCTACGTCGTCGGTGACCGGGACGTCTCCACGCCCGAGCTGCGCGAGCATCTGGCCGGCTCGCTGCCCGACTACATGGTCCCGGCCGTGTTCGTCACGCTGGACGCCCTCCCGCTGACCCCGAGCGGCAAGGTCGACCGGCGCGCCCTGCCCGCCCCGGAGGTGCACACGGACCGGCTCGGTTCGCAGTACGCCGCCCCGCGCGACGAGACCGAGGAGATCCTGGCCGCGGTCTGGGCCGAGGTCCTGGGCGTGGAGAAGGTCGGCATCCACGACAACTTCTTCCACCTCGGCGGCGACTCGATCCTCTCCATCCAGGTCGTCTCCCGGGCGCGGCAGCAGGGTCTGCAGCTGACCTCCAAGCTGCTCTTCCTCCACCAGAGCATCGCCGCGCTGTCCCGGCTGGTGGAGCGGGCGTCCGTCACCGGCGGCGACTCCGCCGCCGTCTCGGGCGAGGTCGGCCTCACCCCCATCCAGCGGTGGTTCCTCGCCGAGCACACCGTCAACCCGGACCGGTACGCGATGTCGGTGCACGTCGAGCTGGCTCCCGACACCGACAGCACCCTGCTCGGCCGGGCCCTGGCCGCCGTCGTCGCCCATCACGACGCGCTGCGGATGCGCTACGTCCGTACGGATGACGGGTGGAGCCAGGAGTACGGCGACGCGGTCGCGCCGCAGCTGCTGGTGCGCGACCTGTCCACGGAGGACGACGCCGGCCTCGAACGTTCCCTCGAAGAGGCCGCGTCGACCGCTCAGAGCTCGCTCGACCTGACCGCCGGCACCCTGCTGCAGGGCGTCTTCTTCCGGCTGGGCGAAGGCCGGCTCCCCCGGCTGTTCCTCGTCGTGCACCACCTGGTGATGGACGGCGTGTCGTGGCGCGTGGTGCTGGAGGACCTCGCCACGGCGTACGCCCGACTCGTCGCCGGCCGGCCGGTCGACCTGGGCGGCAGGACCAGCAGCTACCAGCTGTGGTCGCGGCGCCTGACCGACCACGTCCGCTCCGGCGGACTGGACGACGAGGTCGAGTACTGGGCCGCCGCCGGCGGTTCGCCCGCGATCCCCCGCGACGGATCGGCCGTCAACACCTACGGCGACACCGTGGCGACGACCGTACGGCTGGGTCGTGAGGCCACCGAGTCCCTGCTGACCCGGGTGCCCGGCCTGTACCGCACCCAGATCAACGACGTGCTGCTGGCGGTACTGGGCCGGGTGCTGGGCCGGTGGGCCGGGACTCCGGTCACGATCGCCCTCGAGGGGCACGGACGCGAGGAACTCTTCGAGGACGTGGACCTCTCCCGCACGGTCGGCTGGTTCACGACGATCTACCCGGTCACCCTCGACGTCCCCGACGGGGACTGGGGACGCGCCCTGAAGACGGTCAAGCGCAGCCTGCGCCAGGTGCCCGGACGGGGCCTGGGGTACGGCGCCCTGCGCTACCTGTCCGAGGCGGACCGGCCGGGCGGCGCGCTGGCCTTCCAGGAACAGCCGCACATCAGCTTCAACTACATGGGGCAGTGGGACCTCACCGCCGACCAGGACGGCCTCGTCCGCGGACAGCTGGACGGGCTCGGCCAGGACCAGGCGCCCGAGCAGCCCCGACCGCATCTGATCGACATCGTGGCGGCCGTCATCGACGGCGAGCTGCGGATCGAATGGATCCATTCCACCGCCATCCACCACACGGCCACCATCGAGCGCCTCGCCGACCAATTCCTCACGGGATTGCGGGAGATCGCCGAGTAGCCGCCCGCGCCCGGCCGCCGAGCGGGCCGGCGCGCCACCCCTTGCGAAGGCCCCGCGCCCCGGCGCGGGGCCGGCCAACGACTGAAAGGTGCCCCCAGTGGCCCGGTACGTTCTCAACGCATACGAAAAGCTGGCAACGGCGAAGATCGCCGATCAGTTCCTGAAGAGCCACCACACCTGGGAGCCGCTCCACCAGGTCGACGACATCAGGGCCGAGGCCGAGAGGCTCCCCCTGGGCGTCCGACAGTTCCTCGCCGCCTCCCGGGCCGGCGAGGAAGCCGTCATCCAGGTGGCCGACCTGCCCCTGAGCGAGAACCTCGTTCCGACGCCGCCGAGCTGGCAGATCGCGGAGAAGGAGGGCGCCGCGCACCGTGAGGAACTGGTCCTGCTCCTGATCGCCTCCCTGCTCGGTGACCCGTTCGCCTGGCAGAACCAGCAGAACGGACGGCTCGTCCACGACGTCTGCCCCTCCAAGGGCCAGGAGGCGTCGCTGACCAGCGCGAGCAGCGAAACCCAGCTGACCCTGCACACCGAAGACGTCTTCCACACCTGCCGTGGCGACTACGTGGCGCTGATGTGCCTGCGCAACCCGGACCGGGTGGGCACCACCGTGGCGAGCCTGGACTCCGTCACGCTTCCGCGGTCCCTGCGCGAGGTGCTGGCGCAGGACCGCTTCCTGTTCTACCCGGACGACTCCCACGTCCCCCAGCGGGAGACCGCCTCGGGGGAGCGGGCCGCACTGGACGAGCGCGAGCACGAGCGGGCGTCCGTGCTCTTCGGTCCCGGGGAAGCCCCGTACCTGCGCATAGACGCGGACTTCACCAGCCCGCTGCCCGGAGACATCGAGGCCGAGGCGGCCCTGAAGGAGTGCGCGGAGCTGCTGCGGGACTCCGCCGAGCGTGTCGTCCTGGAGCCCGGCGAGGCGGCCTTCCTGGACAACTACCGCGTCGTGCACGGCCGGGACGTCTTCACCCCGCGCTACGACGGCACGGACCGCTGGCTCAAGCGCACCAGCATGGTCCGCGACCTGCGCCGGACCTACGTCCACACCCGGGCCCGCGCCCGCGTCCTGGGCTGAGCACCCAGCCGTTCCCCCTGGGCACGTCGCCGCCCCGGACCACCGACGAAGGAGCACGCATGACTCATCCGCAACGCGGCAAGCGGGACTTCACCCTGTTGTGGGCGAGCCAGACCTTCGGCGAGTTCGCGTACAGCACCTCCCTGATCGTCCTGCCGCTGCTCGTCCTGACGGTCACCGGCTCGGCCGGCCAGGCCGGCCTCGTCGGGTTCGCCGACGCGGTGGCCATCCTGGCGGCCGGCCTCCCGGCCGGCGCCATCGCCGACCGCTACGACCGCAGGGCCGTCATGCTGTGGTGCGAAGCCGTCCTGGTGGTGGTCTTCGGAGCCATGGCGGTGATGTTGTGGGCCGGGGCCGTGTCGCTGACCGCACTGCTGGCCCTGGCCCTGGTCAACGGCGCCGCCACGGCGGTCATGCTCGCCACGGGCGAGGCCATGATCCCGACGCTGGTCGCACCGGAGAAGGTGTCGGACGCCGTCGCGATGAACTCGGCGCGCACCTACGCCGGCCAGCTCGTCGGAACCTCGGCGGGCGGGTTCCTCCAGGCCGCCAAGAACGCCTTCCCGTTCCTCGCCGGGGCCGCGGCCCATCTCGTCGGCTTCGTCCTGCTGCTGTTCATGAGGCGTCAACCGGTGGCCCGGCGACCGGAGTCCAAGGGATGGTCGGCGGGCGAGGTGCTGGAGGGCATCACCTGGATCAGGACGCAGCCGTTCCTGCGGCTCGGCCTCGGCTTCGCGACGGCCACGAACTTCTTCTACGGCACGGTCTACTTCATCGTCATCGCGTCGGCGAAGACCAGCGGCATGAACTCCGGGCTGATCGGGGTCATGGCGGCCCTCCTGGGGGTCGGCGGACTGCTCGGGGCGCTGGCCGCGCCGAAGCTCCAGCGCGTCCTGACCGGCTCGCGCCCGATCTTCGTCGTCCTGTGGCTCTTCGCCGCGCTCACCGTCGCGATCGCGCTGCTCCCCGGCAGCTACACCCCGGGCATCCTGCTCGGGATCACGGCCTTCACGGCGCCGACGGCCAACGCCTACTTCACCACGTACCAGTTGCTGCTCACCCCGGACACCCACCGGGGTCGGGTGATGAGCGTGGCGAACATCTGCAGCGCGGGCGGCGGCGCGATCGCCCCCCTGGCCGGCGGGCTGGTCTACGAGCTGTGCGGCCGCCTCGTCAGCCTGCTGGTCTGTGGCGGCGTCCTCGGTCTGGTCGCGCTGTGCGCCGTACTGAGCCGGGTCATGCGCAACCCCCCGTCGCCCCACGGTGCGCCGGACGACGAAGAAGAACAGCCGGAGCGGGTCGTGAACACCGCCGCCTGAGCTCCCCTCGCCTCACCCCCCATCGATCGACCGCTGAGGAAAGACACACCACCATGGACTTGGCAAACCCGGATCTCTACACGAGCGAAGCACGCTTCGAGATGTGGCGGGAGTACGCGTCGTCGGACGCGAAGATCTGGAGCGAACCGGGATTCTCCCCGAACGGCTTCTGGTCCGTCTTCTCCCATCAGGACTGCAGCGCCGTCCTGTCCCCCAAGGCGCCCTTCACCTCCGAGCACGGCATGATGATCGGGTTCGACGCCGAGAATTCCGACAGTTCCGGCGGACGCATGCTCGTGGTGACCGACGGAAGCTGGCATTCGAATCTCAAGCGACTGATCGGACCGTTCCTTTCCCGGCTGCGCGAACCGGAGCTGCACGCGGTCCTGGAGCGCGAAGTCGGGGAAATCATCGCCCGGATGAAGTCCCGGGAAACAACCGACGTCGCCTCGGACGTCGGGCCCCGTCTCCCCGCCGCCATCGTGTGCGAGGTGATCGGGGTGCCGCTCAGTGAGCGGGACGACCTCATCGAGCTGACCAACCACGCCTTCGGGGGCGAGGAGAGCTCATTCGACCGGATGTCGCCCGCCGAGGCCCACTCGGAAATCCTCTTCTACTTCCACGAGTTGGTTGCGGAACGGGAGAAGAGGCCGGGTGACGACCTGGTCAGCGCGTTGCTCGCCGATGGCCGGCTGAGCGTCGACGACGTGGTCATCAACTGTGACAACGTCCTTATCGGCGGCAACGAGACGACCCGACACTCGATCACCGGTCTCTTCCACATACTCCACGCCTATCCCGATGTCCTGGATCGGATCCGCGAGGACAGCGGTATAATCGATCTTGCTGTTGAGGAGGTCGTTCGGTGGACTTCACCCGCGATGCACGTGCTTCGGGTCGCCACCGAAGACTGCACGATCGGAGAACAGCGGATCCGGAAGGGGGAGCCGGTGGTCGCCTGGTTGTCCGCGGCCAATCGCGACGAGCGACTCTTCGCCGATCCGCATGCCTTCCGGCCGGATCGTAAGCCCAACCGCCACATGGGTTTCGGCACCGGGCCGCACCATTGCCTCGGAGCCGCGCTGGCCCGTTTCGAACTGCGCAGCCTGCTGGTCCGGCTGGCCGACCAAGCGCGTTCCGTACGACTGGCGAGCGGTCCCACGTGGATGCGATCGAATCTGGTCCAGGGATACAGCGGACTGGGTGTGTCCGTGGACTGGCGCTGAGCGGGCGTCAACCGCGGGTTGAAACAAGGGGGAAATGCACAATGGTCTCATTACGTCTCACTTTTGAGGATCTATCCAGAATCCGATTCATCGGAACCCTGGGTGCCGAATTCGAAACCCGCTGTGCCGAGGCGAGGTTCGCCGAGTCGCAACAGGACGTATTCGTCGAATGGCGGCGGAAGGTCAAGCGACGCTTACGGGCCATGGGCCCGGTCGAGGCCTCCGCGATCAACTCCCGCACCGGGCCGAGGTCCCTGCCCCATTCCTCGGCAGGCGGTGACCGGAGTTTCCACGCGATGGCCGTGGAACCCTTCTGGGCACAGATACAGAACTACCTGGAGCTGGCCCGAGAGGTGTGCGGGCGGGCCATCGTCTCGGGCGGAGTGGAGAGCGTGCTCAACAATCTCCATCCCGCCATCAGTTGGGAAGCCCCGGTGTTGCGGGTGAACCAGGGCCCGCACGACAGGGAGATCGAACTCACCGGCAAAGGGTTGGTGCTCGCCCCGTCGCTCTTCGCGGTGAACCCCCTGCTGCTGGATTCGAGCACCGGATGGCAGGGGACGCCGACCCTCGTGTACACCGTCGTGCCGGATTCCGATACCGCCTCCACGCTCTGGCAGGGCGCCGAGGGCGGGTCGGCCTTGAGCGAACTCCTCGGGCACACCCGGGCGAGCGTTCTGGAGAGCGTACGGGTGCCCGGTTCCACGGGCGAGATTTCGCGCAGGCTTCACATATCGAATCCATCGGCGAGCAAACACGTGGGTGTTCTCAGACGGTCCGGTTTCGTGACGACGGAACGGAAGAACAACGCCACCGTCCACCGGCTGACGCTGCTGGGCGAAGCGGTTCTGGGCTGAGGACCGGTTCTCGGTCGAACACACAACGGGGAGATCAGTACATGTCCAACACATCGTCCTGGCTGGTGACGTACCGGCGAAACCCATCGGCGGATCGCCGCGTCGTCTGCTTTCCGCATGCCGGCGGCAGCGCCAGCTTCTACCGCGCGTGGGCCGGGCACATCGGTCCGGACGTCGAGCTGCAGGTGGTCCAGTACCCCGGGCGGGAGAGCCGAATAACGGAACCGCTGATGGGCTCGATGGGGGAACTGGCGGCCGGAGCGGCCGAGGCGCTCGGCGCCGATCGGAGCCGGGAAACCATCCTGTTCGGCCACAGCATGGGCGCCGCGGTCGCCTACGAGTCGTTGCGCCTGCTGGAGGCGGCGGGAACCTCCCGCGTCACCCGCCTGTGCGTGTCGGGGCGGGAGTTGGCGGAGTTCTCCGAGACGGTCGACTCCGAACCGGTCGACCCCGGGCCGCGCGGCGACGACGACCTGCTGGCGACGATGGCCGACCTCGGCGGCACCCGCTCGGCGGTGCTGGACGACCCGGACCTGCGGGCCATGGTGCTCGACATCATCCGCAACGACTACCACCTGCTCGACACCTACCGGCCGGACCCGTCAGCCGCCCCGGTGCGCGCGGACGTCGTGGCCCTCACCGGCGACCGGGACCCCCGGGTCGACGTGGCCAAGGTCAAGGCCTGGGAGTCGGTCACCACGGGCGCGTTCTCCCTGCGGGTGTTCCCCGGCGACCACTTCTATCTGACGTCGCACGTCAGGAGCCTGCTGGAGATCGCGACCGCGAGGCAGCGCGACCGTCCCGGGCCGGCCGCGTCGTGAACACCCGGGCGGGGGGACGGTAGGGAAAACCCGACCAGGAAGTCTCGACCTGACTCTGATGACCCCGACGGTCCTCGAGACTGCAATGGCAGGGTGAGATTCCGTCGAGTCGAATACCCGGTCACCACCGCGGGCGCGGTCACCGAACCCGCGGTCACCGAACCCGCGGCGCCTTCCCACCCCTGGTGGAACCGCCGAGGCACGTGGGCCACAGGATGGCTGATCGCCGCCCTGTGGGCCGCGGCCTTCCCCGTGATCTCCTCGCTGGACACGCACCGGATCTGGGGAACGAGCGCCGCGTTGGGATACGCGGCCGCGGCAGCCGTCTCCTACGGCGTCCCCGGCCCGCGTGCCCGGCGGGCGGGGGTGACCATCGCGCTGATCGGCGCGGTGGTGGTGCCCCTCGTCCTCCTCGTCCTGACGGGACGGGCCCAGAGCGAGGTCGACGTGATCGAGCGCTCCGGCCGACTGCTCCTGGAGCAGGGAACCCCGTACCTGCCCCACCCGCACAAGGTCACGGACTACACCCCGTACCTCCCGGCCATGGCTCTGCTCGGCATCCCCAAGGCGCTGGTGGGCGACCACGGTTGGGTGGCCCGGGTGCTCGGCGACGCCCGGATCTGGTGCGCCGCGGTGTTCCTTCTCTGCCTGCACCGGGCTCGGCTGACGCTGCGTCGCTCCCGGCCGACCGTCACTCCCACGGGAGGAGGTGAGCGCATGACGTACGGAACGGGCGTGGCGGCGCTGATCGCGTCTCCCGTCGTGGCCCTGCCCCTGTGCGTCAGCGGAGTCGACCTTCCGCTGACCGGCCTGTGCTGCCTGGCGCTCGCCATGGCGGCCGTCGGCCGCCCGGCGGCGGCGGGCCTGGCGCTCGCCGTGGTGTGCTCCCTCAAGTGGACCGCGTGGCCCGCGATCGCGGTGGCCGTGGTCCTGCTCGGCAGTGTGGCGGGCCTCCGGGCGGCCCTGCGGTGCGCGGGCACCGCGGTGGCGGGCGCGACCCTGCTGATCCTGCCCAGCGCGGTGATCTCACCCGCCGCCATGGTCGAGCAGGTGCTGGCCTTCCCGACCGGACGCGGTGACCTGCCGACCCCGGCCGCCAGTCCGCTGCCCGGCCGGCTGCTGGCCGACCTGGGGCCGGCCGGGTGGTACGCGGCCGTCGGGCTGCTGCTGTGCGGGGGTCTCGCCGTCGCCGTGTCCCTCGTGCGTCGGCCACCCGCTCATCTGCGGGCCGCGGCCGACCGGCTCGCGATCGGCCTGATGGTGGCCTTCACCCTGGCGCCCGCCGGACGCTTCGGCTACCTGGCACTGCCCGTCGTGCTGGTGGGGTGGGCCCGACTGGCCGCTCCGCGTGAACGGGTGCGCAGCCTGGAGGTACGCGGCGGCCGACCCGCACGCGCCGCCCACCTCGTCCCGTCCCGACGGCCGTACGCCCCCGCCGGCACGGGAGCAGGGCGATGACCGGTCCGCGCCCGCCCGGCCGGCCCGCACCGGCCGCCGCCCGGTGCGCATCCGGGTCCGTACGCCGTACCGACCGGCCCACCGGACGGGAAACCACCCACATCACCCATGACCGCCGGAACCGCCTCTTCGTCGCCTGAGAGCCCGGGCCCGGCATCCACGACCACCGATACCGAAGGCAGCGACGCGACCCCCATGAGCACCACACTCGTCATCACCAACGACTTCCCCCCGCGCCAGGGCGGCATCGAGACCTTCGTCCACGCGCTGGCCACCCGTATGCCCGGCAACGACGTGGTGGTCTACACCTCGAACGAACCGGGGGCCGCGGAGTACGACGCGACCCTGCCGTTCCCCGTGATCCGGGACTCCACCCGCACCCTGCTGCCGACCGGGCGCGTCACCCGCAGGGCGATGGAGATCGCCCGCGAACACGGCTGTGACCGGGTCTGGTTCGGCGCGGCGGCCCCACTGGCCCACATGGCCCCCGCGCTGCGCCGGGCCGGCATCCGGCGGACCGTCGCCACCACCCACGGCCACGAGATCTGGTGGGCCCGGACACCCGGGGCGCGCCAGGTCCTGCGGCGCATAGGCGACAGCGTGGACGTGGTGACCTACCTCGGCGAGTACACCCGGTCCCGGATCGCGCCCGCCCTCGGCCCACGAGCCCGGATGAGCCGGCTCGTACCGGGAGTCGCCCCCGAGGACTTCCGGCCGGACCTCCCCGCGCGGGACGTCCAAGAGCTCCGCGACCGCTACGGCCTGGGCGGCAGGAAGGTCGTCCTGTGCGCCTCGCGACTGGTGCCGCGCAAGGGGCAGGACACCCTCATCCGCGCTCTGCCGCTCATCCGGCGAGCGGTACCGGAAGCGGCGTTGGTGATCGTCGGCAAGGGCCCGCACGAGCGGCGCCTGCACGCACTGGCCCGCAAGCACGCCGCGGACGGCTCCGTCGTCTTCGCGGGCGGCAAGGGCCACGCCGAAATGCCCCCGTTCTACGCGGTCGCCGACGCCTTCGCCATGCCGTGCCGCACCAGGCGCGCGGGCCTGGAGGCGGAAGGCCTGGGCATCGTCTTCCTGGAAGCGGCGGCCAGCGGACTGCCCGTGATCGCCGGTGATTCCGGTGGCGCCCCCGACACCGTGCTCGAAGGGCTGACGGGGCACGTCGTCGACGGCAGGGACGTCACGGCCGTCGCCCGGTCCGTCGTGCGGACACTGCTGTCGCCGGAACGCGCCGCGATGGGCGCCGCCGGACGGGCGTGGGTCGAGCGGCAGTGGTCCTGGGACGCCTCGGCCCGCCGACTGACGCAGCTGCTCGACCCCGACGTCGAGGCGCCGGCGGAGCCGGCGGCGCACGCACGCTGACCGGGGCCCGGCGACTCGCTCGACGGTAGGGAAAACCCCCCGGCGAAGACTCCTCACAGGCCCACTGCCCGGCGACTCCCCGCGTGCTGGACTGGACGTATCACCTCCGACCCCCCGAGGACCACCGATGTCACTGCTCACCGACACCCGGCTACCGGCGACCCAGCTGGTCTCCGTCTCCAAGACCTACCCCGGAGCGACGGGGCCGGTACCGGTGCTGCGTGACGTCACCCTGGGGTTCCCGGCGAAGTCCATGACCGCCATCATGGGTCCGTCCGGAGCGGGAAAGACGACCCTGTTGCACTGCGCCGCCGGCCTGGACCGGCCCACCGAGGGACAGGTGCTCCTGGGCGACACCGACCTGAGTGCCTGCGACGAGCGGGAGCTGACCCTGATCAGGCGCAGTCGCATCGGCTTCGTCTTCCAGCAGTTCAACCTGCTGCCCATGCTCACGGCCTACGAGAACGTGGCGTTGCCGCTACGGCTGAACGGAGGTCGGCCCCGGCGCGCGGACGTCATGGAGGCCCTGCGACAGGTGGGCCTCGAGGACAAGGCGGACCGGCGCCCCGCGCAGCTCTCCGGCGGCCAGCAGCAGCGCGTGGCCATCGCCCGGACCCTGGTGGTCCAGCCCGAGATCGTCTTCGCCGACGAGCCGACCGGCTCGCTCGACCGACAGACGGGCCGGCAGATCATGGCGCTGCTGCGGGACGTGGTGGACCGGGCCGGCGGGACCGTGGTGATGGTCACCCACGACCCGGGGGCGGCGGCCTGGGCGGACCGCGTGGTCTTCCTCCACGACGGCCGGGCCGTGGATCGGATCGACCAGCCGACGGCCGAGCAGGTCGCCGCCCGTCTGGGCCGGTGGGAGTCCTGATGTGGCGTCTGTCCGTACGCTCGGTACGCCACTACTGGGCGCTGTTCGCGGGAACGTTCATCGCGCTGGCGCTCGGCGTGGCGCTCGTCGGGGTGTCGGCAGCGGCGCTGGCCGCGACCTGGAACGTGCCGCGGCCTTCCGGCTCCCACCCCTCGATCACCCTCACGGACGGCGAGGGCGCCCATCACACCCTGACCACCGGCGCCCCCGACATGGGTGGGATACAGACCGTCCTGGTCCTCGCCGCTGTCGTCTCGGCCTTCGTCACGGTCTTCGTCATCGCCGGAACCGGCGCGTTCGGCATCGCCCTGCGCCGCCGGGACATGGGCCTCCTGAGGCTGATCGGTGCGGGCGGGCCGCAGGTGCGGCGCATGGTGATCGGCGAGTCGGTGGCGGTGGCGGTTCCCGCGACGCTCGTGGGCTGCGCGGTGGCGGCCGCCGCCACACCGATGGCGGTGAGCGGCCTGAACGGTACCGGGCTGTCGCCCGTCGACATGCGGGCCGGGTCGCTCGGCGGCCCCCTCTCGTTCGCCGCGGTGTGCGGTTTCGTCATCGCCGTGCTGGGCGCGCTGGCCGCCTCTCGTCAGGCTTCGCGCACCGGGCCCCTGGAGGCGCTGCGCGAGGCGGACCTGGACTCCCGGACGATGACCGTCGGCCGCGGTGCGACGGGCGCCCTCCTGCTCGTCATCGGCGCCGTGATGCTCCTCCTCACGCCGAACGCCGGCTCGGAGGCGGCCACGCCACTGGCCCTCTTCGGCCCGATGGCACTGACCTCGGCGGCCGCTCTGCTGGGGCCCGCCTATCTCCCCTCGCTGGTGAGGCTGTCGACCGCCTGGTTGAAGCGGACCCGGTCGGTGCCCGGACTGCTGGCGGTGGAAGCGGTGAGCACGTCCAGGCGCCGGACCGCCTCGCTGGTGGGGCCGGTCCTCGCCATCGTGGCCATCGTCGGCACCTTCGCCTCGGTGATGGCCACCACCGGCGCCACCGTCAGGGCCGACGACAGGCAGCGGACGCTGGGCCAACTGGTGGTGGAACCCCTCACACCGGGCCGGGGGCTGAGCCAGGAGGTACTGACCGGGCTGCGCGAACGACCGGGCGTACGTGCCGTATCGGCGCCCGCGCCGATGGACGTCGCGGTGGCCGGACCGTACTCGGTGTGGGACGACGACGCGGCCGTCGTCGACGTGCCGGGCCTCGCCCTCACCCACCGCATCACCGCGCCGGAGGGCAGCGCACGGGCACTCGCGCCGGGCACCGTCGCGGTCTCGAAGGAGTTCTCCGACTGGTACGGCGTCCATGCGGGCGACCGCCTCACCTACGGGCGCTTCGGCGGTGACCCGGTCACGGCCGAGGTGACGGCCGTGCTGGACGGCGGCTCGGCGGTGCCGCACCTGGTCCTCGCCCCCGGCACGAGCGGGGCCTCGGCGCCCGAGCGGGCCACCGTGCTCCTGGACGAGGAGCACGGCGGACGCGGCGCCGTCGGCGCGACGGCGGCGCGGCTCAACGGTGAACTGCGGGCCGCGGGCGTGAAGGTGACCCCCACCGAGGAGTGGTTCGGCGCCTCGACCAGTGACCAGGACCGGCTCAACCACCTGGTCCTGCTGGTACTGGTGGGCCCCGCCTCGGTGTACGCGCTGATCGCGGTGGCCGGCACGTTGGTCATGTCCTACAGCCGGCGCGGCAGGGAGATCGCCGGAATGCGCATGGTCGGCGTCGGCGAGGACCAACTGCTCAGGATGGCCGTGTGGGAGACCGTCACCACCACTTTGGCCGGAGCGGGCATCGCCGCCGCCGTGATCACCCTCGGCCTGTGGGCGTACCGGGGAGCGATGAAGGCCGCGTACGGAACGGTGGACGTCAGCGTCCCCTGGGCCGTCCTCGCCGGCCTGGTCGTCGCGTGCCTCGCGGTCGCCGTCGCCGTGGCGGTCTCGGCGACGCGGCGCCTGGCCGGACAAGGCGCCCTGGCCATGCTCAACACCCGAGAATGATCACGAAGGGGGTTGGCGTTTCGGCACGCTCCTCTATGCTGATCACCTGGCCCGCCAGGCCAGTTGAAAACATGCGCGGAAACCGTGCCCCGCCCCCCACGCAATTGACCCTCCGGTTCAGTCCCCTCGCTGGGCCGACTTCAGCACTCAGGAGTCGCCATGCGCGTTGTATTGGCCGAAGATTCCGCCCTCTTGAGGGTGGGGATGGCGCGGTTGCTGGCGGACGAGGGGATTGAGGTCGTCGCCTCAATGGGCGACACCGAGAGCATCCTCCAGATAATCGGTGAACTCACTCCCGATGTGGCGATCATGGATGTCCGGATGCCTCCCACTTTCACCGACGAGGGAATCCGGGCCGCCCGCAAGGTCCAGGAGTCCTGTCCCGCCACGGCGGTTCTGGTTCTTTCCCAGTACATCGAGCACGCCTACGCGGAAGAGCTCCTGCGCAACGCCCCGGCCGGTTCCGGCTATCTGCTGAAACAGCGGGTCGGCGACTTCGACGAGTTCCTCTGCGCCCTCAGACGAGTGGCGAAGGGCGAGACCGTCCTGGACTCCGAAATATTCAAACAGTTCGTCGGAAACCCGCGTGAGCGCCGCGCCACGGACCTCCTCACCGCCCGCGAACGCCAGGTTCTCGAACTCGTCGCCACCGGCCTCACCAACGCCGGCATCGTCAATCGCCTGGGCATTTCGGAGCGCGCCGTGGAGAAGCACGTCACCTCGATCCTGGGCAAACTGCAGATCCCCGCCTCCGGGGAGAACCACCGCCGTGTCCTGGCCGTACTCGACTACCTGCGGGGCATGGAACGAGACCGCGGAGCCGAGCCTTCCGCCTCCTGACGCACAGGGGGCGGCCGGGCGGGGCACCGAGCGGGGCCAGGACGTCGGGATCGCCAGGGCCTGCGCGCCAGTGCCGTGACCGGAAAGGTTCACCCCGTCCTGGTACTAGGTGATCGGGAGGGCCGTCAGGCGGCTCTGTTCGCGGATGTAGAGGAAGCCGGCCGTGGGGTCGGTGGTGAGCGCGAGGGCCTGGGATGCGTAGCGCCAGGCCGTGCGGTGGGTGCGGGTGTCGACGGCTCGGACGCCCTGGGTGTCCGCCGCGTAGACGTGGCCGGCCGTGGCCACCAGGGCCGTTTCGCGGTTGGGGACGGTGCCCTCCGGCGGGGTTTCACGCCAACGCTCGGTGCCGGTTCGGGCGTCGAGGGCGACGATGCCGAGGCTGCCCTCGACGGCGTGGACGACACCGTCGCGGACCGTTGGGAGGCCGTAGCGGCGCTGCTTGTCCGGTACCCGGCCCACGTCGCGGCCCGCGCCGAAGGACCAGGCGGGCTTGCCGTCCTGGAGGCGCAGGGCCTGGAGTTCGGCCGCGCCGACGTACACGTGCTCGTCGTCCGTCGCCGGCTGGTCCGGGGTGGCGCCCGGAGCGGTCACCGTCGTGGTCCAGCGTTCGGCGCCGGTGGCCGTGTCATGGAGGGAGAGGCGTACGTCGTCGCCGCGTTCGAGGCGCTGCCACAGGAGCACCCCGTCGCGCACGGGCCGCAGGCGGATGACGGCCGGCTGTCTCACCTTGACATTGTTGGTGGTGGGGGCAGGCGGCTTGGGGGCCGTGGACGGCTGCCGCCAGAGTTCCTTGCCCGACTTCACGCTCGCGGCGACCACGGACCACTGTCCCCCGCTCGCCGCCTTGGCGTGGAGGTACACCGTGTCGCCGTCCACGCACAGGATCTGGGTGAGCACCTGCGTGCCGTCGTACGCGGGCAGGCTCATGAACGGGGGGAAGACCTCCTTGCCCGGCTCGACGCTTCTCTGGGGCAGGACGCAGAGGGTGACGGCCTTGTCCAAGGAGTCCTCGGCCCCGAGCCCGTAGAAGATCTTGCCGTCAGTACCGATCCGCCAGCGGTCCTCGTACCCCTTGTAGTAGGCCGGCAGTTGCCGGCCGGTGTCGGTGTTGATCGTCCGGATCGCGGTCCTGTCGGCGATCGCCAGGGTGCCGTTCACCCACAGCGGCTCGGGCATGACCGGGGGAGCCCACACGTCGGACCACCACGAGGCCTGGGGTGCCGCGGCCAGTTCGGTGCCCGTCTTCGCGGGCTTCCCACGCGGCCGGCTCGCCCGCCAGGCCCACCAGCCGCCGCCCGCCGTCAGGGCGGTTCCCGCGACGACCGCCGCGCCGCTCAGCCGCAGCATTCGGCGCCGCGAGAGGTCCGGCTCCGCCGGGGGCACCGTGTCCGGCGCGGTGGCGGGGACCGGGAGCCGGGGCGGCGGGTCCTGCCAGACGGCCGCCGCGCGCCGGGCGATGTCCGCGAGCACCGGCTGCGGCAGCGCGTCCGCGAACGCGGCAGGACCCGGGCCGAGCAGCTGCGCCAGTTCGGCGGTGCCCGGCCGCAGTTCCGGGTCCTTGGAGAGGCAGCGGGCGAGGAGCGCTGCCAGGCCCGCCGGTACGCCGGTGAGGTCGGGTTCGGCGTACCGGACCCGGTAGAGCAGGTCGGCGGCTTGGCCGCCGCCGAAGGGGCCGTGGCCGCAGGCCGCGAAGACCAGGACGCCCGCGAGGGCGAACACATCGCCGGCCGGGGTGTGTTCGAGTCCGCCGGCCTGCTCGGGAGACATGTAGGCGGGGGTGCCGGCGGCGGCGCCGGTGCTGGTCAGCCGCTGGTCGCCGAGGGCGCGCGCGATGCCGAAGTCGATGACCTTGGGCCCGGCGGCGGTGACCATGATGTTGGAGGGCTTGAGGTCGCGGTGCACCACGTCCGAGCGGTGCAACTGGCCCAAGGCCTGGGCGAGGCCGGCGCCCAAGGCCCGCACCAGGGCCTCGGGCAGGGGGCCGCCGAGGCGGACCGCCTCGTCGAGCCGGGGGCCGATGACGTATTCGGTGGCCAGCCACGGCGTCGGCGCGAGCGGGTCGGCGTCGAACACGCGGGCCCCGTACCGGTCGCCGATGACCCGGGCCGCGTCCGACTCCAGCCGGAACCGGGTGCGGAACGCGGTGTCGGCGGCGATCCGGGCGTGCACGGTCTTCAGCGCGACGGTACGGCCCCCCGCGGCGCGGGCCAGGTAGACCGTGCCCATGCCGCCGCTGCCGAGCCGGGCCAGCAGCCGGTAGTCGCCGAGCTGCCCCGGGTCGTCGTGCGTGAGCGGGGCGAGCGGGGCCGGAAGGGGATGCATCGGGTTCAGTGCACTTTCTGGGGCGACGGCGACGTGAACGGCTCTCGGGAGGCGGGGAGTTCGGCGGCGAGCAGCCACGCGGACTGGGCGGCGAGCGCGGCGACCACCCGCCCCGGCATCGGAGCCGGCGCGGGGGCGGGCGCGGACGGCAGGCGCGGATCGGGCACCCGCGCCGGTGCGTTCAGCAGGGGCATCAGCTCCGCGGCCGACCGGGGTCGGTCCGCGGGGTCGCGCGCCAGGCACCGGCCCACCACCTCGCGCAGTCCGACCGGCAGTTCGCTGCGCTCGGGCACGGTGTGGCCGGTCGACGCGAAGGCCAGTACGGAACCCAGCGCGAAGAGGTCGCCGAGCTGCCCGGGAGCCGCCGCCCCCGAGGCCTCCTCGGGGGCCAGACAGCCCGGGTCGAGCCCCGGCAGCCCGGCGCGCGCCACCCCGTTCGGAGCCGCGGCGCGCACGGCGCCGAAGCAGGCCAGCAGCGGCCCGCCGGGGGCGACCAGTACGGAGGCCGGTGACAGGCCACCGTGCACCACCCCCTGGGCGTGCGCGGCCGTGAGCGTCTGCGCGAGGGCGGCGCCGAGGCCGCGCACGACGTCCTCGGGCAGCGGACCGCCGTGGGCGGCGAGCACCGCCGGCAGGGGCAGCACCGGCGCGTAGGGGGCCGCGTACCAGGGGAATCCGGCCGTGCCGCCGACCTCGGTGACGGGGAGGAGCCCCGGCAGGGCCAGCCGCCGGGCGCCCTCGGCCTCCAGTGCCCACCGGGAGGGGTCGGCGCCGACCCGGGGGACGCCGACGAGGACGGTGCGTTCCCCGTCGGCGCTGCGCGCGAGGTACCGGCGGTCGGGGACGGTGCGCTCGGCGGATTCGGCATCGAGCCGCGCCAGGGTCGTGAACGGCCCGATCTGCGGGGGGTCGTCCTGCCGTAGGCGGTCCATGCGCTCTCTCCCGGTTCGGTCGGTCGGCCCGAGCCTAGGCGATGTTCAGTCGACCACCGGCAAGGCGGTCAGGTTCCTGCCGTTGACGGTGAAGAGGCGGTTGCCCGCGCCGGCCATGGCCCAAAGGCCGCGCGAGTCGGGGGACCAGGTCCAAAACCGCCCGCCGCCGTCGATGTCGAAGGCGGAGACGCCCCGTCCCTCCCCTTCGACGGCGAAGAGCGTGCGGGCCTGCACGACGGGCGGGACGTACGGGAGCGGTCCGTGGAGCGCGCTGCCGAGCGGGGTCGTCCGTCCGGTGGCGAGCGGCGCCCGGGTCAGCCGCGTACCGTCCATGACCCACAGGTTGTCGCCGGAGCGCGCGGGCGGGCGCCAGCCCGCGGCGTTGTCCGTCTTGAGCCCCTGCGCGTCGACGGGGTCCCACAGCTCCGTGCCCGTCCTGAGGCTGACGCCCTTGAGGTGGCGGCCGCCGAGGTACACCGCGTCGTCCACGATGAGCGGCTGCGTGGCGTAGCGCGCCTGAGAGAGGACCGTCCAGGCCGGGGCGCCGGTGGTGGTGTCGAAGGCGAGGACGTCGCCGTCGTCGCCGACGAGCACGAGACGGTTCCCGCCGGCCGCGGCGTACGGGCCGGGCCTCTTGACCGCGCGTTCCGGCAGTGTCACGGTCCACCGGACCGTGCGGGCGGCGGTGTCCACGGCGCGCAGCCGCCCGTCCCGGGTCACCAGGAACACGGCCGTCGCGTCCGCGGCCAGGATGCGGCTGGTGTCGACGTCGGCCACCGTCCACAGCCGCTTGCCGGTCGAGGCCTCGTGGCAGAGCAGGCCGCCGCCCGGGCCGCCGGTGACGAACCGGTGCCCGGGCAGGGCGACGAGACCGGCCGCGGGAAGGGTGTCGGGCAGCCGCCACTTCTCCGTGCCGTCGGTCGTCAGCCGGGCTGCCAGCCCGCCCTCCTTGGCGGCGAAGACGACCACGTCGAGCAGGGGGAGCGGGGCCGTCGGCATGTCGGTCGCCAGCTCGTTCGCCTCCCGTGCGGCCACGGGCAGCGGTCCCCAGAGCGGCTTCGGGGGCTCGCCGGACTTGGCGGAGAGCCGGGACAGCGGCTTCGCGTCGGTGGCCTTCCCCGCCGATGGCAGCCCTTCGCCGTCCCGCATCAGCCACCAGGCGCCGGTGGCCCCGCCGGCGGCGAGCGCCCCGCCGGCGGCCAGGGAGAGGCGCAGGACCCGGCGGCGGGAAGGGGCGGCCGTGGAGCCCTCACCGATGACGGTGGCGGCCTGTCGTTCGGCGTCGCCCGCGCGGCGCGCGATGTCCTCGGCCAGTGGGCCCGTGCGCCAGATCCGGTCGGCGCCGGGAGGCGGTGCGAAGGCGCCCGCGATGCCGTCGGGGGTCGGGCGGTACGCCGGGTCCTTGGCGAGGCAGGGGGCGATCAGGTGGCGCAGTTCGGCGGGTACGTCGTCGAGTCGGGGCTCCCCGTGCACCACCTCGTACTGGACCGCCGCCACGTGCGTGCCGTCGAAGGTGCGCCTGCCGGTCGCCGCGTAGGCCAGTACCGCGCCGAGGGAGAACACGTCCGCGGCCGGCCCGACCCGCTGCCCGAGCACCTGCTCGGGCGCCCCGTAGCCGGGGGTGACGGGCACCTGGCCGGTGGTCGTGAGCGTCATCCCGTGCTCGGGGCGGGCGATGCCGAAGTCGATGACGCGCGGGCCCGTGGAGGTGAGCACGATGTTCGGCGGCTTCAGGTCGCGGTGCACCAGCCCCGCCGCGTGGATGTCGCGCAGGGTGGCCGCGAGTGAGGCGGCGAGCGCGCGGACGGCGTCGACGCCGAAGGGCCCGTACGCGCGGACGGCGTCGTCGAGGGTGGGTCCGGACAGGAACTCGGTGGCGATCCAGGGCCGGCTGTCCTCGCTGTCCGCGGCCAGCACGCGGGCCACGCCGCCGCTGGTCACCGTCTGGGCGGTGTGCGCCTCGCGGAGGAACCGCCGGGCGAGGTGGGCGTCGTGGGCGAGCTCCGGCAGCAGCACCTTCACGGCGGCGGTCCGGCCGTCGTTGTCCCGGCCGAAGTACACCTTGCCCATGCCGCCCGCGCCGAGGACGCCGAGGATGCGGTACGGGCCGAGTCGGACGGGATCGCCGACGCCGAGGGGTTCCATGGTGTGTGCCGCTTCCTGTCGTGTCGTCGTGTCGTGTCGTGCCTTGTGGTTCGTGTCCGGCGACCGCGTCAGCGTTCGATGGGCAGACCCGTCGGCTCCTTGATGCGCTTCATGATGATCTGCGAGTTGACCTCGGTGACACCGGAGAGCGCCGTCAGCTGCTCGATCCAGAGGCGTTCGTACGCACGCAGGTCCGAGACGGCGATCCGCAGGAGGCAGCCGGGGCTGCCGAAGAGGCGGTAGGCCTCGATGACGTCCGGGATGTCCTGGAGCGCGGCCTCGAAGGACTCGACGGCCTCGCGGTCGCGGCGCACCTCGACCGAGACGAGCACCTCGAAGCCGCGGCCCACCGCCTCGGGGGAGATCACGGCGCGATAGCCCTGGATCACCCCGTCCTGTTCGAGCTGGCGCACCCGGCGCATGCAGGGGGAGGGGGTGAGGCCCACGCGCTGGGCGAGCTCCTGGTTGCTGAGCCGTCCGTCCGCCTGGAGCTCGCGCAAGATATCTCGGTCGATGGCGTCCATGACGCAATTATCCCCCAGTCAATGTTACGGGCGCGCCTGAAGACGCAATCGCATTGCGCGTAGATCGCTCTATCATTGCTGCTTTAGGTACATATGTACGAGCCCTGTCTGGGTTCGAGGGAAGGGCGGCCAACGGCCATGGGACGGATCGTCGTCATCAGCACCGGCGGGACGATAGCCAGCCGCTGGCAGGGTTCCGGCTTCGCGGCGGACGCGGACGGGAACGAGGTCATCGCCACCGCCCCGATGCCCGAAGGGGTCACCGTCGAGGTGGTGGACCTGTTCAGCGTGAACAGCCCCCGGCTCACCACCGCCCACCAGCTGACCCTCCTGCGCACCGTGCACGAGGTGCTCGAGGACCCCGGCGTCGACGGCATCGTCGTCACGCACGGCACCGACACCCTTGAGGAGTCGGCGTTCCTCGTCGACCTCCACCACCACGACGCGCGTTCCGTGGTCTTCACCGGCTCGCAGCGCCCCATGGGCACCGCGGACGGGGACGGTCCGGAGAACCTCTACGACGCCCTCCTCACCGCCGCCAACACGCGCGGGCTCGGCGTGCTGATCTCCTTCGCGGGACGGGTGCACGCCGCACGGGGCACGGTGAAGACCCAGGCGGTGGCGCTGGACGCGTTCGCGGACCCGTCGAAGGAACTCCTCGGGAAGATCGGCTTCGGCAAGGTCACCATCCTGCGCACGCCGCAGCGGCCGCAAGCCCTCCCGCTGCCGGCGATGCCGGAACTCCCGCCGCGCGTCGACGTGGTGGTGCACCACGCCGACGGGGACCCGGTGCTCTTCGACGCCGCCATCGCGGCCGGGGCGCGCGGAGTCGTCCTCGTCGGCACGGGCGCCGGCAACGCGACGCCGGAGATCGTGGACGCGGTGAAGGCCGCCGTCCAGAGCGGGGTTCTGGTCGCGCTCACCACCCGGGTGATGGCCGGGCCCGTCACCGAGATCTACACGCACGGGGGCGCGGTGGACCTCGTCGCGGCGGGAGCCGTCCCGACGGGCACCCTGCGGGCGGGCCAGGCGCGGATCGCCGTGCTCTCCGCCCTGCTGGGCAGCGACGACACCGCCGAACGGACGGCGCTGCTGCGCCAGACGCTGTCGGCGCCCGGATCGGTCCTCGTCGAGGTCTGATGGTCTGATGGCCGGCTGACGGAAGGAAGCTGCTGTTCAGACGGGTTCCGGGAACCCTTCGGCACCGCTCCGGGGGCCGCGCGCAAATGTATTGATCGCCCGGAACGGGGCTGCCAGGATCCGGGCCATGCCCCTCTTCTCCGCATACGACGGCACCGAGCTCGCCTACCGCGAGGTCGGTGACGGTGCTCCGCTGGTCTGCCTCCCGGGCGGTCCCATGATCGACTCCGCCTACCTCGGCGAGCTGGGCGGGCTCTCCGCCCACCGGCGCCTGATCGTGCCGGACCTGCGCGGGACCGGCCGCTCCGCCATACCCCCGGACCCGGCCGGCTACCGGTGCGACCGGCTCGTCGACGACGTGGAGGCCCTGCGCGAGCGCCTCGGCCTCAAGCACATCGACGTGCTCGCGCACTCGGCCGGCGCGAACCTCGCCGCCCTGTACGCCGCCCGCCACCCGCGGCGGATCGGCCGGATGGTCCTGATCACCCCGAGCGTCGCCGCCGTCGGCATCGAGGTCTCCGCCGAGATCCGGCTCCGCACGGCCCGGCGCCACTCCCACCAGCCGTGGTTCGCCAAGGCCTACGCCGCCCTCGAAGCCCTCCTGGCCGGACAGTGGACCCAGGAGAACCGACAGGCGATCGAGCCGTTGTCGCACGGCCGTTGGGACGCCGAGGCACAGGCCCGCAAGGAGGCCGAGGACGCCTCGCGGAACCACGAGGCCGCCTCCGTCTACGGTTCCGAGGGAGCCTACGACCCGGCCGCGACCCGGGCCGCGCTCGCCGACTTCGACCGGCCCGTGATGCTGCTCGCGGGCAAGGTCGACACGGGCGCCCCGCCGGAGGCCGTGGCCGAGTACGCGGAGCTCTTCGAGGACTCCTGGCCTGTCGTCCAGCGCCGCGCCGGTCACTACCCGTGGCGCGACGACCCGAAGGCCTTCGTCGCCGAGCTCCTTCAGTTCGTGGACTGACCGGACGCGAACGCCGCCAGGATCCGGTCCGCGGCCGAGGTGGGCGTGACGGTGCCGGCTCGCACCGAGTCCTCCAGGCCCGGTGCGAGGCCCCGGACGGCCGGGTCCGCGCGCAGACGCTCCAGGAGTTCGTCGCGGACCATCGACCAGGTCCACTCCACCTGCTGCGCGGCCCTCTTGGCGGCCAGCCGCCCGCCCGCGTCCAGGAGCGTGCGGTGTTGTTCGAGGCGGTTCCAGACCTCGTCGAGTCCGGTGGATTCGCGGGCGCTGCAGGTGAGGACGGGCGGGGTCCAGGCGGCGTCGGAGGGGTGCATCAGGCGCAGTGCGCCGGACAATTCCCTTGCCGCCGCCTTCGCGTCGCGCTCGTGGGGTCCGTCGGCCTTGTTGACGGCGAGTACGTCGGCCAGCTCCAGGACGCCCTTCTTGATGCCTTGGAGTTGGTCGCCGGTGCGGGCGAGGCTGAGCAGGAGGAAGGAGTCGACCATCCCGGCGACGGTGGTTTCGGATTGGCCGACGCCGACGGTTTCGACGAGGACGACGTCGTAGCCGGCGGCTTCCATGACGATCATGGATTCGCGGGTGGCCTTGGCGACTCCGCCGAGGGTTCCGGCGGAGGGCGAGGGGCGGACGAAGGCGGCGGGGTCGACGGCGAGGCGTTCCATGCGGGTCTTGTCGCCGAGGATGGAGCCGCCGGTGCGGGTGGAGGAGGGGTCGACGGCGAGGACGGCGACCTTGTGGCCGAGTCCGGTGAGCATGGTGCCGAAGGCGTCGATGAAGGTGGACTTCCCGACGCCCGGCACCCCGCTGATGCCGATCCGGCGCGCACGGCCCGCGTACGGCAACAGCTGGGTCAACAGGCTCTGCGCCAGAACCCGGTGAGCGGGCAGGGTGGACTCGACGAGGGTGATGGCGCGCGCGATCAGCGCGCGCTTCCCGTCGAGCACTCCCTTTGCGTAGGCCTCGATGTCGATCCGCGCCATCGCCGGCCTACAGCTCGTGACCCAGATCCGCGGCGAGCCGCGTCACCAGGTCGTGGGCCGCGTCCGGGATGACCGTGCCGGGCGGGAAGACCGCCGTCGCGCCCATCTCCAGCAGCGTGGGGACATCGGCCGGCGGAATGACCCCACCCACCACGATCATGATGTCCTCGCGTCCCTCTTCCGCCAGCTGCTCGCGCAGTGCCGGTACGAGGGTCAGGTGGCCGGCGGCGAGCGAGGAGACGCCCACGACGTGGACGTCGGCCTCGACCGCCTGGCGGGCCACTTCCGCCGGGGTCTGGAACAGGGGGCCGACGTCGACGTCGAAGCCCAGGTCGGCGAAGGCGGTCGCGATCACCTTCTGGCCCCGGTCGTGCCCGTCCTGGCCCATCTTGGCGACCAGGATGCGTGGACGGCGTCCCTCCGCCTCCTCGAACCGGTCGACGAGAGCACGGGTGCGCTCCACGGACGGGGACTCGCCTGCTTCGGTTCGGTACACACCCGAGATGGTACGGATCTGGCTCGCGTGCCGTCCGTAGACCTTCTCCAGCGCATCCGAGATCTCGCCGACCGTCGCCTTCGCGCGCGCCGCGTCCACCGCCAGGGCGAGGAGATTGCCCTCGCCGCGCTCGGCCGCGTTCGTCAGCGCCCGCAGGGTGTCCTGGGTGACGGCCTCGTCGCGCTCCTCGCGCAGGCGGCGCAGTTTGGCGATCTGCTGGGCGCGGACGGAGGAGTTGTCGACCTTGAGGACCTCGATCGCCTCGTCGTTCTCCACCCGGTACTTGTTGACGCCGATGACGGGCTGGCGGCCGGAGTCGATACGGGCCTGGGTGCGGGCCGCGGCCTCCTCGACACGGAGCTTGGGAATGCCCGCGTCGATGGCCTGCGCCATGCCGCCCGCCGCCTCGACCTCCTCGATGTGCTGCCAGGCACGCCTCGCCAGGTCGTACGTCAGCTTCTCCACGTACGCGCTGCCGCCCCACGGGTCGATCGACCGGCAGGTGCCCGACTCCTGCTGGAGCAGGAGCTGGGTGTTGCGGGCGATGCGCGCCGAGAAGTCCGTCGGCAGCGCCAGGGCCTCGTCGAGGGCGTTGGTGTGCAGGGACTGGGTGTGGCCCTGGGTCGCGGCCATGGCCTCGATGCAGGTGCGCGTCACGTTGTTGAAGACGTCCTGCGCGGTCAGCGACCAGCCCGAGGTCTGCGAATGGGTGCGCAGGGAGAGCGACTTGGCGTTCTTCGGGTCGAACTGCTTCACCAGTTTCGCCCACAGCAGGCGCGCCGCGCGGAGCTTGGCGACCTCCATGAAGAAGTTCATGCCGATCGCCCAGAAGAAGGAGAGGCGCGGCGCGAACGCGTCGACGTCCAGCCCGACCGCCTGTCCGGCGCGCAGGTACTCGACGCCGTCGGCGAGGGTGTAGGCGAGTTCCAGGTCGGCGGTGGCTCCGGCTTCCTGGATGTGGTAGCCGGAGATGGAGATCGAGTTGTAGCGGGGCATCTTCTGCGAGGTGAACGCGAAGATGTCCGAGATGATCCGCATCGAGGGCTTGGGCGGGTAGATGTAGGTGTTGCGGACCATGAACTCTTTGAGGATGTCGTTCTGGATGGTCCCCGCGAGCTTGTCCGGCGAGACGCCCTGCTCCTCCGCCGCCACGATGTAGAGCGCGAGGACCGGAAGGACCGCGCCGTTCATCGTCATCGACACCGACATCTTGTCCAGCGGGATCCCGTCGAACAGTTGCCGCATGTCGTAGATCGAGTCGATGGCGACGCCCGCCATGCCGACGTCGCCGGTGACGCGCGGGTGGTCGCTGTCGTATCCGCGGTGGGTGGGCAGGTCGAAGGCGACCGAGAGGCCCTTCTGTCCCGCGGCGAGGTTGCGCCGGTAGAAGGCGTTGGATTCCTCGGCCGTGGAGAATCCGGCGTACTGCCGGATCGTCCAGGGCTGGTTGACGTACATGGTGGGGTAGGGGCCGCGCAGGTACGGGGCCACGCCCGGGTAGGTGTGGAGGAAGTCCAGGCCTTCGAGGTCACGGCCGGTGTAGAGCGGCTTGACGCCGATGCCCTCCGGGGTCTCCCAGAGGAGGTCGGCGGGGGCGTGGCCGGTCGACTCCTTGACCGCCGCACGCCAGTGGTCCTCGGAAGCGGCGGCGCCGTGGCCGCCGAGGGCGAGCTCGGAGAAGTCGGGGATTCCGGTGCCGCTCAAACTGTGCCTACTGCTCACGAGGCACTCCCATCCGGTCGAGTACGGAGGACAGCACGGCGATCGCGTCGCAGCCGGCGAAGACGTACGCGTCCACGGCGGCCTCGGCGGTGCCGGGCTTGCCCGCGAGGTAGACGGTCGTGGCGCCCGCCGCGCGCAGGGCGGCGGCCACCGCCTCGGCCTGCTCCTCGTACAGCGCGTCGCTGGAGCAGAGCACGGCCATGCCGTCGGCGCCGCTCGCGGCGTACGCCGCGGCAGCCGTGGACGGGTCGACCGACACCGGGTCGTGGACCGGTTCGATGCCGCCGGCCTGGAAGAGGTTGGCGGCGAAGGTGGCACGGGCGGTGTGCGCGGCGGCCGGGCCGAGCGCGGCCAGGAAGATCCGCGGGCGGGAGCCGGTCGTGGCGAGGTGGGCGTCGCTGCGGGCGCGCAGCGCCTCGTAGGCCTCGTCGCGGCGGACCCGGGGCAGACCGCCGGTGGGGGCCGCGGGGGCGGGTTCGCGTACGACGGGCTTCTCCGCGAGCAGCGGGAACTCGCTGACGCCCGTGATGGGCTCGCGGCGCTTGGCGAGCTTCTTCGACCGCTCGGCCCAGGTGGTGGCGAGGCGGTCGGCGATCAGGCCGGAGCGCAGGGCGGCGGCCTGGCCGCCCGCCTTCTCCACGGTCTGGAAGAACTCCCATGCCGCGTGGGCGAGTTCGTCGGTGAGTCGCTCGACGTAGTAGGAGCCGCCCGCCGGGTCGATGACCCGGGCCAGGTGCGATTCCTCCAGCAGGATGGTGGAGGTGTTGCGGGCGATGCGGCGCGCGAAGGCGTCGGGCAGGCCCAGTTCGTGGTCGAAGGGGAGCACGGTGACCGAGTCCGCGCCACCGACGCCCGCCGCCATGCAGGCCACGGTGGTGCGGAGCATGTTCACCCAGGGATCGCGGCGGGTCATCATCACCGGCGAGGTCACCACGTGCTGCCGCTGGGCCCCGGAGGCCGGAGCCCCGCACGCCTCGGCGACGCGGGCCCACAGGCGGCGGGCCGCGCGGAGCTTGCAGATCGTCAGGAACTGGTCGGCGGTCGCCGCGTAGCGGAACTCGATCCGGCCCAGGGCCGCCTCGACGCCCAGACCGGCCTCGGTGAGGGCGCGCAGGTAGGCGACACCGGTGGCCAGCGACAGGCCCAGCTCCTCGGCCGCGCTGCCACCCGCCTCGTGGTACGGCAGCGCGTCCACCGTCAGCACCCGCACGTGCGGGTGATCGGCGGAGGTCGCCTTCGCCAACTCCACGGCGTCGGCGAGGCCGAGGGCTTCGCCGGTGCGGGCCTCGTGGCCCAGCGGGTCCGCGCCCAGCGAGGCGTGCACGGCCTCCGGTGCGATGCCGCGCTCCGCGTAGAGGGCGAGCAGCGCCCGGGCGGCGTCGGCGTATTCGGCCCCCGCGTCCAGGGAGACGGGCGCGAGGTCGAGGTAGACGCCGTCCAGGGCACGGGACAGCGAATCGACCGGAACGCCGCCCTGGCCGACGGTCAGCCAGAGGGAGGTGACCCCGTTCTCCAGGTCGGCGAGGACCGCCTCGTTGACCCGTGCCGGGTCGGTGCCGAGGTGGCGCTGGCGCACGTCCCAGCCGGCCGCCGCGTTGCCCTCGGCCCGGCCCCCGCGTACGAAGGGGGCGAAACCGGGCAGCCCGGCGGAGTCGGGCGCGCCGGCGGGCGCGGTGTACAGGGGGCGGGTGGTGAGCCCGTCCTCGAGCTTCGTGGACAACGCTTCTTCCGCGGCCTCGCCGGAGGCTTCCTTGCCCGACTTGCGCAGCACGCCTTCTACCAGGCGCTGCCACTGCTCATGCGTCGCGTCAGGGAACTCGGCGGCCAGGGAGAGCCCGTCGTCAGGCAGGACCGTCATGGCTCGAATGCTAGGGGGGCGCCTGTGAACGACCAATAACCACTCGGTGTGATCTCCCCCTCTCGATTGAGGTGGGAGGGGTCACGGAAGAGCGGGCCGAGCAGGACCGTCGCGGCCGCCCCCGACAGTACGGCGGGCCCCGCGTGCGGCGCCACGATGCGGTCGGGGTCACCGGGCGCCGAGCCGGTTCGGGACACGGCGGCGGCCGCCGCGCGGATCTCGTCCAGGTAGCCGTCGTGCAGCACGCTCGACAGCTCGGTGATCACCATGACGGCAGGGTTGAAGACGTCGAAGAGCACGGCCGCCGCGCTGCCGACGGCGCGGGCCCGCTCGCGCAGCAGCCGGTCGGCGCGGGGGTCGCCGGCCGCCGCGGCGTCCACGAGCAGGTTGACGGAGGGCTCCGGGACGATGCCGAGGCGGAGGGCCTCGGCGCCGAGCGCGGCGTCGGAGGCGGTGGCCTGGAGGCAGCCGGTGCGGCCGCAGGGGCAGACCGTACGGCTTCCCGGCACGGGGAGGTGGGCCACGTCACCGGCCGCCGCGCCGGGGCCCTGGTGCACGGTGCCCTCGATGCCGAACGCGGCGTCGACGACGCTGCCGATGAAGAGGTGGACGATGCTGCGGCGGGCCTCGGGGCGGCCGAAGAGGATCTCGGAGTGGGCGACGGCGCGGGCGTGGTTGTCGACGCGGACGCGGAGCCGGAGCCGCTCGGCGAGCTGGGCGGCGAGGGGGCGGTCGTGCCAGCCGAGTGCCTCGTGCCGTACGACGGTCCCGTCGGCGGGCCGTACCCATCCGCCGAGGGCCACACCGAGGCCGAGGAGGGGGCGGCCGGTGTCGAACTCGCGGAGGAAGGCGGCGAGTCGGTCGGCGATGCCGGCGGCGCCCGGGGCGCCGGGGGACGGGTGGGGGGAGGTGCGGCGGGCGAGGACCGTGCCGCGGAGGTCGACGAGGCTGAACGTGGCCGAGGGCACGCCGATGTGCAGCCCGGCGGCGATGGGACCGCCGATGGCGCCGGTGTGCAGGTCGAGAGGGATCCGGGGGCGCCCGACGCCCGCGGCGGGGCCGGGGAGTTCGCGCAGCAGGCCGCTGCGGAGGAGGCCGGTGGTCTGCCGGGACACGGCGGCCGGGCTGAGCCCGGACAGCCGGGCGATGGCGCTGCGCGCGACGGGCCCGTGCTCGAGGACCGTGCGGAGCACGGTGGCGGCGTTCGCGGCGGCTCGGCTGTCGCCGGCGGTGGGGGGCATGCGGGGCTCCTGGGGCTGGGTCCCCCGATGATGCCGGTTCCCGGCGGGGCTAGGGCCTGTCGTCAAACTCCCGTCTGCCCCGCGACGCCTGGCACGCGCTCCCGCCGCACCGGGCGAAAGCCCAAGTACGTCCAGTACGCGGGCTTCCGCCCGGCGCACCGAGAGCACGCACCAGACGCCGCGGGGCCGCCCTCCGGGCGACGACAGGAGTTTGACGACAGGCCCTAGTGCTGTGACCCGGTGAACCTTTCCGGTCACAGCACTAGGCGGGTGTCCTGGCCCCGGGGGCGGGTGCGGCGAAGACCCGGGGCTCCGCCCCGGACCCCGCGCCTGGCACCGCCGGCGGGGCCGGATGTGCCGGACGTCGGACACCGGATGCCGGACCCGTGGCGGGGGCGTTGCGGGGGTATGAAATCCGGCCATGGTTTTCGGCCGACCGAAGAGACGTCTTGCGGTGGGCGGTCGGCGGGAAAGCGCAGGTCACGGTGGGTGGGCAGGGGGCGGGACGGGTTTGTGGCAGGGCCCGGGGAGAGGGTTGACCGGGGGCTTGGGCGCTGACACGCTCCGGGACATGTCCGCGAACGAACTCCTTGTCCCGCGGCTCCACACCCCCGGCCCCTGTACCGCGCCGGGTGGCTGTCCGGGCCGCTGTAGCGCCCCGCGCCAGGTCTGAGTCCCGCAAGGGCTCACGCCCGACGCCGGGCCTGAGCGCAGCCGGGCCCTGATCCGCGTCAGGCCCGGATCCCGAGTCCGCGCCGAGTGCGTCCGGCGGGCCGGGGTCCCGATTCGGGGCCGTGTCCCGCCGAGGTCCGTGCCCCGAGCGCAGGCCCGGGTTCCGTGGGGTCCGGACCCGCGTCAGGTGCGTGCTGCGCGTCGTGCCCCGGGTCGGAAGGGTCCCGCGGGGGCCCGTGCCGCGGCGTCCGGTCCGAGTCCCGTACGAACCGCATCCGGCCCGGCCGGCTCGGGGCGGGGCTCGCGCCCCGATGTCGTCTTCACCCGTCGTTCCGAGCACCCGCACCCGCGTACCCCGCACCCGCGCCACCCGCGCCACCGTTCCCGCGTCGTCCCGTACTCGCGATCTCTCCGCCGTCCCGTAGCCCCGTAGCCCTGCAGTCCCGTGCCGCGTACCTCCGTAGGCCTATTTCTTCCGCAGCGGAAATAACTGCCGCAGCCCAGTCCAGGGAGCACCCATGACCACCGTCACCACCTCCACCACCGTCACCAGGATCGGCGGCCGCATCGGCGCCGAGATCGGTGGCGTGAAGCTCGGCGGAGACCTCCCCGAGGCGACCGTCGCCGAGATCCGGGACGCGCTCCTCGCGCACAAGGTCGTCTTCTTCCGCGACCAGGACCACCTCGACGAGGCCGGCCACGAGGCCTTCGCCCAACTGCTCGGCGCACCCGTCGCGCACCCCACCGTCCCCTCCGCGGACGGCCGTTACGCCCTCGGCATCGACTCGCACCACGGCGCCCGCGCCAACCAGTGGCACACCGACGTCACCTTCGTGCCCGCGTACCCCGCCTTCTCCATCCTGCGCGCCGTCACCATCCCCCCGTACGGCGGCAACACCCTCTGGGCCAACACCGCCACCGCCTACGCCAACCTCCCGGCGCCCCTGCGGACCCTCGCCGACGGCCTGCGCGCCCTGCACTCCAACGAGTACGACTACGCCGCCCTCAAGCCCGACGCGGTGCCCGAGGCCCTGGCGCAGTACCGCGAGGTGTTCACCTCGACCAGGTTCCTCACCGAGCACCCGGTGGTCCGCGTCCACCCCGAGACCGGCGAACGCACCCTGCTGCTCGGCAACTTCGTCCAGCGGATCGACGGCTTCACCGGCCGGGACTCCCGGGCCCTGCTCGACCTCTTCCAGGCCCACATCGAGAGCCCGGAGAACACCGTCCGCTGGCAGTGGCGGGCCGGCGACGTCGCCATCTGGGACAACCGCGCCACCCAGCACTACGGCGTGGACGACTCCGACGACCACGAGCGCACGCTGCGCCGCGTGACCGTCGACGGGGACGTCCCGGTCGGCCCCGACGGAGAGCCCTCGCGACTGATCACCCCGGAGTCCGTCCCGGACCCGGCCTTCGGCATCGCCTCCGGCGCGTCCACCACCACTGCCACCACCGCCGCCTGACCGTCCCGCAAGGAGCCCCCGTGCCCAGCCTGCTCGCCATCACCGGCAGCCCCTCCGCCCACTCCCGTACCGCCGTGGTCGCCGAACACGTGCTGGGCCGCCTGGCCCACTCCGGCTTCGAGACCGCGCACCTCTCCGTACGCGACCTGCCCGCCGCCGATCTGCTCGCCGCCCGCCGCGGCGAGCCGGAGATCCGCCGGGCCCTCGAAGCCGTGGCCGAGGCCGACGGCCTGGTCATCGCGACCCCCGTCTACAAGGCCT
The DNA here is from genome assembly GCF_042892775.1 of Streptomyces sp. NPDC001717. Lineage (NCBI taxonomy): Bacteria > Bacillati > Actinomycetota > Actinomycetes > Kitasatosporales > Streptomycetaceae > Streptomyces > Streptomyces sp. NPDC001717. The sequence continues at coordinate 81,773 of NZ_JBIAUK010000017.1, read as the reverse complement.
CGTACACCGGTCTGCTCAAGGCGTTCCTCGATCTGCTCCCGCAGGACGGACTGGCCGGCAAAACGATCCTGCCGCTGGTCACCGGCGGCAGCCTCGCCCACGTCCTGACCATCGACTACGCCCTGCGCCCGGTCCTGTCCGCCCTCGGCGCCCGACACGTCACCGCCGGCCGGTTCGTCCTCGACTCCACCGTCGAGCGGGGCAACGGCCCCGACCGGCTGCGGCCCGAGGCGGAGCTGGACCTCTACCAGGCCGTGGACGAGTTCGCCGACGCCCTGCGCTCCGTCCCCGCCACCGCGCTCACCGCCGCCCCGTAACCACGCAACCCGTACCGACAAGGAACCGTCATGGCCGCAGCCTTCACCTCGACCTCCACCTCCCGTCGCCAGTTCCTCACCCTGCTCGGCATCTCGGCGGCCGCGGTGAGCTGCGGCACGGCCACCGCCAACGGCGGCGGTTCGGGCTCCGGCTCGGGCTCCCAGATCAAGACCCTGAAGTACCAGGGAGCCGTCGGCTCGGTCTCGCTCCCCGAACTCGCCGCCGACCTCGGCTACTTCGAGGACGTCAAGCTCGAATGGGTCGGCAACACCATCAGCGGCCCGCAGGACATCCAGTCCGCCGCCACAGGCCAGACCCACTTCGGCAGCGCCTTCAACGGCGCCGTCATCAAGCTCGCCGCCGGCAACGCCCCGATCAAGGCCGTCATCTCCTCCTACGGCTCCGACCAGTACTCCTACGGCGGCTACTTCGTCCTGGAGGACAGCCCGATCCGCTCCGCCCACGACCTGATCGGCAAGAAGGTCGGCATGAACACCCTGGGCGCGCACTACCAGGCCATCCTCGACATCTACCTGGGCCGGGGCGGCCTCTCCAAGGCGGACGCGGCCAAGGTCGAGCCCCTCGTGGTGCCGCCCGTCAACACCGAACAGGTACTGCGCCAGAAGCAGATCGAGGTCGGCGTGCTCAGCGGCATCCTGCGCGACAAGGCCCTCGCCACCGGCGGCATCCGCCCGCTGTTCACCGACACCGAGCTGCTCGGCCCGTTCAGCGCGGGCACCTACATCATGACCGAGCGCTTCATCAAGCAGAACCCGGACACCGTACGGACCTTCACGACCGGCGTCGCCAAAGCCATCGAGTGGTCCCGCACCACCCCGCGCGAGGAGGTCGTCGCGCGGATGACGGAGATCGTCAAGAAGCGCGGCCGCAACGAGGACACCGCCGCCCTGCAGTACTGGCGCTCCTACGGGATCGCCGAGCACGGGGGCCGGATCCCCGACAAGTCCTTCCAGCTGTGGCTCGACTGGCTCGGCGAGCGCGGCGAGATCAAGAAGGGCCAGTTCAAGCCCTCCGACCTCTACACCAACGAGTTCAACGGCTTCGGAAAGGGCTGACCGGACATGGCGAAGATCGTGTTCGAGGGGGTGGGCAAGACCTTCCCGGCCAAGAACAAGAGCCGGGGCAGGCAGGAGTTCACCGCCCTCGACGGCATCGACCTGGAGATCGAGGCGGGGGAGTTCGTGGTGGTCGTGGGCCCCAGCGGCTGCGGCAAATCCACCCTCCTGGACCTCCTCGGCGGGCTGTCCCGGCCGACGTCGGGGCGGATCCTGCTCGACGGCGAGCCGATCACCGGGCCGGGTCTGGACCGGGGCATCGTCTTCCAGCAGTACGCGCTGCTGCCGTGGCGGACGGCGCTCGGCAACGTCGAGTTCGGCCTGGAGGCCACGGGCGTGCCCAGGCGCGAACGCACCGACCGAGCACGGGAGTTCCTGGACCTGGTCGGACTGAGCGGATTCGAGGACCGGCATCCGCACGAGCTGTCCGGCGGCATGCGCCAGCGCGTCGCCATCGCCCGCTCACTGGCGTACGACCCGGACGTGCTGCTGATGGACGAGCCGTTCGCCGCGCTCGACGCGCAGACCCGCGAGTCCCTCCAGGACGAGCTGCGCCGCATCTGGCAGCGCACCGGCAAGACCGTCGTCTTCATCACCCACGGCATCGAGGAGGCGGTCTACCTCGGCCAGAGGGTGGCCGTGATGACCTCGCGCCCGGGACGCGTCAAGGAGATCGTCCCCGTCTCCTTCGGTGAGCGGAGCGCCGGTCTCCAGGGCGAGGAGCTGCGCTCCAGCCCCGAGTTCGCCCGCTACCGCCACGAGGTCTGGACCCTGCTCCACGACGAGGTGGCCCGCGCCCAGCAACTGGAGAAGGAGGAGGCCACCGTATGAGCACCGGAACCGACACCACCGTCGACACCACCACCGTCGGCACTGCGACTGCGACTGCGACTGGGACTGGGACTGCGACTGCGACCGCGACTGGGACTGGGACTGTGACTGGGACTACGGCCGTCGAAGCCCCCGCGCCGGAGCCGGCCGTCCGAGCCCCGGCCGACGCGGTGCGCGACTCCGCGTCCGAGGCTGCTCCCGGCGCCGGGGAGGAGGACCGTCCGACTCCGGCTGCCGCCCGGCAGCCCCTGCGGGCCGTGGGCAGGTGGCTGCGCGCCGCCGCACTGCGCTCGGCGGCCCTCCTCGCACTGCTCGCCGTATGGGAGTCCGCGCCGCGGCTGGGCCTGGTCGACGCCACCTTCCTGCCGCCCTTCAGCGTCGTCGCGCAGGCGTGGTGGGACCTCCTCGGCAACGGCCAGCTCGCCGAGCACACCTCGGCCAGTCTCACCCGCTCCTTCGGGGGCTTCGGGATCGCCGTCGTCGTCGCGGTCCCGCTCGGCCTGCTCATCGGCTGGTACCGGCCGGTCGCCGCACTGCTCGGGCCGCTGCTGGAGGTGTTCCGCAACACCGCGGCCCTCGCCCTGCTGCCGGTCTTCGTGCTGCTGCTCGGCATCGGCGAGACGTCGAAGGTCTCGATCGTCGTCTACGCCTGCGTGTGGCCGATCCTGCTGAACACCATCAGCGCCGTCGGCAACGCCGACCCCACCCTCGTCAGGCTGGCCCGCTCGATGGACCTGTCCACCCCGAGGCTCTTCCAGAAGGTGATCCTCCCGGCCTCGGTGCCGGTCATCTTCACCGGGATCCGGCTCGCCGGCGCCGTCTCCATCCTCGTACTCGTCGCCGCCGAGATGATCGGGGCGAAGGCGGGGCTCGGCTACCTGATCAACGCCTCCCAGTTCAACTTCGCCATCCCGCAGATGTACGCGGGCATCATCACCATCTCCGCCATCGGGGTGGCCTTCAACCAGCTGCTGGTCACCGTCGAACGTCGCCTCAGCCTCTGGCGCGTCCCGGCCGCCTGACGCCGTTCGCCTCCCGGCGGGGGCGGCGTCCGACAGCGCGGTCCCGCGGCCCCGGCCCCCCGTTCGGGGCCGGGTCCGCCCGACCGCCTCCCGTAACCGCCCCCGCCCCGCCCGCTCCGCCCCTCTTCCCACCCCAGGAACAGTCATGACCGCATCCCGCACCCTCCACCTCAACGCGTTCCTCATGAACGCCGGGCACCACGACGCCGCCTGGCGGCACCCCGACAGCACCCCCGAACGGGCCACCGACCTCGCGTACTTCCAGGAGCTGGCCCGCACCGCCGAGCGGGGCAGGCTCGACTCGATCTTCTTCGCCGACGGGGTCGCCCTGTGGGGCAAGGCCCGCTACAACGCCCTCGGCGGGTTCGAGCCGATCACCCTGCTCTCCGCGATCGCCGCCGTCACCGAGCACATCGGGCTCATCGCCACCGTCTCCACCACCTTCAACGAGCCGTACAACCTGGCCCGGAAGTTCGCCTCGCTCGACCACATCAGCGGCGGCCGCGCCGGCTGGAACATCGTCACCTCCGGCAGCGTCGACGAGGCCCGCAACTTCAACCGGGACGAGCACCTGGAACACGCCCGCCGCTACGAGCGCGCCCGCGAGTTCCTCGACGTCGCCACCAAGCTCTGGGACAGCTGGGAGGACGACGCGATCGTCCTCGACAAGGACCGAGGCATCTACGCGGACACCGACAAGCTCCACCCCGCCGCCCACCGCGGCGAGCACTTCGGCGTCGCCGGCCCGCTCAACGTGCCCCGCTCGCCGCAGGGATACCCGCTCCTCGTGCAGGCCGGCTCCTCCGAGGACGGCAAGGAGTTCGCGGCCCAGTACGCGGAGGCCGTCTTCACCGCCCAGCAGACCCTCGCCGACGGCCAGACCTTCTACAAGGACCTCAAGTCCCGGCTCGCCCGCCACGGCCGCGCCGAGGGCGACCTGCTCGTGCTGCCCGGCATCGCCCCCGTCATCGGCTCCACCGAGGCCGAGGCGAAGGCCCTGGAGCAGCAGCTCACCGACCTCCAGATCCCCGAGTACGGCCTCGCCCAGCTCTCCGGGATGCTGGGCGTGGACCTCACCGGTCTGCCCCTCGACGGCCCGCTGCCCGATCTCCCCGAGGAGCGGGACATCAACGGCAACAAGAGCCGCTTCACCCTCGTCGCCGAGCTCGCCCGCCGCGACGGGCTGACCCTGCGCGAGCTGATCGCCCGCCTCGGCGCGGGCCGTGGCCACCGCACCTTCGCCGGCACGCCCGAGCAGATCGCGGACCAGCTGGAGGAGTGGTTCACGCAGGGGGCCGCCGACGGCTTCAACATCATGGCCCCGATCCTGCCGACCGGCCTGACCGACTTCGTCGACCACGTCGTGCCGATCCTCCAGCGCCGCGGCCTCTTCCGCACCGAGTACACGGGCCGCACCCTCCGGGAGAACTACGGCCTGCCGCGCCCCGTCAACCGGTACACGAAGGAGTCGGCGTGAGCGAACACCTCGCCGACGTACTCGTCGTCGGCGGCGGGCCCGCCGCCACCTGGGCCGCCCTGAAGGCGGCCCGGGCCGGGGCCCGCGTCGTCCTCGCCGACAAGGGCTACTGCGGTACGAGCGGCGCCACCGCCGCCGGGGGCACCGGCGTCTGGTACGTCCCGCCCCAGCCCGAGGCCCGTGAGGCCGCCATGGCGAGCCGCGAGGGCCTCGGCGGATACCTGGCCGACCGCCGCTGGATGGCCCGCGTCCTGGACGAGACGTACGAACGGATGAACGAGCTGGCCGTCGCCGGCCGCTACCCGTTCCCCACCGGCCCCGACGGGCGCCAGCTGCGCGGCGGCCTCCAGGGCCCCGAGTACATGCGGCGGATGCGCATCCGGATCCGCCGCGCCGGGGTGCGGATCCTGGACCACAGCCCGGTCACCGAGCTGCTCACCGACCCGGACGGGGCCGTCGCAGGGGCCGCGGGCTACCGCCGCCAGGCCCGCGAGACGTACCGGGTCCGGGCCGGCGCCGTGGTCCTCGCCACCGGCGGCTGCGCCTTCCTCAGCGGGGCGCTCGGCACCAACACCAACACGGGCGACGGAGCGCTGTTCGCCGCCGAGGCCGGTGCGGAGCTCTCCGGAATGGAGTTCTCCAACGCCTACGGGATCGCCCCCGAGGGCACCTCCGTCACCAAGACCGCCTTCTACTCCTTCGCCACCTTCTACCAGGAGGACGGCAGCGTCCTGGAGGGCGCCGCCAGTCAGGGGGGTCGCTCGGCCATCGCCCGCGAACTGCTCACCGGGGCCAAGGTGTACGCCCGCCTCGACCGGGCCGACGAGCCGGCCCGGGTGGCGATGCGCAATGCCCAGCCGAACTTCTTCCTCACCTTCGACCGCCTCGGCATCGACCCCTTCAGCGACCGGTTCTCCGTCACCCTGCTCGCCGAGGGCACCGTCCGCGGCACCGGCGGCATTCGGATCACCGACGACGACTGCGCCACCGGGGTGCCCGGCCTGTACGCCGCCGGCGACGCGGCCACCCGCGAGGAGATCTGCGGCGGCTTCACCGGAGGCGGCAGCCACAACGCCGCCTGGGCCATCTCCTCGGGCAGCTGGGCCGGCCGGGCCGCGGCCCTGCACGCGCTCGCCCTCGGATCGGGGCACGCCGGGTCCCGCCCCGTCAGCGGCGCCGGCGGAGCGGGAGTGCGGCCGACGGGGACCCCCGGACCCCCGGGGGAGCACCGCGCGGCCGTGGCCCTCGTACAGGAGGAGGTGCTGCCGTACGACAAGAACTACCTGCGCCGCGGTGATGTCCTGGCCGCGTCGCTGAGCTCCCTCGACGAGGCCTGGTCGCGGCTGCGTTCCTCGCTCCACGGCGAGGGCGCTGAGCTGGTCAGGGCCCGGCAGGCGGCGGCGATGACGGCGCACGCGCGCTGGATGTACGCGGCCGCGCTCGCCCGGACCGAGTCCCGGGGCATGGCCAGGCGTCTGGACCACCCCGGTCAGGATCCGGCCCAACACCACCGGATCACGGTCGGCGGCCTGGACCGGGTGTGGACGCGGGCGGCGGTGGCGGCGTGATCGAACTGGTTTCGGCGGAGCGTTGCATAGCCTGCGACAAGTGCGTGGAGGTCTGCCCGACGGACGTGTTCGAGCGCGGTCCCGACGGGATCCCGGTCCTGGCCCGGCAGGAGGACTGCCAGACCTGCTTCCTGTGCGAGGCCAACTGCCCGGTGGACGCGCTGTTCGTGTCCCCGCTGACCCGGCCGGCGCCGGAGGACCCGGCCGTACGGGACGAGGCCGGGCTGGTGCGCCGGGGGCTGCTCGGCAGCTACCGGCGCGAGATCGGCTGGGGCGAGGGGCGAACGCCCGGGGCGCTGCGGGCGGTCGGGCCGTCCCTGGCGCCGGCGTCGCCACCGATCACTTCCTGAGGGGCAGGAGCCGGAAGAGACGGCTTGGGGGCGGTCCGCCGTGGGCCGCCCCCTCGCGCGTGCGTCAGACCGTCAGGACGATCTTGCCGCGGGTGCGGCCGGCGGCGCTCAGCTCCCAGGCCTTGGCGGCCTCGGCGAGCGGCAGCGCGTGCTCCACGTTGACGGTGAGCTTGCCGGCGTCTGCCAGTTCGGCCAGGAAGGTCAGGTCGGCGGTGTCGGGGCGCACCCACAGCTGGTGGGCGCCCTTGGCGGCGGCCTCGTAGTCGGCGATGGAGACGACCCGCTCGCGCTCCTTGACCAGCGACTGGAGGATCTCGACGGCGCCCTCGCCGTAGAAGTCCAGGCCCGCGTCGATGCCTTCGGGCGCCAGCTCGCGGATCCGGTCCGCCAGCCCCTCGCCGTAGAGCACGGGCTCGGCGCCGAGCGAGCGCAGGTAGTCGTGGTTGTGGGCGCCCGCCGTGCCGATGACGCGCAGGCCGAGCGCGACGGCGATCTGTACGCCGAAGGAGCCGGTGCCGCCGGCCGCGGAGTGGATGACGACGGTCTCGCCCGCCTTGAGGCCCACCCGGGTGAGGGACTGGTAGGCCGTCAGACCGGCCAGCGGGATGCCGGCGGCCTGCTCGAAGGTGAGCTCGCGGGGCTTGCGCGCGAGGGTGCGGACGGGGGCGCTGACCAGTTCGGCGTAGGTGCCGAGCTCCACCCATTCCTTGCGGACGTAGCCGTACACCTCGTCGCCCACGGCGTGGTCGAAGGTGTCGGGGCCGACGGCCTCGACGACACCGGCGACGTCCCAGCCGGGTATGACGGGGTGGCGGACTTCGAGGATCGGGTCGAGGTATCCGGCGGCGAGCTTCCAGTCCACCGGGTTGACGCCGGCGGCCTTCACGCGGACGAGCACCTCGCCCGGTCCGACCTTGGGCTGCGGCACCTCAACGAGCTTCAGGGAGCCGGGAGTTCCGTATGCGTCGTACGTAATCGCTTTCATGATCAACCCCAACGGGGCGACCCGCGCGGCTATTCCTCAGGCGGGGAGGGTGTTGTGGTGCGAGCGCCGCCGGGCCGCGCTGATGAGCGCCTGGATCTGCGCGCCGGACTGTTCGACGTGGTCGAGCGGGGAGGGGAAGGGCAGTCGCACGTCGTGGTGGCCGCGCCGTTCCTCCAGGCGCAGGGTGATCCCGTACCGGTCCAGGGCCACCGGCAGCGCGCGGACCATGGCGGCGGTGGGCAGCGGCCGGACCAGGCGCAGGAGCAGGGTGACGAGGTCGGGGTGGTCGTCCTGGAGGTGGGTGAGCATGCCCGCCTCGTAGGGGGCGAGCGGGTCGGGGACGGCGGCGTCCAGCTCTTCGAGTCCGGTGTACGTGACGCCGCGCGAGGTCTCCAGGACGGCTTGGCCGAACTCCATGCAGGTGGAGTCGGCGGATTCGTCGGAGTAGGGGGTGAGGAGCCGGCCCAGCAGGGTGACGCGGGCGCGCACCCGGTCGCGTACGGGGGTGGGGGCGATGTCGGTGAACTCCAGCCGGATGGCGGGCTGGTGCCTGTGCTCGTGTCCGTGCCCGTGTCCGTGACCGCCGTCGTGCCCGTGGGCACCGTCCGGTCCGGCGGGGTGCAGGTGCAGGCGGCCCATCGGGTCGGAGCCGTCGAGGTGGCGGACCTCGCTGCGCAGGCCGTCGGTGACCACGGTCATGGAGTGGGCGGCGGCCAGCACGGACCGGATCAGTTCGGCGTCGGTGGGGGCGCAGTGGGCACCGGACACGCGCATCGGGTCTCTCCATCCTCCGAGGATTACTTAGGTATGCCTAACCTAACCTACTCCTCCTTTCGGGGGTAGCCGGGGTGGCTCGTGTCGGTGTTGGGCTGAACGGGTGAAACGCGAGAGGATGGGGGGATGCACAAGAAGCCAACGGTCGAGGCGGCCCGGTGAGCAGGTACGACGTCACGGACGAACAGTGGGAGGGGCTCGCGCAGGTGGTCCCCCTGCGCAGCCGCAACGAATGGCCCTCCCGGGTGGACCACCGCACGATCCCCAAGGCGCCCGGCGCGTCGGCGGCGGAGCAGCGGCGCTTCGTGGTGATCCGGGTCCAGATCTTCGCGGACGCCCGGGAGGTGGCGGAGTACCTGATCGCACAGATCCCGGTACTGCTCGACCTCACCGGAGCGGACGGCGAAGTCGCCAAGCGCATCCTGGACTTCAGCAGTGGCGTGGTCTTCGGGCTGGGCAGCGGGATGCACCGGGTGGACCGGAACGTCTTCCTGCTGGCGCCCGTCGGCACGGAGGTCGAGGGGATCGCGGCCGCGGCCGTCCCCCGATCGTAGGAAGGTCCGTACGAGGTAACGGTTCGCCGGACCCACGGGGCACCCGGCGGCCCGTACCGTCCGCCGCATGGACGCCACCCTGCCCGCGGCAACACCCCGCCCCGCCCCCGTTCCCCCGTTAGTCGACGCCCCGTCACGCCCGGCCGAAGCGCAACCCTCGGCCGGGCCGGGCATGCCGCCGGCCTCGCCGGTCACGGCCCCGACGACCTCGCCGGTCACCGGGCCGCCGGTCTCGCCGGTGGCCGCGCCGCCGGTCACCGGCCCGCCGGTGTCGGCCGCCTCGGCGTCGCCGCCCGCGCAGCGGCATCTGCGGGCCGTCATCACCGAATTGCGGCTCTCCGCCTTCGGCCCGCACCGGGCGGCGGTGTTCCCCGTGGGGCCCGTCACCCTCTTCGCCGGGCCCAGCGGCAGCGGGAAGTCCCAGGTCCTGGCCGCCTACGAGGCCCTCGCCGCGCTCGGTTCCGGGGCCGCGCTGGAGGAGGCCTTCCCCGACGCCCGCGCCCGCATCCCCGACCGGGCCGTGCCCGACGCGGAACGGCGGCGCGGGTTCCGGCTCGGCTGCACGGTCGACGGCCCCGCCGGGCCGGTCCGACTCGACCTCGCCGTGCAGGCCGAGCCCGCCCTGCGGATCGTCGGCGAACGGCTCTCGCAGGACGGGCAGATCCTGCTCGCCACGGCCCTGCGCGACCCGGGCCGCCGCTCCGTGCAGGCCGCCTGGCTGACCGGCGGCTCCGTCGGCGTCACCCGGGCTCCGCTGCCCGACGACCGCCTCGGCACCGCCCTGCTCCCGCTGCGCGTCGCCGGGTCCACCGCCGGACAGCGGCAGGTGCTGGCCGCGGCGGAGCAGGTGGTGGTGGCCCTGCGCTCGGTGTTCCCCTGCGACCCCGGCCCGGACCGGATGCGCGCCCCCGTACCGCCCGGCGAGGGCCGGCTGCTGCGGGACTGCGCCAACCTGGCCGACGTACTGCGCCGGACCCGCCACGAGTGCGGCACCCGCCACGCGCTGCTGACCGAGGCGGCCCGTACGGCCTGCCCGGGCACGGTCGCCGGGTTGGACGTACGGGCCCCCGCGGGCGGCGCCCCCGTCACCGCGGTGCTGGACCGCGGCCCCGGCCGGCCCGCCACGGAGCTGGCCCGCCTCGGCTCCGGAGAGCTGCGCTTCCTCGCGCTGGCGCTCGTCCTGCTGACCGGACCGGGCGTGCTCGCCATGGACCCGGCCGCCGAACTGCCCTCCGCACGGCAGGTGCTGACCGTGCTCGCCGACGACTTCGACCGCGGCCTCGACCGCCGCCAGAGCGCGGAGCTGCTGCGCCTGGCCCTGCTCTCCTGCGGTCGCGGACACGTGCGGCTGGCGGCCTCCGTGGGCGAGGCGACCGCCGACGCCGCCCGCCGCCTCCCGGGCGTCGCGGTGGTGGACCTGCCCGCGTGACCGCCCCACCGCGCCGGCGGAGGCTACGTTGGTGCCCCCGGCCGAGGCCGGGGGAACGTTCGAGGAGGCTGGGATGAACGACACGCACGACGCCCGCGAACCGCGGCCCGAGGAGAGGCTGGACCTGCTGCGCCGCCGCCTCGTGGACTTCGCGGCCGCGCGCGGCTGGGAGCCGTACCACACGCCCAAGAACCTGGCGGTGGCGCTCAGCGTGGAGGCGTCCGAACTGGTCGAAATCTTCCAGTGGCTGACGCCCGAACAGTCTGCGAAGGTCATGGAGGAACCGGAATCCGCCCATCGCGTGGCCGATGAGGTGGCCGATGTGCTCGCGTATCTGCTGCAGTTCTGTGAGGTCCTGGGGGTGGATGTGCTGGATGCGCTCGCCGCGAAGATCGAGAGGAACGAGCTCCGCTTCCCCGTGCCCGGCCCTCCGGCACCGAATCGTCACTCTTCGGAGTGATGGCGTCATCCACAATCACGTTTCTGTCCACATTTTCCGAATACCCCTGGCTTTACTGGCCGGTTGCCCTCACTCTGGGTAGTGGTGAGAACGGCGGGATGTCGTGCGGACGGGGGACGGCATATGGATGCGGTACGGCTCATCGCGGCCGGCCGGCACGCGCTGGCACAGAGTGGGGCTGCGTGGGACATCGTGGGCGAGGCCTGGCAGGCACAGGCGCTCGCACAGGGCATAGGGGGCTACCTGGCGGCCACCGGGCCGCAGGAGCTGAGATCGGAGGCGCGGGGGCTGGGGGAAGCGGGAAGCAGAGGATGCGGGGTGCTCGACAGAGCGGCCCTGCGCGGCGAGGGCATCGCACCCGAACGACCGCCGAGAGCAGCGCAGTTGAGCGAGATGTCGGATGTCCGGCAGGCGCTGCTCGGACTGCAGGCGCTGCTGGGTGAAGTGGGCATAGCCCTGGTCGGGGTGGCCTGCGGGACGGATGACGAGACCCTGTACTGGCAGTGCATAGAGTCGATCGACGCGGCCGACGAGTCGAGCGACCGGGTACGGGCGCTGCTGCGGCGGATGACGGTCCGTGAGCGGGGGTCCGCCTCGGGCGTGGCCTGACGGGCGTGACCGAGGGGTACGGCCCGGCGGGCCGTTCGGCGAGGGCGGTGGCCCGGCCCCGGCGGCACGGGTCCCGCCGCGCGCGACGGGACCCGCCCGGTCAGTACGCCCGGTGCGCCGGGAGCTCGGTCTCGGAGCCCGCGCCGGAGCCGGCGGCCGGAGCGCGTTCCGTGGAGGACTGGAGGTCGGCGTCGAGTCGGGAGAGGTCGGCGTTCAGCGCCGCCATCAGCTCTTCCATCTGCTGGAGCAGGCCCTTCGGCGCGCCACCGCCCTGGGCGGGCACCGCGGGCTCCTGGTGTGCGTGGTCGTGTGCTGCCTGTCCGGTCTGGCCGGTGAGTCGGTGGGGCTCCGGCACGGACTCGTGGGACATGGCGGCCTCCTCGGCCCTGGCCCCTTCCGGGGGTGGAAGGGTGCGGTGGACGCACCGGCGAAGGGGCCGCCGGCGCGCGGGCCGGGCGGTCCGGCTCCCTCCGAGCAACGATCCCCGTCCGGGCTGGTCACTGGCGGGATCGGGGACCGACACATCCGGTTGACGAAGATTCACTCGGCAGGGGTGGGGCGGACCGCACGGCGCGACGACGCCGTGCGGCAACGTGCGGGTGAACCCGACTCGCACGCGACATACGTCACCATCCGGGACAATGAGAGGACGGTCATGTCACCCACACGCCGAACGAGGTAGCACCCGATGCCACGCGCGTCCGGCCCGCTGGTCAGGGCCCTGAAGCACAGGACCCTGCTCTTGGACGGCGGGCTGAGCAACCAGCTCACCGCCCAGGGCTGCGACCTGTCCGGTGGCCTCTGGTCGGCCCGGGTGCTCGTCGAGCGGCCCGACCAGGTGGAGGCCGCCCACACCGCCTACGCACGGGCCGGCGCCGAGGTGCTGATCACCGCGAGTTATCAGGTCGGGTACGAGACCTTCGCCGCCCAGGGCCACGATCGGGCGCAGACCTCCGCCCTGCTGCGCCGCAGCGTCGACCTCGCGGCCCGCGCCGCCGAGGCGGCGGAGCACGAGGTCTGGGTGGCCGCCTCGGTCGGCCCGTACGGGGCGGTACTGGCGGACGGCTCCGAGTACCGCGGCCGGTACGGGCTGAGCGTGCGCGAGCTCGTCGCCTTCCACCAGCCCCGCGTCGAGGCCCTGCTCGACGCGGGCCCGGACGTCCTCGCCCTGGAGACCATCCCCGATCCGGACGAGGCCGAGGCCCTGCTGACCGTCCTGGCCCGGACGGGCGCACCGGCCTGGCTGAGCTACACCGTCGCGGACGGCCGCACCCGCTCCGGCACCCCGCTCCCCGAGGCGTTCGCCCTCGCCGCGGGCTCCCCGCAGGTCATCGCCCTCGGCGTCAACTGCTGCGACCCGGCGGAGGTGCTCCCCGCCCTGGAGGCCGCCGCCGGCACCACCACGAAACCGCTCGTGGCCTACCCCAACGACGGCTCCGTCTGGGACGCGACGGCCGCCACCTGGCACGAGCCCGACACCGAGGCCCCCTGGCCCACCACCGCCTGGCGCGACACCGGAGCCCGCCTCATCGGCGGCTGCTGCCGCATCGGCCCGGTCCGCATCGCGGCGCTGGGCGAGACGTTCCCGTCGTAGCAGATCAGGCGCGGAAAACACGTTGGCCGGGCCCGGAGCGCCGAACCATACTCGGACGTGTGTTCCTGACGATCTCCACCACCGGTACCCCTGAACGACCCGCGACCGACCTGGGCTTCCTGCTGCACAAGCATCCCGGGAAGATCCAGGCGTTCTCCACCTCCCACGGCAACGCCCACGTGTTCTATCCCGAGGCCACGGCCGAGCGGTGCACGGCGGCCATGCTGCTGGAGGTGGATCCCGTCGCGCTCGTGCGGCGCGGGCAGGGCAAGGGCCGGGGTGGCGCTCCCGACGCGGCGCTCGCGCAGTACGTCAACGACCGCCCGTACGCCGCCTCCTCGCTGCTCGCCGTCGCGCTCAGCGGGGTGTTCCGCAGCGCACTGAAGGGTCAGTGCACCGCGCGGCCGGAGCTGCCCGGGGAGAAGCGGCCGCTGCGCGTCGAGATTCCCGCACTGCCCGCACGCGGCGGGGCCGCGCTCGTGCACCGGCTGTTCGACCCGTTGGGCTGGGACCTCGTGGACGTGGAGCCCGTACCGCTCGACGAGCGGTTCCCCGAGTGGGGGGACTCCCGGTACGTGCGCCTCGTACTGGAGGGCGAGCTCAGGCTCGCCGACGCCCTGCGGCAGCTGTACGTGCTGCTGCCGGTCCTCGACGACGCCAAGCACTACTGGATCGCGCCCGACGAGGTCGACAAGCTGCTGCGCGCCGGAGACGGCTGGCTCGCCTCCCACCCCGAGCACGGGCTGATCAGCTCCCGCTACCTGGCCCGGCACAAGCGGCTGACCCAGGACGCGCTGGAGCGCCTGGAACTGGTACGTCTCGCCGAGTCCGACGGCAGTGAGGTCGAGGAGCTCGACAACGCGGTCGACGACGAGATCGCGGAGCGGTCCGTGCCGCTCGCCGTCAAGCGGCGCGAGGCGATCCTCGCCGCGCTGCGGGCCGCGGGCGCGGCACGCGTCCTCGACCTCGGCTGCGGACAGGGGCAGTTGGTGCAGGCCCTCCTCAAGGAGGTGTCGTTCACCGAGATCGTCGGCATGGACGTGTCCGTGCGGGCGCTGAACCTGGCCGCCAAGCGGCTGCGGCTGGAGCGGATGGGCGAGCGGCAGAGTTCGCGCGTCACGCTCATGCAGGGTTCGCTCGCCTACACCGACAAGCGGCTGGCCGGCTACGACGCGGCCGTGCTGAGCGAGGTCATCGAGCACCTGGACCCGGAGCGGCTGCCCGCCCTGGAGTACGCGGTGTTCGGCTCGGCCCGCCCCCGCACCGTCCTCGTCACCACTCCGAACGTCGAGTACAACGTCCGCTGGGAGACCCTGCCCGCCGGGCAGGTCCGCCACGGCGACCACCGCTTCGAGTGGACCCGCGAGGAGTTCCGCGCCTGGGCCGGCGGCGTCGCGAACCGGCACGGCTACGGCGTCGAGTTCGTCCCCGTCGGCGACGACGACCCCGAGGTCGGGCCGCCGACCCAGATGGCCGTCTTCACCCAGACCGACGCCACCCCCGACTCCACCACCGATACCCCGAAGGAGGGCGAGGCGGCATGACCACCGGCACCGAAACCCACAAGCACCGTGTACTTCCCGTCACCGATCTGTCCCTCGTCGTCCTGATCGGGGCCACCGGATCGGGCAAGTCCACCTTCGCCCGCAAGCACTTCAAGCCGACGGAGGTCATCTCCTCCGACTACTGCCGGGGTCTCGTCTCCGACGACGAGAACGACCAGAGCGTCAGCCGCGACGCCTTCGACGTCCTGCACTTCATCGCCGGCAAGAGGCTGGCCGCGGGGCGCCTGACCGTCGTCGACGCGACGAGCGTCCAGGCCGAGGCCCGCCGGGGCCTGGTCCGGCTCGCCCGCGAGCACGACGTACTGCCCATCGCCATCGTGCTCGACATGCCCGAAGAGGTCTGTGCCGAACGCAACGCGGCCCGCCCCGACCGGGCCGGACTGCCCCGCGCCGTCATCCAGCGCCACCGCCGCGACCTGCGGCGCTCCCTGCGCGGTCTGGAGCGCGAGGGTTTCCGCAAGGTGCACGTACTGCGTTCCGTCGAAGAGGCCGAGAGCGCCGAGGTCGTGCTGGAGAAGCGCTTCAACGACCTCACCCACCTCACCGGCCCCTTCGACATCGTCGGTGACATCCACGGCTGTTCGTCGGAGCTGGAGACGCTGCTCGCCAAGCTCGGCTACGAGGACGGCGTCCACCCCGAGGGCCGCACCGCCGTCTTCGTCGGCGACCTCGTCGACCGCGGCCCCGACAGCCCGGGCGTCCTGCGCCGCGTCATGGGCATGGTGAAGTCCGGCAACGCCCTGTGCGTGCCCGGCAACCACGAGAACAAGCTCGGCCGTCACCTCAAGGGCTCCAAGGTCCAGCGGACCCACGGGCTCGCCGAGACCATCGCACAGTTGGAGAAGGAGCCGGAGGAGTTCGTCCGCGAGGTGCGGGAGTTCATCCGCGGCCTCGTCAGCCACTACGTGCTCGACGGCGGCAAGCTGGTGGTCTGCCACGCCGGCCTGCCCGAGAAGTACCACGGCCGCACCTCCGGCCGGGTCCGCTCGCACGCCCTGTACGGGGAGACCACCGGCGAGACGGACGAGTTCGGCCTGCCCGTGCGCTACCCGTGGGCCGAGGACTACCGCGGCAAGGCCGTCGTGGTCTACGGCCACACCCCGGTCCCCGACACCGCGTGGATCAACAACACGATCTGCCTGGACACCGGCGCGGTCTTCGGCGGGAAGATGACCGCCCTGCGCTGGCCCGAGCGCGAACTGGTCGACGTACCGGCCGAGAAGGTCTGGTACGAGCCGGTCAAGCCGCTCGCCGCCGAGGTGCCCGGTGGCCATGACGGCCGCCCGCTCGACCTGGCCGACGTACAGGGACGCCGGGTCGTCGAGACCCGGCACCTGGGCAACGTCAACGTGCGCGAGGAGAACGCGGCCGCCGCCCTGGAGGTCATGAGCCGCTTCGCGGTGGACCCGCGCCTCGTCCCGTACCTGCCGCCGACCATGGCGCCGACCGAGACGTCGCGGGAAGACGGCTACTTGGAGCACCCGGCCGAGGCCTTCGCCCAGTACCGCAAGGACGGCATCGCCCAGGTGGTCTGCGAGGAGAAGCACATGGGCTCCCGCGCCACCGTCCTGGTCTGCAAGGACGCCGACGCGGCCCGCGAGCGCTTCGGTGTGGACGGGCCCACCGGCTCCGTGTACACCCGTACCGGGCGGCCGTTCTTCAAGGACCCGGGGGTCACCGAGGAGGTCCTGAACCGGCTCCGTTCGGCCGTCACCGACGCCGGCCTCTGGGAGGAGCTCGGCACGGACTGGCTGCTGATCGACGGGGAACTGCTGCCCTGGTCGCTGAAGTCCACCGGCCTGCTGCGCAACCAGTACGCCGCCGTGGGCGCCGCCTCCGGCGCCGTCTTCCCGGGTGCGCTCGCCGCACTGGAGGCGGCCGCCGCCCGGGGCATCGACACCGGCGAGCTGCTGGAACGCCAGCGGGGCCGGGCCGCCGACGCGGCGGCGTTCACCGAGGCGTACCGGCGCTACTGCTGGACCACCGACGGGCTGGACGGCGTACGGTTCGCGCCGTTCCAGCTGTTGGCGGCGGCCGGGCGTTCGCTGGCCGCCGTACCCCACGACGAGCAGCTGTTCTGGTTGGACCGGCTGGTCGCCGCCGACGAGGCCGCGGGGACGGGGCTGCTGCGCCGCACCGGCCGGATCCTCGTGGACACCGCGGACGAGGCCTCCGTACGGGCCGGCACCGACTGGTGGCTGGAACTGACGGCCGCCGGCGGAGAGGGCATGGTCGTCAAACCGCTCCAGGCGTACGCCCGGGACGCCAAGGGCCGTCTCGTGCAGCCCGGCGTCAAGGTGCGCGGACGCGAGTACCTGCGGATCATCTACGGCCCGGAGTACACCCGTCCGGACCACCTGGAGCGGCTGCGGCAGCGCTTCCTCGGGCACAAGCGCTCGCTCGCGCTGCGCGAGTACGCGCTCGGTCTGGAGGCGCTGGACCGGCTGGCCGCCGAGGAGCCGCTGTGGCGGGTGCACGAGGCCGTCTTCGCCGTACTCGCCCTCGAATCGGAGCCGGTCGACCCCCGGCTCTGACACCGGATCACCGAGGGCACATGTCGAAGGCATGGGCCGCCGGCCGCCCGGAGCGTCAAGCCGAGACCTCCGGGCGGCCCCTCTTTAGGTCGTATGGGGGAACTTTCGTCGAGAACGCCGGGAAACCACCCGGCGGGATCGTTCATCCAGGGCAGCGGAGTGTCCGCGACCCTGGAAGGACGGAACGTCACCTATGAAGATGACCGCGCGCGGAAGCATTGCGGCGCTCATGACCTGTATGGCCGCGGCCGGCGCTGCCACCCCGGCCGTCGCCGACTCGGTGCCGGTCGGTGTCCCCCTGGACGCCGTGAAGACCACGCTGGGCGTGGACACCCCCCGCGTGGCCACCGGGATCCCGGTGCCGGTCGTCGGAGCGCCCGAAACGCCGGTCCAGCACATGGGGGACATGCTTCCGACCCCGGTGCTCCCGACGGTTCCGCTCAGCACCGAGCTCGGCCGTACGCTCGTCTCCACGCCCGTCCCGAACCTGCTGGGCGACCCGGCGACGGACGGCGAGGGCTCCCTGACGGCCCCGGACACGGACATGCGCGCCCACACCCCCGGCGCCGTCGTCGGCTCCCCGCTGACGATGCCGAACGCCGCCAACTACGGTCTGCCGGACGTCACCCTGCCCAAGCTGGGCGTCGTGGCCCCGGAACTCGTCGGCGCGCCGTCGGCGCTTCTCGGCCTCACTCCGGCCCGCTGAGCCGACGCCGGATCAAAGCCGCCCCGTCTGGGAACGTGTACGGCATGGGATTCCACGTCGACTCCGAGACCGGGCGGCTCCGCCGCGTCATCCTCCACCGGCCCGACCTGGAGCTGAAGCGGCTCACACCGAGCAACAAGGACGCACTCCTCTTCGACGACGTGCTGTGGGTGCGCCGGGCCCGCCAGGAGCACGACGGCTTCGCGGACGTGTTGCGCGACCGGGGGGTCGCGGTCCACCTCTTCGGCGACCTGCTGGCCGAGGCCCTGGACATCCCCGAGGCGAGACACCTCGTACTGGACCGGGTCTTCGACGAGAAGGAGTACGGGCCGCTCGCCACCGATCACCTGAGGTCGGACTTCGACGGGCTGTCCTCGGCCGAGCTGGCGGAGGCGCTGGTCGGCGGGATGACCAAGCGCGAGTACCTGGAGCGGCACGCGGAGCCGCTGTCGGTGCGCTTCCACGCCCTGGATCTGGACGGCTTCCTGCTGGGGCCGCTGCCCAACCACCTCTTCACCCGGGACACCTCCGCCTGGATCTATGACGGCGTCTCCATCAACGCGATGCGCTGGCCGGCCCGGCAGCGCGAGACCGTCCACTTCGAGGCGATCTACCGGCACCATCCGCTCTTCACCTCCTCCGGGGCCTTCCACTACTGGTCGCAGGGGCAGGCGGACTACCCCTCGACGATCGAGGGCGGTGACGTGCTGGTCATCGGCAACGGCGCGGTGCTGATCGGGATGAGCGAACGGACCACCCCGCAGGCCGTGGAGATGCTGGCGCGGGGTCTGTTCGCCGCCGGCTCGGCGCGCAGCATCGTGGCCCTCGACATGCCGAAGCGGCGGGCCTTCATGCACCTGGACACCGTGATGACCATGGTCGACGCAGATACGTTCACCCAGTACGCGGGGCTCGGCATGCTCCGCTCCTACACGATCGAGCCGGGCGCCGTCCCGGGGGAGTTGAAGGTGACCGACCATCCGGCGGAGCACATGCACCGGGCGATCGCGGCGGCCCTCGGCCTGGACTCGATCCGGGTGCTGACCGCGACCCAGGACGTGCACTCGGCGGAGCGCGAGCAGTGGGACGACGGGTGCAACGTGCTGGCCGTGGAGCCGGGGGTGGTCGTCGCCTACGAGCGGAACGTGACGACCAACACCCACCTGCGCAAGGAGGGCATCGAGGTCATCGAGATCCCGGGCAGCGAGCTGGGCCGGGGCCGGGGAGGGCCGCGCTGCATGAGCTGCCCGGTGGAACGCGACGCGGTGGCCTGAGCCGCGCCGACGGTTCCATGAGGCGGCGATCACTTTTCCGTATATCAATGCAGGGGATCGTATAGACTTCCATCACCCCTTGTCACGATGATGCTGGAGCGACCCCATGGCCATCGACCTCACCGGCCGCAGTTTCCTCAAGGAGCTCGACTTCACCGCCGCCGAGTTCCGCGGTCTGGTCGAGCTCGCCGCCGACCTGAAGGCGGCCAAGAAGGCCGGGATCGAGCAGCGCCGGCTCCGGGGCAGGAACATCGGCCTGATCTTCGAGAAGACCTCGACGCGCACGCGCTGCGCCTTCGAGGTCGCCGCCGCCGACCAGGGCGCCCACACCACCTACCTCGACCCCTCCGGCTCCCAGATGGGCCACAAGGAGTCGGTCAAGGACACGGCCCGGGTGCTGGGCCGGATGTTCGACGCGATCGAGTACCGGGGTGACAGCCAGGACACCGTGGAGGAGCTCGCCGCCTACTCCGGCGTGCCCGTCTTCAACGGCCTCACCGACGACTGGCACCCCACGCAGATGCTGGCCGACGTCCTCACCATGACCGAGCACAGCGCCAAGCCGCTGGAGCGGATCTCCTTCGCCTACCTCGGTGACGCCCGGTTCAACATGGGCAATTCCTACCTGGTGACCGGCGCGCTGCTGGGCATGGACGTGCGGATCGTGGCGCCGAAGGCCTACTGGCCGACCGAGCCGGTGGTGGCCGAGGCGCGCAGGCTCGCGGCGGAGAGCGGTGCGCGGATCACCCTGACCGAGGAGATCGCGGAGGGCGTCGCCCAGGCCGACTTCGTCCTTACGGACATCTGGGTGTCGATGGGCGAGCCCAAGGAGGTCTGGGACGAGCGGATCGCCGCCCTGTCCCCCTACGCCGTCACCATGGACGTGCTGCGCGCCACCGGGAACCCGGACGTGAAGTTCATGCACTGCCTGCCGGCCTTCCACGACCTCGGCACCAAGGTGGCCCGGGAGATCCACGAGAGCCACGGGCTGGACTCGCTCGAAGTGACGGACGAGGTGTTCGAGTCGGAGCACTCCATCGTCTTCGACGAGGCCGAGAACCGGCTGCACACCATCAAGGCCGTACTCGTGGCCACCATGGCGAAGTCGACGTCCGGCGCATAGTCATACGCGCGCGGGCAGGGTGAACCACACCGCCTTGCCATGCGCGGTGCGGCGGTGGCCGCAGGAGGAGCTGAGGGCCCGGATCAGCAGCAGGCCGCGGCCGTGCTCCTGCCACGGGTCGGGGTGGTGCTCGTCCGGGCGGGCCGTCAGGTCGCCGGGCGGCTGCGGGTCGCCGTCGTGGACCTCGACCTGGCAGCCGTTGTCCAGGAGTTCCACGACCAGTTCGATCGGGGCGCCGCGGTCGGTGTGCTCCACGGCGTTGGCGACCAGCTCCGCGGTCAGCAACTCCGCGGTGTCGCTGTCGGCCGGCGCGTCGACCTCGGCCAGCGCGGTGCGGACGAGTGCGCGGGCCATGGGCACGGCGGCGGCCGTGTGCGGCAGGGGGATCCTCCAGGCGGGGAGGTCGGACAAGGTGGAACCCTCCGTTCGGTGAGGGTGGCGGCGCCTGTGTCGTGTCGACAGGTACTGGATTCAACGATACGAAGTCGAAAGATCTTCCTGTAGGGCACCCCGGAGGGGCTCGGGGGGACCATGGTCGGCAAGAGGTCTGGACCATTGGCGTGTGTGGCGCCCTGAGGGTGATCGCACCGCAGGCGTGTTGCGCTTCCGTGACGGCAGTCAGGAATCGGTGATACCGTCGATGTCGTGAGCCCCTTCACCGGTTCCACAGCAGCGACCGAACGGTGGCACCACCTCCGCCTCACCCGGCAGGACGGCGTCGCCACCGTCACCTTCGACCGCCCCGAGAAGCTGAACGCGCTCACCTTCGGCGCCTACGCCGACCTGCGCGATCTGCTCGCCGAACTCTCCCGCGACCGCTCCGTGCGCGCCCTCGTGCTCGGCGGAGAGGGACGCGGTTTCTGCTCCGGCGGAGACGTGGACGAGATCATCGGCGCCACCCTGGCCATGGACACCTCCCAGCTGCTCGACTTCAACCGGATGACCGGCCAGGTCGTGCGGGCCATCCGGGAATGCCCCTTCCCGGTGATCGCCGCCGTACACGGAGTGGCCGCCGGAGCCGGAGCCGTCCTCGCGCTCGCCGCGGACTTCCGCATCGCCGACCCCACCGCCCGCTTCGCCTTCCTCTTCACCCGCGTCGGCCTCTCGGGCGGCGACATGGGCGCCGCCTACCTGCTGCCCAGGGTTGTCGGCCTCGGCCACGCCACCCGGCTGCTGATGCTCGGAGAACCCGTACGCGCCGCCGAGGCCGAGCGGATCGGCCTGCTCAGCGAGCTCACGGAAGAGGGCAAGTCGCTCGTCCGGGCGAACGAACTCGCGCTGCACCTGGCCTCGGGCCCCGTACTCGCCTACGCGCAGACCAAGGCACTGCTCACCGCCGAACTCGACATGCCGCTGGCCGCGTCGGTGGAGCTGGACGCCGCCACCCAGGCCCTGCTGATGAACGGCCGGGACTACGCCGAGTTCCACGCCGCCTTCACCGGGAAGCGGCCGCCGCAGTGGCAGGGCAGGTAGCCGCCATGCGGGTGGCCGTCGTCGGCGGCGGACCCGGCGGGCTCTACACGGCCGCGCTCCTCGCCCGGCAGGGCCACACCGTCGAGCTCTGGGAGCGGGGCGCCCCCGACGACACCTTCGGATTCGGCGTCGTCCTCTCCGACGAGACCCTCGGCGGCATCGAACGGGCGGACACCGTCGTCCACGCCGCCCTCGGCGCGGAGTTCGTCCGCTGGGACGACGTGGAGATCGTGCACAGGGGCCGACTGCTGACCTCCGGCGGCCACGGCTTCGCCGCCATCGGCCGGCGCCGGCTGCTGGAGATCCTGCACGAGCGCTGCGCCGGGCTGGGCGTCCGGCTCCGGTTCCGGACGGCGGCCCCCGACCCCCGCGACCTCTCCGCCTCGTACGACCTGGTGGTCGCCGCCGACGGCGTGCACAGCGCCATCCGCGAGGCCGGGGCCGCGCACCACCGGCCGTCCGTGACGCCCGGGCGCTGCCGCTACATCTGGCTCGCCGCCGACTTCGCCTTCGAGGCCTTCCGCTTCGAGATCGCCGAGACCGAGCACGGGGTCATGCAACTGCACGGCTACCCCTACTCGGCCGACTCCTCCACCGTCATCGTCGAGATGCGCGAAGAAGTGTGGCGGGCCGCCGGTTTCGACCTGTGCGACGAGACCGAGTCCGCAGCCCGCTGCGCCAAGACCTTCAGCGAGGCCCTCCACGGGCGGCCGCTGCGCGGGAACCGCTCCACGTGGACGCGGTTCCGCACCGTCGTCAACGAGCACTGGTCGCACGGCAACGTGGTCCTGCTCGGCGACGCCGCCCACACCGCGCACTTCTCCATCGGCTCCGGCACCAAACTCGCCGTCGAGGACGCCCTCGCCCTCGCCGAAGCGGTGCGCGCCCACCCCGACGTACCGGCAGCGCTCGCCGCCTACGAGGCCGAACGGCGCCCCGCCGTCGCCAGTACCCAACGCGCGGCCGCCGCGAGCATGCGCTGGTTCGAGGAGATCGAGGGGTACGTCGGCCAGCCCGCCCGGCAGTTCGCCTTCAACCTCCTCACCCGCAGCCGCCGCGTCACCCACGACAACCTGCGGCTGCGCGACGAGCGGTTCACCCGGGCCGTGGAACGGGACTTCGGCTGCCCGGACGAGAACACCCCGCCGATGTTCACCCCGCTGCGACTGCGGGGCCTGACCCTGCGCAACCGGGTCGTCGTCTCCCCGATGGACATGTACTCCGCCGAAAGCGGCGTGCCGGGGGACTTCCACCTCGTCCACCTCGGCGCCCGGGCCCTCGGCGGCGCGGGCCTGGTGATGACCGAGATGGTCTGCGTCAGCGAGGAGGGCCGCATCACCCCCGGCTGCGCCGGCCTCTGGACCCAGGAGCAGGCCGCGGCCTGGAAGCGCATCGCCGACTTCGTCCACACCTCCGCCCCCGGCACCGCGCTCGGCGTCCAGCTCGGGCACGCCGGCCGCAAGGGCTCGACCCGGGTGATGTGGGAAGGCATGGACGATCCCCTCCCCGAGGGAAACTGGCCGCTGGTCGCCGCCTCCCCGGTGCCGTACCGGCCGGGCGTCTCGGCGGTCCCGCGCACCCTCGACGCGGCCGACCTGGCCGCGCTGCGCTCCGAATTCGCGGCCGCCGCCGTCCGCGCCGCCGACAGCGGCTTCGACCTGCTGGAACTGCACTGCGCCCACGGCTACCTGCTGTCCGGGTTCCTCTCGCCGCTCACCAACCACCGCGAGGACGCCTACGGCGGGACGCTGGAGAACCGGCTGCGCTTCCCGCTGGAGGTCTTCGACGCGGTCCGCGCCGTCTGGCCCGAGGACCGCCCGATGACCGTCCGTCTCTCCGCCACCGACTGGGCGCCCGGCGGCACCACCCCCGAGGAGTCGGTGCGGATCGCGGCCGCCTTCGCGGAGCACGGCGCCGATGCCATCGACGTCTCCACCGGACAGGTGGTCGCGGACGAGACCCCCGAGTACGGGCGCTCGTACCAGACCCCCTACGCCGACCGGATCCGGAACGCCGTCGGCGTCCCCGTCATCGCCGTCGGCGCCATCTCCTCCTGGGACGACGTCAACTCCCTGCTCCTGGCGGGCCGCGCCGACCTCTGCGCGCTGGGCCGCCCCCACCTCTACGACCCGCACTGGACCCTGCACGCGGCCGCCGACCAGTCCTACGAGGGCCCGGCCGCGCCCTGGCCCGCGCCCTACCGGGCGGGCAGCCGCAAGCCGCCTAGCGGCCGGGGTTGAGGCATTCGTGGCACAGGCACGGCTGGGGGTGGTGCCAGTCGAGCCAGCGCTCGCTGCGCAGGGCCCTGGCGTGCCGGTCCATGTACGCAGCCGTCCGTGCCGCGTCCGCTTCGGCCGTCCGGCCCCAGAAGTGGGACCACTCGGCGGCCCGGAGCACGGCCGGGCTGCGGACGAACTTCGGCCGGAAGGTGTGCAGATGGCGGGCGTGGACGTACGCCTCGACGTAGCGGGGGGAGTTCCGGGGCCGGCCGACGACCATGCACACGTCCCGGCCTTCCGCGAAACAGTAGACGTACAGCTTGGAGCCGCCCTTGAAGGTCTTCGTGCCCGGACGCTGACCCTGGCCGCCCTCACCGCAGCGGCGCCACTCCACCACGTTCGCCACCAGCATCCAGCACGGTTCCGGCGTCTCGTCCGGCTCGGCGGGCGTGCTCATGCCGCGACCACCTCGGCCCGGTCCTCGACCGGGATGTAGCCCAGGCGCAGGTAGACGCCGTTGCTCGTCGGGTTCGCCAGGTCCGTGAAGAGCAGCACCTCGGAGGCGCCGGCCGCGTACGCCGCTCGGCTCGCCGCGTGCGTGACACCGGCGGCGTAGCCGCGGCCGCGGACCGCGGGCGGGGTGTAGACCGACCCGACGCGGGCGGCCGAGCCGATCGGGCGGGTGAAGGAGGCGAGGGAGACGGGCACCCCGGCATCCTCCCAGAGCAGGACCCCGCCGTACGAGAGCCGGTCGCGCAGGCCGGCCTCGGAGCCCGTGCCCGGCAGGCCCAGCTCCGCGTCGTAGGCCTCGATCCACTCCAGCAGGAGCGGAAGGTCCTCCTCGGTGGCGAGCCGCGCCCGCCCGGACGGGGCGGGATCCGGGTCGACGAGCCCGGCCAGCCGGTAGAGGCGGTTCTCCTCCGCGAGGCGGGTGGGTCGCCCCCACGCCGCGGCCAGCGTGTCCGTGTCCCGGCGCCGGGCGCTGATGCCGTCGACCCCGGCGAGCAGCGGCTCGGTGGTCAGGGCGGCCGCGAGGGCGAGGACCGCCTCCTCGGGAAGCGCGCCGAGCTGCAGGGGGTGGGGAGGCGTGCACAGCAGGGCCCCTGAGACGGTGCCGTCGGCCCCGGTCCACCAGCCGAAGACCGGATCGGCGGAGCCGTACGCGTGCGGCCCGCGCCGTTCCAGTGCGGCGGCGACGGTGAGCAGGAGGGTGTTGGAGACGGGATGCGCGGCCACCGCCGGGCCCGTCGCGGCGAGATAGGCGTCGAGGTCGGAGCTGAAGGTCCAAGTCATGGCCCATCCTGGCGCGCCGAGCGAACCGCCCGCACCCGGATTTCCGCACCCGGATTTCCGCCCCGCGCCCGGATCCCCGCGCCCGGACCTCAGCGCGCGGATCCCCGCGCCCCGGCCCACCTCACGCCGGCAGCCACCCCGGCCACCACGGCGGCACGTTGCCCGGGCCGCACCTCTCCGGGTTCCCGATACCCGTCGAGGGCGCCGCGCACGACGAAGTACAGCACCGTCGGACCCGTCGGACCCGTCGGACCCGTCGGACCCGTCGGCACGACCAGGACCGCGCCCAGCCCGCTCGACGGTCCCCGGCCCCTCATGGTTGCGCGGACCGCCTCACCGTTGTGCGAACAGCGTGCCCCGGTCCCACAGCCGTGCGTGCAGTTCGGCGAAGACGGCCGCGGCGCGGTCGCCCGGCCAGTCCGCCGGAAGCAGGTCGCGGGGCAGGCCCGGGTCGGCGTACGGGAGCCGGCGCCAGCTGTCCAGGGCCAACAGGTAGCCGCGGTAGGCCTCCTCCGGGGTCGGCTCCGGGCCCGACCGGAGGGCGCGCAGGGCGGGTCCGTGCCGGTCCAGGAACTCCTCGTGCTGCTTGGCCAGGGCCGCCAGGTCCCACCAGCGGGCCACCGCCTCCGCGGTCGGCGCGAAACCGAGGTGGGCGCCGCGGAACAGCTCCACGTACGGCGTCAGCCGCAGCCGCTCCAGCGTGTGCGCGGTCTCCTCCGCGAGCCGGGCCGGGGCGATCCACACGCCCGGCGCCACCGATCCGAAACCCAGCCGGGCCAGCCGTGAGCGCAGCAGGTGCCGCTTGCTCCGCTCCTGCTCCGGCACGGAGAACACGGCCACCAGCCACTCGTCGGAGGGCTCCGGGTCGCCGTAGATGCGCCGGTCACCGTCGTCCAGCAGCTGCTGCGCCTCGTCGGAGAGCACGTACGCGGCCGAGCCGTCCGCCGCGCGCTCGGGCAGCAGGAAGCCGCGCCGCTTCAGCCGGGACACCGACGAGCGGACCGACGGGGCGTCCACGCCGGCCGCGCCCAGCAGGCGGATCAGCGCGGACACCGGGACCGGCCCCTCGAAGGCCCGCCCGTAGGCGCCGTAGAACGTGACGATCAGAGATCGCGGGGTGTGCTGCTCGACCACGGGTTCATGCTAGATCGCGCAGCCGGAAGCGTTGCAGCTTGCCGGTCCCGGTGCGGGGGAGCTCGGAGAGGAAGACGAAGGCGCGCGGGCATTTGTGCGGGGCCAGCTCGGCCCGCATGAAGGCGCGCAGCGCCTCCTCGGTCAGCGTCGCGCCCTGCCGGGCCACGGTGTACGCCACCACGATCTGGCCGCGTCGCTCGTCCGGGCGGCCCACCACGGCGGCCTCGGCCACGTCCGGGTGGCGCAGCAGGGCCTCCTCCACCTCGGGGCCGGCGATGTTGTAACCCGACGAGATGATCATGTCGTCGGCGCGGGCGACGTAGCGGAAGTAGCCGTCCGCGTCGCGCACGTAGGTGTCCCCGGTCAGGTTCCAGCCGTTCCGCACGTACTCCGCCTGGCGGGGGTCGGCCAGGTAGCGGCAGCCCACCGGGCCGCGTACGGCCAGCAGCCCCGGCTCCTCGTCGGCGACGGGCATCCCGGCCTCGTCCACCACGCGCGCCTGCCAGCCCGGCACCACCCGGCCCGTGGTGCCGGGCCGGATGTCGCCGTCGGCGGCCGAGATGAAGATGTGCAGCAGCTCCGTCGCCCCGATGCCGTTGATGATCCGCAGGCCCGTGCGCTCGTACCAGGCCCGCCAGGTGGCGGCGGGCAGGTTCTCCCCGGCTGAGACGCAGCGCCGCAGCGCGGAGAGGTCGTACATGCCCACGTGGTACGGGCCCAGCGCGTCCAGCATCGCCCGGTAGGCCGTGGGCGCCGTGAACAGCACCGTCACCCGGTGCTCGGCGAGGGCGGGCAGCAGCCGGCGCGGCACCGCGTCCTCCAGCAGCAGCGCCGAGGCGCCGGCCCGCAGCGGAAAGACGACCAGCCCGCCGAGGCCGAAGGTGAAACCGAGGGGCGGGCTGCCCGCGAAGACGTCGTCGGGGCGCGGGCGCAGCACGCTCCGCGAGAAGGTGTCGGCCACGGCGAGCAGGTCGCGGTGGAAGTGCATGCAGCCCTTGGGCCGGCCCGTGGTGCCGGAGGTGAAGGCGATCAGGGCCACGTCGTCGGCCGAGGTGGGAGCGGCCTCGAAGGGCTCCGCGTGTCTCTCGGCCAGCCGGAGCAGGTCGTCCTCGGTCCCGCCCCCGTACGGGGTGATCCGCAGCCCCGGCACCTCCGCCTTGACCAGGTCGTCCAGTACGCCCGCGTGGCACAGCGCGTACTGCACCCGGGCCATCGAGCAGACCGTGGCCAGCTCCTGCGCGCGCTGCTGGGGCAGTACGGTCACGGCCACCGCGCCCGCCTTCATCACCGCCAGCCAGCAGGCGGCGAGCCAGGGGCCGGTGGGCCCCCGCAGCAGCACCCGGTTGCCGGGGACGACGCCGAGGTCGGCGGTGAGCACGTGCGCGATCCGGTCGACCCGCCCCCGCAGCTCCCCGTACGTCCACACCTCACCCGAACCGCTGCGGAAGGCCGGCCGGCGGGGACCCTCGGGTCCGAACCGGGCGATGGTGCCGTCGAGCAGCTCGGCCCCGCAGTTGAGGCGGTCCGGGTAGGCCAGTTCGGGCAGCTCGAAGAGGAGTTCCGGCCACGCGTCCGCGGGTGGCAGATGGTCGCGGGCAAAAGTGTCGGTGTGAGCGGAAGGCTTCAGGTCCAAGGCGGGTTCGCCCCCCTGTGACGGTCCCGGGTGGGGTGGAGCGGGCCGTGCGGTCACCTCCACGAGCGTATCGTGATGGTGACGGCAGTCAACAGGACGCGATAGAAGCGGGGATGTTCGGATGAACGGATTCGCGCTCGGGGCGGACCAGGAGGAGTGGTGCGGGCGGTTGCGCGCACTGTCGACCGACCGGCTGCGGCCGCTGGCCGAGAAGGGGGAGCCGGGGCGGGTCAACCGGCCGCTGCTGGCCGCGCTGGGGGAGCTGGGCCTGCTGGAACGGGTGTTCACGGCCGGGGCGCTGGAGCTGTGCCTGCTCCGGGAGTCGCTCGCCTACGGTTGCACGGAGGCCGAGACGGCGCTCGCCCTCCAGGGGCTGGGTGCCTACCCCGTCCTGCGGGCGGGCGGCGACGAACAGCGGGAGCGGTGGCTGCCGCGGGTGCGCGCAGGCCGGACGGTGGCCGCCTTCGCGCTGAGCGAGCCCGGTGCGGGCTCGGACGCCGCGGCGCTGGAACTGGCGGCGGCGCCGGTCTCCGGGGGCGGCTGGGTGTTGAGCGGCGAGAAACGCTGGATCTCCAACGCCCCGGAGGCCGATTTCTACACCGTCTTCGCCCGAACGGGTGAGGGGCCGGGGGCCAAGGGGGTCTCCGCCTTCCTGGTCCCCGCCGACCGGCCCGGACTCTCCGGCGAGGCCCTGGACATGCTCTCCCCGCACCCCATCGGCGCCCTCGCCTTCGACGGGGTCCCGGTCGGCCCGGAGGACCTCCTCGGCGAACCGGGCCGGGGCTTCCGCGTGGCGATGGACACTCTGAACCTCTTCCGGCCCAGCGTCGGCGCCTTCGCGGTGGGCATGGCCCGGGCGGCGCTGGACGCCACCCTCGCCCACACGGCGGGCCGCACCGCCTTCGGCGGCACCCTGAGCGACCTCCAGGCGGTCGCGCACCGGGTGGCGGAGATGGCCACCCGCACGGAGGCGGCCCGGCTGCTGGTGTACGCGGCCGCCGGGGCGCACGACGGGGGAGCGGGCGACGTGCCGCGCCGGGCGGCGATGGCGAAGCTGCTGGCCACGGAGACGGCCCAGTACGTCGTGGACCACGCGGTCCAACTGCACGGCGCGGTCGCGCTCCAGCGGGGGCACCTGCTCGAACACCTCTACCGGGAGGTGCGGGCGCCGAGGATCTACGAGGGGGCGAGCGAAGTGCAGCGTTCGATCATCGCGAAGGAGCTCTACCGGACGGTGGCGGCCGGATGAGCCCGGAGCGGATCAACCCGGAGCGGATCAACCCGGCGGAGCTCTCGCCGGCGACGGGCTTCTCCCACGCGGTGGTGGCGACCGGCTCACGGCTGGTGTTCCTGGCCGGCCAGACCGCGCTGGACGGGGCCGGCAAGGTGGTGGGGGAGGGCCTGGTCGAGCAGTTCGAGGTGGCACTGGCCAACCTCCTGACGGCCCTGGCCGCGGCGGGCGGCTCCCCGGCGGACCTGGCCAGGGTGACGGTGTACGCCGTGGACGTGGCGGCGTACCGCGAGCACGCGGCCGAACTCGGTCGGATCTGGCGTCGGTTGGCGGGCCGGGACTATCCCGCGATGGCGGTGATCGGCGCGGTCCGCCTGTGGGACGAACAGGCCCTGGTCGAACTCGACGGCTTCGCGGTCCTCCCGTAGCCCGCCGGCCCCGCACGAAGGCCCCGCCGGCCTGACCGGCGGGGCCTTGCGTTCGGCCCTCCGTCAGTTGACGACCCTGACGGAATCGCAGCCCAGGAAGGTGTACACCGGCCCGCCGGGGGCGGCCCGGTACTTGCCCTTCAGGCAGGCGCGGGTCGAGCCGAGGGTGAGCCCCGACGCGCTCGGCTTGAAGTGCATCACGAGGTCGGTGTCGCGGTCGCGGGTGCGCTCGTCCAACTCGTAGGAGTCAGTGGGGTGACCGATGCCGTGCGTCTCCCTGGCTCCGGCGGGGGTGGCGGTGTTGAACAGCCGCTCCCGCAGGCCCCAGTAGGTCTGCGCCACGTCGATGGCCGTCGCGCTGAAGGGCAGCGGAAGGTCGTACTCGCCGGCCTTGGTGGTCAGCGCGGCAAGTGTGGCGTCGGTGTTGAGGTTGATGGAGTTCGGGAAGCCGCCGGGCCTTACGTTGATCGCGATCGGCACCACGCAGTCGATCTGGAACGAGGTGGAAGCGGTGTTGTTCGCCGGGTTCGGATCGACGTCCTCGGCGTTCTTCAATGCCAGCGTGGAGTCGAGCCGTACCCGCTTGAGACCGGGTGACGTGCACGCCACTCGCGCGGTGTAGGTGGCCTTCTGCGGCGTGCCCGCGCTCAGTGCCGTCTGCTGGACGGTCGCGGTCGCCGGGGTGACGGTCACGCCCGCGTCCGCGGTGGCCGTGGTGGTCAGCCGGGTGTCGATCGGGGTGGACGGCCCGGCGTTGGCGGCGGTCACCTCCAGCGAGGCCGAGCCGGGCTCGCCGATGAGCACCTCCAGCGGGCTGGTGGCTCGGGTCCCGGTGATGCTCACGTCGGCCTTGGCGATGACCCTCGTGTCCGCGGAGGCGGTGTTGTCGGCCGCGGCGGAGTCCGGACCCGCGAGGTTGGCCACCGTCGAGGTTGCGGTGATCGTCTTCGGCCCGCCGTTGCGGTAGACCAGGTCCGCCGGGACTTGGGCGCTGATGCTGTACTGCCTGCTCGCCCCCTGCCGTACCTCGCTCAGGTTGCAGGTGACGGTGCTGCCGGAGATCACGCAGGGGCCCGTCGCGGACGGGTTGGTGACGTCCGCGGGCAGCTTGGTGGTGATCTGGGTGGACGTGGACGAGTTGGGGCCGCGGTTGGACACGCCGACCGTCCAGGTCAGGCGCTCACCGGCGGCGACCGGATCCGGCGCGTCGGCCATGGTGACGGTGAGGTCGGTGGTGTTGCGGAGCGCCCGGATGCGCGCGGACTCCTCCGCGGTGGGCAGGGGCGGGTCCTCGCTCACGGGAGGTGCGCCGCCCGCCCTCGGGAAGCGGTTCGGCATGTAGGCCTGGACAGCGGCCCAGTCGTCGTGGCCGGTGAGGGTCTCGTCCGTCGAGGCGTTCTCGCAGTCGGCCGGACCCGCGTCGTCGATGTTGACGATCTGCTTCGCGTCTCCGTCGTCGCCGAAGCCCATTGGGTTGTCGCCGTTCCAGTCAGGGTTCTCGTTCAGCGGGACGGTGCGCATGACCCCGGCGCCGTCGGAGAAGACGAAGTTGTTGAAGCTGTCGTTCGGTTCGAGCACCCGGCCCTCGCGGAGATCGTTCTCCACCAGTGGGGCGAGCACCGCCGCGGACCGGCCCTGGATGTCGTCCCTCGGCTTGGCGTCCACCGTGATGCGGGCGGGTGAGAAGTCGACGATCGTCCCTCCGCCGGTTCGGGGGATGCCGTCCTGGAGGTTGTAGTTCATGTTGCTCACGTAGTTGGGCTTGCAGTTGGGCTTCGCCGCCCCGCCCGCGTGGTCCAGCCCGAGGTTGTGGCCCAGTTCGTGCATGAGCGAACCGGGGTCGGTCCGGTAGAGGATGATGTCGGTCCCGCCGCCGTAGCCACCGCTGTTACAGCCGGCGGCCTGGGTGGTGTAGAGGACGTAGTTGAACACCTTCCGGCGCAGCAGCTGATGATTGCGCGCCTTCGTGTCGAAGTACTGCGCGTCGAAATTGCAGTTCGCCAGCGGGAACGCGATCGGGTTGCCGCCCCCCAGGTCGTCGCCGACGACGCAGTCCGGGTCCTGGGCGTCCGGCCTGCCGTCGCCGTCGTCGTCGATGCCGTTGTCGCAGGTGGCCTTGAAGTCCTCGACGCCCAGTTCGCGGTCGTTGCAGTCCGGATCGGAGCCGTCCAGGCCGTTCACGCCGTCGTTGTCCAGTCCGTCGGTGCAGGTGCCTTCCGGTGCGCCTTCCATGGCGGTCTTGTCGTGCAGGCCGCCGGAGTCGACGTGCAGCGTGACGCCGTTCGCGCCGTCCGGGTTGGGCAGCGGGGACACCGCGAAGGCGTGCTCGACCGCCTGGATCGCCTCGTGGGACGGCTGCGATCCCGCCGAGTAGTCCAGTTCGACGAAGATGTCCTTGTGCAGCGGGTCCGCCTGGAGGGCCGGCAGGTTGACGGCCATCGAGTTGTCCGGGTTGCGCACGCCGAAGCGCTCGTACCGGTCGGCGATGCCGTCCTCGTCGGCGTCGCTGTGACGGCTGGTGGTGATGGTCACGCCCACCGCGGCACGCTTGCCGTCTCCGGCGTTGGGGAAGTTGGGGTCGCCGTCCCCGACGAAGCAGACCTGGCCCTGCGGGTTCCCCTGGCGGTCGTAGCACGGCGGGTCCGGAGGGACGAACCCGTACGCGAGCGAGTCGCCGCTCCAGGTGTCGTTGAGCGCGTTGTAGGTGAGGTTGAGGTCGATGTCCTGGTTCTGCGGGCTGATGTCCATCCGGTCACCCGCGAAGTTGGTGCCGCCGTCGTCGTCCTTGATCTGGATCCCGACGGGGAACGTGGTCTGACCCTCGGCCAGGGTGACCCGCTCGGTGAAGACCCACGGATTGGGAATGGTGCCGGCGTGGAAGGCGTCGTCGGAGACGATCCGGCCGTGCAGCAGCCCGTGGTCCGCGATCCTCACCTCGGGAAAGAACTCGCCCTCCTCGTCGATGCCGTCGTCGGGGACCTCGAAGCGCTCGAACCAGTCCAGGCTGACGGTGACGTCGAAGGACACCTGCGGAGGATCGGCGGCATGCGCGGGCCCCGGCAGCCCGGGTGCCAACCACAGGCCGGGTAGCAGCAGGCCGAGCGTCGCGGCGACCGCGGCCAGGCGTTGTCGGACGGGTGATCGGGCGGACCGTCGGGCGGACCGGCGGGTGGAATTCGGCATTCTGCCTCCCACGTGCACGCGAAACCCCGCTCGATGCACCGGAACAGGCACGGGTGCAGAGCAAAGGGCTCATTTGCTCACGCATCGTGCCAGTCGTGCGCCACGACTTTTCGGATGCCGAACGGGAGTTCCGCTCGAAGGAGTGAACGGGAGGGACCGCGTGTGACCCGCCTCAGGCGAGGCCCGCGGAAGTCGTGGTCGCAGTCGTTCGAGCGGACCCTCGGCTGCCCGGCGGGGACGATCAGCCGCTCGCCCGCCGTGAACCGGGACAACTCGGGGTAAACGGACGGGTCGTGGCCGGTCGTGTCGAGGTGCGAGGGGGCGTCGGCCACAAGGGCTCCCGCAAGAAGACTCGAACTGATCGGCGCACAGGTCTTGTCAGTGCAATTTCACATTACTATGTTACAGCTCACACCGCGGCACGTTAATCCCCGTCAAACGCCGTGTGACCCGGGGCAGTTGGCCCGGGCATTCCACGCACCACCCCCCACGCACCACCCCCCACTTCTCTCCACAGGAGTCCTCGGTGTTCAAGCACAAAACCGTGCGTTCGACCCTGCTCGCCTCCGCCGTGACGGTCACCCTCCTCGCCTCCGCCGGCCAGGCCGTGACCCAGGCCGCGGACCGCGGGGCCCCGGCCGCCGCGGGCAGCCCGGCGGCCGGCACCTTCTCCGGCGGGGCCCCGGCCGCGAACCCGTTCGACGAGGTCGACCGGGTCGCCGACGCGAAGGCCGAGACCCCGGCCGACGCCCCGGCCCCCGGCGGGAAGGACCTCGCGGGGAAGGACCTCGCGGGGAAGGTCCCCGGGGCCGCCACCGCCGCCCCGGCCGCCACCGCGTCCTCCGAACGCGTCGAGAAGAGCGGCAAGGGTGCCGCGCAGGCGGCCCCCACCGCCAAGAGCGTCGCCGCGGGCGTCCCCTGCACCCTCGACGGGATCAAGGGCCTCGGCCCGGAGCAGTTCGCCGACTTCCTCGCCGACCAGGCCGTGCTCGCCGACGGATGCCTGCGCGGGCTCATCTGGACCTGGGACGCCCGCCTGGCCCCGGTGATGTCGGACGCCCACGTCCAGGCCGTATCCCGGCGAATATCCGCCCTGGCCGCCGCGCACGACGGCCGCAATTCCTCCCACCTGGAGGAGATGTTCACCTACCTGCACGCGGTCGCCTACCACGACTACTCGCGCTCCGAGATCGACGTCACCGACGCCCCGACCGTGGACGCGATGCGCCGGGCCATCGCCGACTTCGCGGGCGCCGCCCGCACCTTCGACGTCACCGCCTCCAACGCCCGCACCCTGCGCGAGGCCCTCTACGCGGGCAGTGCGCCGGGCCTGCGTCAGCACCAGCTCGGCCTCATCAAGAAGGTCCTGGCCACCATGGACCCGGCCCACCCGGCCACCAACCTCGACGCCGGCTGGGCGGGCGCCGCCCTCGCGGCCCTCTCCGTCAACTACCTCGGCGTCTACCCGGGCAACCAGGACGCCGCCTTCCACGCCGCCGTCGCCGCCGACCCCGCCTACCGGGCCGTCTTCAAGGCCTTCTCGACCTACACCCACCTCAAGGGCACGGGCAACGCCTGGGTGGCGCGCGACGCCCTGGGCGAGTACGGCCGGTTCGGTCAGGTCGCGGGTCTGCAGGAGCAGGTCGTCGCCGACCTCGGCGCGATGCTGGAGCCGGTGAAGAGCGGCCTGGGCACCGAGCCCTGGGCCAAGGTCGTCTCGTGGCTCAACTTCTACAACGCGTGCAAGCCGTACGGGGTCTGCAAGGAGGACATCGAGAAGCAGCTCTTCCCGAACACCTACACCTACGACAACGGCGCCATCAAGGTCCGCACCGCCCTCGACCGGGCCACCGTCGACCAGCTCTACTACGCGAGCAAGCAGGTCAAGACGCAGTTCCACCGGGTCCTGGGCACCGACCAGCCGCTCGCCGGAGACGCCAACAGCACGCTGAACATCGTCCTCTACGCCTCCCGCGCGGACTACGAGAACTACCACCCGATCCTGACGGGCTACGGCACCAACAACGGCGGCATCTACATCGAGAACGGCGCCACCTTCTACACGTACCAGCGCCGCGTCCCGCAGGACTCCTCCCTCACCCTGGAAGAGCTCTTCCGCCACGAGTACACGCACTACCTCAACGGCCGCTTCGCCGTCCCCGGCACCTTCGGCCAGGGCGACTGGTACCAGGGCGACCGCACGACCGCGATGGACGAGGGCACGGCCGAGTTCTTCGACGGCTCCACCCGCGACAACGGCATCGCCGTCCGCAAGTCCCTGGTCCGGGGCATCATCAACGACACCGCCGGCGGCGGCCCGCGCATGAGCGTCGACCAGCTCCTGCACGCCACCTACGACGGCGACGGCTTCCGCTTCTACAACTACGCGGGCACGTTCTTCGAGTTCCTCTGGACCGAGAAGCCCTCGCTGCTGCGCGAGATGTACACGTACATGCGGAACAACGACGTGGCGGCGTACGACGCCTGGCGCCACCGGATGGGCGCGGACACCTACCTCCAGCGCGACTACGAC
This sequence comes from Streptomyces sp. NPDC001717, assembly GCF_042892775.1. Lineage (NCBI taxonomy): Bacteria > Bacillati > Actinomycetota > Actinomycetes > Kitasatosporales > Streptomycetaceae > Streptomyces > Streptomyces sp. NPDC001717. The sequence goes on along the minus strand of NZ_JBIAUK010000017.1, from coordinate 46,397 downwards.
CGCTTCCTGGACGCGCAGATCGCCAAGGTCGACCAGCTCTACGTGCCGAACACCGTCTTCACCCCCAACGGGCAGCTGCGCGACTCGGCGCTCGCCGACGTGAAGTCGTCCTTCGCCACGGCCACCTACAACACCCCGGACTGCGTGGAGAACGGGGACCCCGGCAAGCGCCGCTTCACCTGTACCGGGCGCATCACCGCGAACCTGAAGAACTGGCGCAGCGACGACCAGAACTTCAAGGACATGTCCGAGACGGTCGACTACTTCATCCTCGACCGCGCGGGCGCGGCCTCCAACAACCTCGCCGACATGAACTGCTCCTTCGGTCCGCTGGAGATCTGGAGCAACAAGGTCGCGGGCACGTCGAGTTACAGCTGCGAGGGCCCGCTCCGCAGCTGATCCGCACCGGCCCGTCCGGTCCGGTCCCGCACCCGAAGTGGGTGCGGGACCGGCCTGGGCAGCCACTGAAGAATGTGACATATTACTGTCGTGCTCAAGAGACACTCCCTGGACGCCGTCATCATCGGCGCCGGCGTCGTCGGAGCGGCCTGTGCCTACTACGCGGCCCGCGCCGGACTCTCCGTGGCGGTCGTCGACCGCGGCCCCGTCGCGGGCGGTACGACCGGCGCCGGCGAGGGCAACCTGCTCGTCTCCGACAAGGAGGCCGGCCCGGAGCTCGACCTGGCCCTGCTGTCCACCCGCCTGTGGCGCGAACTCGCGGCCGAACTCCCCCGGGAGACCGAGTACGAGCCCAAGGGCGGCCTCGTCGTCGCCTCGACCCCGGCCGCGGTGGACGCCCTGCGCGCCTTCGCCGAAGGGCAGCGCAAGGCGGGCGCCCTGGCGACCGAGGTGCCGGCGGACGCCCTCCACGACCTGGAACCCCACCTCGCCCCCGGCCTCGCGGGCGGCTTCCACTACCCCCAGGACGCGCAGGTCCAGCCGGCCCAGGCGGCGGCCCGCCTGCTCGCCGCCTCCGGAGCCGAGCTCCACCTCGGGGAGGAGGTGACGGAGGTCCTGCTGGACGCCGCGGGCGCGGTACGGGGCGTCCGCACCCCGCGCCGCGACCTGATCGCCCCCGCCGTCGTCAACGCGGCCGGGACCTGGGGCGGCCGCATCGCCGAACTCGCCGGGGTGGAGCTGCCGGTCCTCCCGCGCCGCGGCTTCGTCCTGGTGACCGAACCGCTGCCGAGGGTGGTCCGGCACAAGGTCTACGCCGCCGACTACATCGCGGACGTGGCCAGCGGCTCCGCCGCGCTCCAGTCCTCCGCCGTGGTGGAGGGCACCCCCTCCGGCCCGGTCCTGATCGGCGCCACCCGCGAACGCGTCGGCTTCGACCGCTCGCTCTCCCCGGAGGCCCTGCGCCGCCTCGCCTCCCAGGCGGCGGCCCTCTTCCCGGTCCTGGCGGACGTACGCGTCCTGCGCACCTACCACGGCTTCCGGCCCTACCTCCCCGACCACCTCCCGGCGATCGGGCCGGATCCGCGCCGGCCGGGATTGTTGCACGCGTGCGGGCACGAGGGTGCGGGCATCGGGCTGGCGCCGGCGACCGGGCTCCTGCTCGCGGCCGCCCTCACCGGGGCCGATCCCGCGCTCCCGCTCACCCCCTTCCGCCCGGAGCGGTTCACGTGACCCGGGCCGGATGGGTGCCGCTGCGCGGGGCCGTTCCCCCACCCCGCCCCTTCCCGAAACCGGGATGTGCCCGGACCCGGTCCTCGAACTCCCCCGGTCACCGCTGGGAGGTGCCCCCTGGACGGGCCGAACAGACCCGGGGCGCCGCCCCGGACCCCGCTCCTCGAGCGCCGGAGGGGCTGCATTTCCCCCGGTCAGGGGGAACGCCCCACCCTGCCGAGCCCCCGGCACGGGACACCGCCCCGAGGAGGACCCCCTGATGCGCAGCCCCCGCTCACTGGTCGGCGGCACCCCTTCGGCCGCCTACACCATCGGCTTCGACGGCAGGGAACTCCCCGCGCAGGAGGGGCAGTCCATCGCCGCCGTGTTGTGGGCCGCCGGGATCCTCGCCTGGCGGACCACGCGTGAGACCGGCGCCCCGCGCGGCGCGTTCTGCGGGATCGGCAGCTGCTACGACTGCCTCGTCACCGTCAACGGCCGCCCGAACCAACGCGCCTGCCTGATCCCCGCCCGAGCGGGCGACACCGTCACCACCCAGGAGGGAACCGGCCATGCCGACCACGCCGTCTGACCCCGAGCCCTCCGCACCCCGGGCTGACGCCGCGGACCCGGCCGGCACCGCGGGCGCTGACCGTGCGGACGCACCCGGCTCCTGGACCAGCGCCGACCTCGCCGTCGTCGGGGCCGGGCCCGCCGGGCTCGCGGCTGCCGTCACCGCCGCGGACCTCGGCCTGCGGGTCGCGCTGCTCGACGCGGGGGAGCTGCCCGGGGGTCAGTACTACCGCCACCCCGCGCCCGGGCTCGGCGCCGCCCGCCCCGAGGCCCTGCACCACGGCTGGACCGCCTTCGCCCGCCTTGACGCCGCCCTGCGCGCCCACGTCGCGGCCGGGCGGATCACGTACCTCCCGCAGCATCACGTGTGGACCGTCGTCCCGGGTGCGGACAAGGGTGCGGGGGAGTGGACCCTGCACGCGGTGGCCGGTCCCGAGGAGCGCGCCGCGGGCGTACGGGCCGCCGCCGTGCTCCTCGCCACCGGCGCCTACGAGCGCCAACTGCCCTTCCCCGGCTGGACCCTCCCCGGGGTCGTCGGGGCCGGCGGCGCCCAGGCCATGCTCAAGGCCGGACTCGTGCTCCCCGGCAAGCGGGTGGTCGTCGCCGGCAGCGGCCCGCTGCTGCTCGCCGTGGCCGGGTCGCTCTGCGCCGCCGGAGCCACCGTCCCCGCCGTGGTGGAGGCCGGCGCGTACACCGCGTACGCGGGCCGGCTCCCCGCCCTGCTGCGCAACCCCGGCAAGCTCGCCGAGGCCGCGACCTTCGGCGGGGCCCTCGCCCGGCACCACGTGCGCCTCCTCACCCGGCACGCGGTGACCGAGGCGCACGGCACCGACCGGGTCGAGGCCGTCACCGTGGCCCGGCTCGACCGGGACTGGCGTCCGCTGCCCGGCACGGCCCGCCGCATCCCGTGCGACGCCCTCGCCGTGGGCCACGGGCTCGTCCCCCAGTTGGAACTCGCCACCGGACTCGGCTGCGCCACCCGCCGCGGCCCCGACGGCACGGTCGCCCTCGACCTGGACGCCGAACAGCGGACCTCCGTCACCGGGATCTGGTCCGCCGGCGAGACCGGCGGCATCGGCGGAGCCGGGCTCGCCCTGCTGGAAGGCGAACTGGCCGCCCACTCCATCGCGGCCTCCGGCCGACCCGCCCCCCGCCGCCTCGTCCGCGCCCGCGCCCGGCTGCGCGCCTTCGCCGACGCGATGGCCGCCGCCCACCGCCCGGGCAGTGCCTGGACCGGCTGGCTCCCCGACGACGCCGTCGTGTGCCGCTGCGAGGAGGTTCCGGCCGGCCGGATCCGGGAGGCCGCGGACGAGCTCGGCGCGCGGGACGCCCGTACGGTCAAACTCCTCACCCGGGCCGGCATGGGCTGGTGCCAGGGCCGCATGTGCGGGCCCGCCGTCGCCGCCCTGGCCGGGGAGGAACCCGCCCCCGACCGGCGCCCCTTCTCCTGCCCGGTCCCGCTGCGCCACCTCGCCGAACTTCCCGCCACCGACGGCTGATCCGGCCGCTCCGGGGCCTTGTGGCCGCCTCACGCCCGCTAGTAAAATGTCACACACCACTCTAGGGAGCTCACCCATGACCCACGCGCACACCAATGCGTCCATCCCGCCCCGCACCCGTCCCTGGCACGGAATCATGGTCGCCACCGCGCTGCCCCTGCGCGAGGACCTCAGCGTCGACTACGACGCCTACGCCGAACACGTGGCCTGGCTGATCGCCAACGGCTGCGACGGCGTGGTCCCCAACGGCTCCCTCGGCGAGTACCAGACCCTTGACGACGAGGAGCGCGCCCGCGTCGTCCGCACCGCGGTCGAGGCCGCCGGCGACGGCGCCCGCGTCATGCCCGGCGTCGCCGCCTACGGCAGCGCCGAAGCCCGCCGCTGGGCCGACCAGGCCGCGGAGGCCGGGGCCGGATCCGTACTGCTCCTGCCGCCCAACGCCTTCCGCGCCGACGAGGCGACCGTGCGCGCCCACTACGCCGAGGTCGCAGGCGCCGGACTGCCCGTCGTCGCGTACAACAACCCGCACGACACCAAGGTCGACCTGACCCCGGACGTGCTCGCCCGGCTGTACGCCGACGGCTCCATCGTCGCCGTCAAGGAGTTCAGCGGCGACGTGCGCCGCGCCTACGAGATCGCCGAACTCGCCCCGGGCCTCGACCTGCTCATCGGCGCCGACGACGTCCTGCTCGAACTCGCCCTCGCCGGCGCGGTCGGCTGGATCGCCGGCTACCCCAACGCCCTCCCGAACTCCTGCGCCGCCCTCTACCGGGCCGCCGTCACCGGCGACCTCGACACCGCCCTGCCGCTCTACAAGTCCCTGCACTCCCTGCTGCGCTGGGACTCCAAGACCGAGTTCGTCCAGGCCATCAAGCTCTCCATGGACCTGGCCGGCCGCCCCGGCGGCACCACCCGCCCGCCGCGCTTCCCGCTGACCGGGGAAACCGAGGCCGCGGTCCGCGCCGCCACCGAGAAGGCCCTCGCCGAGGGCCTCAACTAGCAACCCGGGGGGACCCATGCGTACGCGTCACATCTACCACGCGGTCGACTCGCACACCGAGGGCATGCCGACCCGGGTCATCACCGGGGGCGTCGGGGTGATCCCCGGCGCCACCATGGCCGAGAAGCGGCTCCACTTCATCGAGCACATGGACCACGTCCGCACCCTGCTCATGTACGAACCGCGCGGGCACTCCGCGATGAGCGGCGCGATCCTGCAGCCCCCCACCCGCCCCGACGCCGACTACGGCGTCGTGTACATCGAGGTGTCGGGCCTGCTCCCCATGTGCGGGCACGGCACCATCGGGGTCGCCACCGTCCTCGTCGAGACCGGCATGGTGCCGGTCGTCGAGCCGGTCACCACCGTCCGGCTCGACACCCCGGCCGGACTGGTGAGCGTCGACGTCCGCGTCGAGGACGGGGCGGCCACCGCCGTCACCCTCACCAACGTGCCCTCCTTCAGCGTCGGGCTCGACCTCAAGACCGAGGTGCCCGGCTTCGGCACGATCACCTACGACCTGGCCTACGGCGGCAACTTCTACGCCTTCGTCGAACTCGACGCCCTGGGGCTGCCCTTCGACCGGTCCCGCAAGGACGACCTGATCGCCGCCGGCCTCGCCGTCATGGACGCGATCAACGCGGGCGACGACCGGCCCGTCCACCCCGAGAACCCCTCCATCGCCGGGGTCAAGCACGTCTACCTCGCCGCCCCCGGCTCCGACGCCCGCCGCTCCCGGCACGCCATGGCCATCCACCCCGGCTGGTTCGACCGCTCGCCCTGCGGGACCGGCACCAGCGCGCGCATGGCCCAGCTGCACGCCCGGGGCCTGCTCGGCCTGGACACCGACTTCGTCAACGAGTCCTTCATCGGAACGGAGTTCACCGGTCGGCTCGTCGGCGAGACCACCGTCGGCGGCCTGCCCGCCGTGGTCCCCACCGTCACCGGCCGGGCCTGGATCACCGGAACCGCGCAGTACTTCCTGGACCCGACCGACCCCTTCCCCGGAGGCTTCCTCCTGTGATCACCGTCCGCACGGTGGACTACCACACCGCAGGCGAGCCCTTCCGCATCGTCGACACCTCCGCGGCGGGGATGCCCCCCGTCCCCGGGGACACCGTCGCCGAACGCTGCGCCACCGCCATCGGCCCGGGAGGCTCCGGGACCGCTCCGCGCCGGGGCGCGCTGGACGACGTACGTCGGCTGCTCGTGCAGGAGCCGCGCGGGCACGCCGGGATGTACGGCGGGTTCGTCGTGCCGGCCGACGACGACGGCGCCCACTTCGGGGTGCTGTTCTGGCACAAGGACGGCTGGTCCACGGCCTGCGGTCACGGCACGATGGCCCTCGGGGCGTGGGCCGTGGACACCGGTCTGGTCACCGCCCCCGACGACGGGGACGCCCCGGTGCGCATCGACGTGCCGTCCGGTCGGGTCACCGCCACCGTGCACCGGGCCGGCGGCCGCACCACCGGGGTCACCTTCCGCAACGTCCCGGCCCGGGTGAGCGCCCGCAAGGTGCCCGTCGCCACGACCCTCGGGCTCACCGAGGCGGACATCGCGCACGCCGGGGCCTGCTACGCCTCCGTCCGCGCCCGGGACCTCGGCCTGGAGGTCACCCGGGCCGCACTGCCCGACCTGGTACGGGCGGGCCGCGAGATCCGGGCCGCGCTGGCCACCCATCCCGCGACCTGGCACCCCGACGGCCCCCTGCTGTCCGGCGTGTACGGGGTGATCCTCCACGAGGAGCTGCCCGAGACCCCGTTCGGGCCGCACCAGCGCAACGTCACCGTCTTCGCCGACGGGCAGATCGACCGCTCGCCCTGCGGCTCCGGCACCTCGACGCGGCTCGCGCTGCTCGCGGAGGACGGACGGCTCGCGGCGGGGGAGGACCTGCTGCACGAATCGGTCACGGGCACGGTGTTCACCGGGCGCGTGCTGCCGGGCGGGGTCACCGAGGTCACCGGTACCGCCTACCGCACGGGCGAGCACGTCTTCACGGTCGATCCGCACGACCCCCTGGGCACGGGGTTCCTCCTGTGAGCGCGGGCGCCGTTCCGCAGCTGGGCGCGGCGGACGTGGCGGGACTCCTCACCCCCGCCGCGGCCGCCGACGCCCTGGCCGCCGCGCTGCTCGGCGGCCTGGACCCGGAGGGGTGCCCGCAGCGCACGGCGCTCCCCGTGCCCGGCGGGGGCGAACTCCTGCTGATGCCCGCCGTGTCCGCCGCGTACGCCGGGGTGAAGATCGCCGGGGTGGCGCCCGGGAACCCCGCCCGGGGGCTGCCCCGGATCACCGGGTCCTACCTGCTGCTGGACGGGTCGACGCTGAACCCGCTCGCCCTGCTCGACGGCGCGGCCCTCACCGCCCTGCGCACGCCGGCGGTCTCGGCCCTGGCGCTGCGGTACCTGGCGCCGTCCGGGCGGCCGCTGCGGCTGGTGCTCTTCGGCTCCGGACCGCAGGCGTACGGGCACCTGGAAGCGGTGCTCGCCGTAAGGGAGTTGGCCCAGGTGGTGGTCGTCGCCCGCAACACCGAGGGTGCGGAGCGGCTGGCCGGGCACGCCCGCCGGCTCGGGCTGCCGCAGGCCCGCACGGGTACCGCGAAGGACGTGGCCGACGCCGATCTGGTCGTCTGCTGCACCACCGCCCGCGAACCCCTCTTCGACGGGAGCCTGGTCCGCCCGGGAGCCACCGTCGTCGCCGTCGGCTCCCACGAGCCGACGGCCCGGGAGACGGACACCGCGCTCGTGCGACGGGCGGCGGTGTACGTGGAGTCGCGCGCGGCCGCCCTGCGCGAGGCGGGGGACCTCCTGGTCCCGGAGGCGGAAGGGGCGATCGGGCCGGGTCACATCACCGGCACCCTCGCGGACCTGGTCGCCGGACGGATGCCGCCCGGCGGGCCGCAGGGTTCTCCACAGCTCTTCAAGAGCGTGGGCATGGCCTGGGAGGATCTTGCCGTGGCGGTCGCGTTGTTCGAGGCCGCGGGGGTCAGTGGCGCAACGTGACATTGTACGCTGTTCCTCTGCCCATCGAGGGTGCACGGGCCATCGGAGGAAGAGCAATGGGTGACCTCAAGCAGCACAGTCTCATCAAGGCCCAGGAGCGGCTGCGCGACCAGGTCGGCCACGCCCTCCGGGCGGCCCTGATAGCGGGCGAACTGCGCCCGGGCAGCGTCTACTCGGCCCCCGGCCTCGCGGCCGAGCTCGGGGTCTCGGCCACCCCCGTGCGCGAGGCGATGCTCGACCTCGCCCGCGAGGGCCTGGTGGAACCCGTACGCAACAAGGGGTTCCGGATCACCGAGGTCAGCGAGCGCGACCTGGACCAGTACACCGAGCTGCGCACGATGATCGAGGTCCCCACCATCGGTCGGATCACGAAGACGGCCACGGTCGAGCAGCTGGAGGAGCTGCGTCCCATCGCCGAGGAGATCGTCACCAGCGCGCGCGAACACAACCTCATCGGCTATCTGGAGGCGGACCGCCGCTTCCACCTGACCCTGCTCGGCCTCGCGGGCAACGACCGCCTCGTGGAGACGGTCGGCGACCTGCGCAAGCGGTCCCGGCTGTACGGCCTGACCGGCCTGGACGAGGCCGGCAAGCTGGTCTCCTCGGCCGAGGAGCACATCGAGCTGCTCGACCTGATGATCAGCGGTGACGCGAAGGCGGCGGAGGAGTGCATGGCCCGCCACCTCGGCCACGTCCGCTCCCTCTGGGCCCAGGGCCGCGACGAGCCGGTGGGTCGCACCCCGGGCGTCCTCGGCGGCACCGCCAAGAGCTGACCCCGGCGTCCCCCGGACGCCTCGCGTTGGGCCCGGACCTCCTCGGTCCGGGCCCAACGTGCTTGCTGCACAAGGGATTTGGACACGGCTGGATAACGGCGGCGCCAACCCCTTGTCAGTGCAATTTCACATTACTATGTTACCGGTCACATCGTAGAGCGCGGCCCTTCACTGGAGTGACCATGACCAAGCGCACCCAACTCGCCCTCGCCACCGCCCTGGTGGCGGCACTCGCACTCGGCGCCTCGGGCTGCTCCGGCACCAAGAAGGGCTCGGCGGGTTCGGGTGCCTCCAACCCCGCCGCCGCCAACGACGGCAAGACCATCGGCGGCACCCCGGTCAAGGGCGGCACCCTCACCGTCCTGTCCAACCAGGACTTCGCCCACCTCGACCCGGCCCGCAACTGGACGATGCCGACGATGGACTTCGGCACCCGCCTGCTCTACCGCACGCTCGTCACCTTCAAGGCGGAACCGGGCAAGGCCGGCAGCGAACTGGTCCCCGACCTCGCCACCGACCTCGGGACCCCGTCCAACGGGGGCAAGACCTGGACCTTCACCCTGAAGGAGGGCCTGAAGTACGAGGACGGCTCGCCGATCAAGGCCCAGGACGTCAAGTACAACGTCGAGCGCTCCTTCGCCCCCGACCTGACCGGCGGCCCCGACTACGCCGCCCAGTACCTGGCCGGCGCCGAGGGCTACAAGGGCCCGCTCCAGGGACAGCACCTCGACTCCGTCAAGACCCCCGACGACCGCACGATCGTCTTCGAGCTCAAGCGCCCCGTCGCCGAGTTCTCCCAGACCGCCACCCTCCCCACCTTCGCGCCCGTACCGCAGGCCCAGGAGAAGGGCACCCAGTACGACGCCCGCCCGTTCTCCTCCGGCCCGTACAAGATCGAGACGTACGACCGCGACAAGAAGCTCGTCCTCGTCCGCAACGAGCACTGGGACCCGAAGACCGACACCGTCCGCAAGGCCTACCCGGACAAGTTCGTCGTCGTCATGGGCCTCAAGGGCGGCCAGATCGACGACCGCATCATCGCCGGCGAGGGCGCCGACGCCTCCGCCGTCGAGTACGCCAACATGCGCCCCGAGAGCGCCCCCAAGGTGCTGCCCAAGCCCGAGATCAAGGGGCGGCTGCTCGCCGAGTCCCAGGGCTGTACGGTCATGCTCCACCTGAACAACTCCCGCGCCCCCTTCAACGACCCCAAGGTCCGCGAGGCCATGCAGTACGCGGTCGACAAGGAGGCCATCATCACCGCGGCCGGCGGGCCCGCCCTCAACGAGGTCGCCACCGCCTACCTGCCCCCGGCCCTCTCCGGCGGCAAGCAGGCCGACACCCTGAAGATCGCCCCGGCCGGCGACCCGGCCAAGGCCAAGGAACTCCTCAAGGCCGCCGGCAAGGAGAACCTCAAGGTCACCCTCGCGGTCTCCACCGGGGACAAGGGCCGGGCGGAGGCCATCCAGCAGGGGCTGTCCCGGGCCGGCGTCGAGGTCGTCATCGACACCGTCGACCCCGGCGCGTACTACGACGCCATCGGCGACCTCTCCACGACCCCGGACATGACGTACACCGGGTGGTGCCCCGACTACCCCTCCGGCTCCACCTGGATCCCGTTCGTCTTCGACGGACGCACCATCAAGGACAAGGGGAACCAGGGCAACTACGCCCAGTTCCGCGACGACGCCGTCATGAAGCGGATCGACGAGATCAACGCGATGGCCGACGCGAAGCAGGCGAACCAGGCGTGGATCGACCTCGACGCCGAGATCATGAAGAAGTCCCCGTCCATCCCGATCCTCATGGAGCGCAAGCCGCTCCTCGTCGGCCCGAACATCGCGGGCGCGTACGGCCACCCCGTGTGGACCGGCACCATCGACTACGGGACGGTCGGCCTCAAGGACCCGTCGAAGAGCCAGGGCTGAGGAACCCGGAGCCCCCGCCCATGACCACCACAGCACCGGTCCCGGAAGACCGGGCGGCGCCCGCCCCGTCCGGCACCCCGCTTCCCGACACGGCCCCGGCCGCCGGTACGGCCCCGGCCCCTGGTACGGCTCCGGCCCCCGGTACGGCCCCGGCCTCCGATGCCGCCACCGCCCGGCCCGCGGCAGCGCACGGCAGCAGCCCCTGGCAACTCGCCCGGCGGGAGCTCGGCCGGCGGACCGCCGTCCGGGTCAGCCTCTGCGTCGTCCTCCTCTTCGTCCTGATGGCCCTGGCCGCCCCCTGGCTGGGCGCGCTCGGCGGCTGGTCCCCCGAGGAGTTCGACAAGACCGCCATCGACCCCTACCTCGGCGGCCAGCCCCTCGGCTCCCTCGGCGGGATCGGCCCCGAGCACTGGCTCGGGGTCGAACCCGTCACCGGGCGGGACCTGTTCGCACGCGTCGTCCACGGCGCGCAGGTCTCCCTCCTCATCGCCTTCGCGGCCACCGCCATCGTCGTCGTCACCGGCACCGCCGCCGGGATCGCCGCCGGCTACTTCGGCGGCCGCACCGACACGGTCCTGTCCCGGCTCATGGACCTGACCATGTCCTTCCCGTCCCTCATCTTCATGATCGCGATGCTGTCGGTGGCCAAGGACGTCAACCGGCTCGTGCTGATGACCTCCGTCATCGGTCTCTTCGGTTGGCCCGGCGTCGCCCGGATCGTCCGCGGCCAGACCCTCTCCCTCCGCCACCGCGAGTACGTCGACGCCGCACGCGTCGGCGGCGCCGGCTCCTGGCGGATCCTGACCCGCGAGATCCTCCCGGGCGTCTCGGGCCCCGTCATCGCCTACACCACCCTGCTCATCCCCGGCATGATCAGCACCGAGGCCGCGCTCAGCTACCTCGGCGTGGGCGTGCGCCCGCCCACCCCCTCCTGGGGCCAGATGATCGCCGAGTCCGTGGCCTTCTACGAGACCGACCCCATGTACTTCGTCATCCCGAGCGTGTTCCTCTTCCTCGCCGTGCTCGCCTTCACCCTGCTCGGCGACGCCCTGCGCGACATCCTCGACCCGAGGGGCGGCCGCAGTTGATCCTCTACCTCGCCCGCCGGCTGCTCGCCCTCGTCGGAGTGCTGCTCGCGATCGCCGCCGTCACCTTCCTCATCTTCTACGTCCTGCCCTCCGACCCGGCCGCGGCCGCCTGCGGCAAGACCTGCAGTGCCGAGCGGCTGGCCGACGTACGCGCCTACCTGGGCCTCGACCAGCCCCTGTGGCGGCAGTTCGGCGACTTCCTCACCGGGATCTTCACCGGCCGCACCCTCGGCTCCGGCCAGTACGCCGTCCAGTGCGACTTCCCCTGCCTGGGGTACTCGTACGAGAACTCCCTGCCCGTCTGGGACCTGCTCATGGACCGGCTCCCGGTCTCCGCGTCCCTCGCCGTCGGCGCCGCCGCCCTGTGGCTGGTCCTCGGACTGGGCGCCGGGGTCACCGCCGCCCTGCGCAAGGACACCGCCACCGACAAGGCCCTGATGGTGGGCGCCGTCGCCGCCGCCTCCCTGCCCGTCTACTTCACCTCCGTGATGCTGATCTACGGGGTGATCCGCATCGCGGGCCTCCTGCCCTACCCCTCCTACCAGGCCTTCACCGACGACCCGCTCGCCTGGGCGACCAACCTGCTGCTGCCGTGGACCGCGCTCGCCCTGCTGTACGCGGCCATGTACGCGCGCCAGAGCCGCGGTTCGATGATCGAGGCGATGGCCGAGCCGTACATCCGCACCGCCCGCGCCAAGGGCATGCCCGAGCGCACGGTCGTCGTCAAACACGGGCTGCGCTCCGGGATGACCCCGATCCTGACCATCTTCGGGATGGACCTCGGCGGACTGCTCGCCGGAGCCGTCATCACCGAGTCCATCTTCGGACTCCCCGGCATCGGACGACTGTTCTACGGAGCGCTCGTCAACTCCGACCAGCCCGTGGTCCTCGGCGTCACACTGCTCGCCGCCTTCTTCATCGTCGTCGCCAACCTCGTCGTCGACCTCCTGTACGCCGTCATCGACCCGAGAGTGAGGTACTGATGGCCGCCCTCCTCGAAGTCCGCGATCTGAACGTCACGTTCACCACCCCGCGCGGGACCGTGCGCGCCGTCGACTCCCTCGGGTTCACCGTCGAGGCGGGCCGCACCCTCGGGATCGTCGGCGAGTCCGGATCCGGCAAGTCCGTCACCTCCCTGGCCGTCATGGGCCTGCACCGGGGAGCCGCCCGGGTCGGCGGCTCCGTCGCGCTCGACGGACGGGAGCTGACCGGCCTGTCCGAGCGGGAGCTGTCCCGGATCCGCGGCCGCCGGATGGCCATGATCTTCCAGGACCCGCTCTCCAGCCTGCACCCCTACTACACGGTCGGCGAGCAGATCGCCGAGCACTTCCGGGTCCACTTCAAGGCCGGCCGGGCCGCCGCCCGCAAGCGGGCCGTGGACATGCTCGGCGAGGTCGGCATCCCGGAACCGGCCCGCCGGGCGGGGGAGTACCCGCACCAGTTCTCCGGGGGCATGCGCCAGCGGGCCATGATCGCCATGGCCCTGGCCTGCGAGCCCGACCTGCTGATCGCCGACGAGCCGACCACCGCCCTGGACGTCACCGTGCAGGCGCAGATCCTGGAGCTGATCGCCAGGCTCCAGCAGGAGCGCGGCCTCGGCGTCGTGATGATCACCCACGACCTGGGGGTCGTCGCCCGCGTCGCCCACGAGGTGCTGGTCATGTACGGCGGCCGGGCCGCCGAACAGGCCCCGGTCGACGCCCTCTTCGCGGAGCCCGCCCACCCCTACACGCGCGGCCTGCTCGACTCGCTGCCCCGCCTCGACACCGCCGACGACCTCCCGCTGCCGTCCATCCCCGGCTCCCCGCCGTCCCTGCTCGCCCCGGCGCCGGGCTGCGCCTTCGCCCCCCGCTGCGCGGTGGCCGCCGCGGCTCCGGCCGGGGACGCGGCCCGCTGCACGGGCGAGCGGCCCGAACTGCGCCCGGGCGCCTCGCCGGACCGGCTGGCGGCCTGCCACTTCGCCGGCGCGGTGCCCGCTGCCGCCGGCCCTGCCCCGGAGGTGTCCCGATGACGGCCCAGGCCACCCGCCCCCAGCCCGCCGCGGAGCGGGAAGGGCAGCCGTCCGGACCGCTGTTGAGCGTCCGCGACCTCACCATGACCTTCCCCGGGAAGCGGTCCGTGACCGGGCGTCGGGGGGCGCCCGTGCACGCCGTCGACGGGGTCTCCTTCGACCTGGAGGCCGGCGGGACCCTCGGCCTGGTCGGCGAGTCGGGCTGCGGGAAGTCCACCACCGGGCGGATGCTCGTACGGTTGCTGGAACCCACCTCCGGCAGCGTCGAGTTCGAAGGCCGCGACATCAGCCGGCTCTCGCAGAGCGCCCTGCGGCCGATGCGGCGGCACATCCAGATGGTCTTCCAGGACCCCCACTCCTCCCTCAACCCCCGCCAGTCCGTGGCCCGGATCATCTCCGACCCGCTGCTGGTCCAGGGCTGGAGCGCGGGCGACGCCCGGCGGCGCGCCGCCGAACTGATGGACCTGGTCGGCCTGATCCCCGAACACATCGACCGCTACCCGCACGAGTTCTCCGGCGGCCAGGCCCAGCGCATCGGCATCGCCCGCTCGCTGGCCACCAGCCCGCGCCTGGTCATCGCCGACGAGCCGGTCTCCGCCCTCGACGTCTCCGTCCAGGCCCAGATCGTCAACCTGATGGAGCGGCTGCGCACCGAACTGGGCCTGGCGTACGTGTTCATCGCGCACGACCTCTCGGTCGTCAAGCGGGTCAGCGACCGGGTCGCCGTCATGTACCTCGGCAGGATCGTCGAGATCGGGGACAAGCAGTCCCTGTACGAGAACCCCCAGCACCCTTACACCAGGGCGCTGTTGTCCGCCGTGCCGCTGCCCGACCCGGCGGCGGAACGGCGACGGGAGCGGATCGTGCTGCTCGGCGACCCGCCGAGCCCGGCCGCCCCACCCCCGGGCTGCACCTTCCACCCGCGCTGCCCCAAGGCGCAGGAGGTCTGCCGCACCGAGCGGCCGCTGTTGCAGCTCACCGCCTCCAGGGAGGTGGCGTGTCACTTCCCCGGTGACTGACGGGGATCTCGGGGAAGGGGAAGGGCCCCGGGGACGACGACGTCTCCGGGGCCCTTCCGCGCGTCCGGAGCCGCTCAGGCCAGTTCGCGGCGGAAGAAGTCCAGTTCCAGGGCCATCAGCTTCTCGCGGGTGCCGCCCGGGGTCATGTGGGTGACGCCCGGCAGGGCCAGCAGCCGGTGGGGGCGGCCCGCGTCCGTCAGGGCCCGGGACAGGCGCAGGGTGTGGGAGGGGTGGACGTTGTCGTCGGCCAGGCCCGTGGTGAGGAGCAGCGGGCGGGTCAGCTTCGGCGCGTCCGGGATCAGGGAGTCCCGTTCGTACACCTCCGGGTGCTCCTGGGGGAGGCCGAGGTAGCGCTCGGTGTACGCGGTGTCGTAGTGGCGGAAGTCGGTGGGCGCGGCCCCGGCCGCCGCCGCGTGGAAGACGTCCGGGCGGCGCAGCACCGCCATGGCCGCGAGGTAGCCGCCGTAGGACCAGCCGCGGATGCCGACCCGGCCGAGGTCGAGGTCGGGGTGCCGGGCGCCGAGCGCCCGGAGGGCGGCGACCTGGTCCTCCAGGGTCACCTCGGAGAAGCCGCGGTACATGGCGTGCGTGTGGGCGGGGGAGACGTACGCGGTCCCGCGGTTGTCGACGGTCACCACGGCGAAGCCCTGGTCCGCCCACCACTGGCGGGCCTGCCAACGGCGCGGTTCGGAGCTGACGTCCTGCGCGCCGGGACCGCCGTAGCTGTCCATCAGTACGGGCAGCCGCCGGCCGGGGACATGGCCCCGGGGGAGGACCAGGGCGGTGGGCAGGCGGTGCTCGGTGACCCGTTCCAGGAGCGGGACCACCCGGTGGGGCAGCGGCTGGGACAGGTCGGTGGGGGAGAGCTCCCGCCCGTCCGCGGTGCGAACGGTGCGCCGGATCCCGTCCGCGTCGGCCGAGGTCAGCAGCAGGGTCCCGGCCGAGGCGAGGACGGAGTGCACCCCGGGCCCGTCGGCGAGCGGGGTCCGCGTGCCGGTGACCGGGTCGATCAGCAGCACCTGCTGGTCGGCGGGGTCGCCCTGGGCGGCCTCGACGAGCAGGGAGCCCCCGTGGATCCCGGCCACCCGGCGGATCTGGATCCCGTCGCCGGTGAGCGGGGAGCCGTCGACGGCGAGCGCGCGGGCCGCTCCGCCCGGGGTGTCGGCGCAGGTCAGCATCCGCCCGTCGGGGAGCCGGGCCGGGGTGCCGGGGAGCAGCGGGTCCACCCATTGGGGGTGCACGGTGCGGGAGAGTTCGCGGGTGCGGCCGGTGGTCGGGTCGGCGGAGAGCAGCAGGACGCGCTGCTGGAGGCGGTCCTGGACGGTGAGCAGGATCTCCGACTCCGAGTCCCAGTCCGCGTCGGAGACGTACGGGTAGCTCACCGCGTCCCAGTCGAGCCGTATCCGCTGCCCGGCCGGGCCCAGCACCCACAACTGGACGTCGGCGTTGGGCCCGCCCGCCTCGGGGTAGGCGAAGTCCTCGGGCGGCAGCTCGGGGTGGGCCGGATCGGTGAACCAGCGCCGCTGGAGGGCGGATTCGTCGACGCGGGCGGCCAGCAGGGTGATCCCGTCCGGGGACCACCAGTGGCCGCGGGCGCGGCCCAGTTCCTCGGCCGCGGCGAACTCGGCCACGCCCCAGCGGGCCCCGTCGTCGGGACTGACCCGGCCGCCGGGGGCGACGTACAGGGCGTCGTCACTGACGTAGGCGGTGCGGGTGCCGTCGGAGTTGGGCCGGGGGTCCCAGGCGGGGCCCGAGGCAGGGATCTCCTCGGGCGCCGCGGATCCGGTCGCGTCGACGCCGTACAGCCGGCCGTACAGCGCGAAGGCGGCGCGCAGGCCGTCACCGGAGAGCGCGTACGAGCCGATGCCGGCCGCGACGAGCCGGATCCGCTCGCGCAGCCGGCGCTCGGCGGTGGGCAGGGGGCCCGGCCGGGGGCACAGGTCGAGGGGGTCGGCAAGCCGGGTTTCGGTCCCGGTGGTGGTGTCGAGCACCCAGAGACTCTCGAAGGCGTCGGTGGGGCCGCCGGAGCGGAGGAACCAGAGCAGTCGGCCGTCGTCCCCGAAGGAGAAGGTGCGCGGGGCTCCGTGGGTGAACCGGGCCGTATCGGCGGAGAGCCTGAGGAAGTCGTCCATGAATGTAGTGTGACATGTGAAATGGCACTAGCGCTGGCGGGCAGGGCGTCCGTGACTAGGCCGTTCGAGTGGTGACCGCGTGGGAGCGGGCTTAGCGTCGAAAGGGTGGACGCGAACGCATCGCCGAACACCAAGGGGACCGACGGCAAGGTCCGAGGCAGCGGCAACGGACTCGCACTGTTCGTCATCGCCTCCTGCCAGCTCATGGTGGTCCTCGACATCACCATCGTGAACATCGCGCTGCCGCACATCCAGACCGCGCTCCACTTCAACACCGAGAGCCTGTCCTGGGTCGTCAACGCCTACACCCTCGCCTTCGGCGGCCTGTTGCTCCTCGGCGGCCGGACGGGCGACATCCTCGGCCGCAAACGCGTCTTCATCTCCGGCGTCCTGCTCTTCGGGCTCGCCTCCCTGCTCGGCGGACTCTCCCAGAACGAGGGCCAGTTGATGGCGGCCCGGGCCCTCCAGGGCGTCGGCGGCGCCATCGCCTCCCCGACCGCCCTCGCCCTGATCACCACCACCTTCCGCGAAGGCCCGGCCCGCAACCGGGCGTTCGGCGTGTTCGCGGGCGTCTCCGCCGCGGGCGGCGCCATCGGTCTCCTCGCGGGCGGCATCCTCGTCGAATGGCTCAACTGGCGATGGGTGTTCTTCGTCAACGTCCCGATCGCCGTGCTGATCGCGGTGCTGGCCAGGAGGGTGATCCACGAGTCCGAACGCCACCCCGGACACTTCGACCTCGCCGGAGCGCTGCTGTCCACCACGGGCATGGTCGCCCTCGTGTACGGCTTCATCCGGGCCTCGCAGGACGGTTGGCGCGACCCGATCACGCTCGGCTCCTTCGGCGCCGCCGTGGTCCTGCTGACCCTCTTCATCCTCAACGAGCGCCGTTCGCCGCAGCCGATCACCCCGCTGCACATGTTCGCCGACCGCAACCGGGCCGGGACCTACGGGATCATGCTGATGCTCGCCTGTGCGATCTTCGGCATGTTCTTCTTCCTCACGCTCTTCGTGCAGATCGTGCTCGGCTTCAGCCCGCTCCAGGCCGGCCTCGCCTTCCTGCCGGTGAGCGCGATCATCGCGGTGGGCGCCGGCACGACCTCACAACTGCTCCCGAAGTTCGGGCCCAAGCCCTTCATGGTCACCGGCGCGCTGTGCACGGCGGCGGGACTCGCCTGGCTGACGCGGATCGACATCCACTCGACGTACCTGGGCAGCATCCTCGGCCCGCTGCTGATCTTCGGCCTCGGCATGGGCCTGCAGTTCGTCTCGCTGACCCTGATGGCCCTGTCCAACGTCCCCGACAGGGAGTCGGGCGCGGCCTCCGGACTGCTGAACTCGATGCAGCAGATCGGCGGTTCGCTCGGCCTGTCGATCCTGGTGACCGTCTTCGGCACGGCCAGCCGCAACGAGGCGAAGGCGCAGGCCCCGGCCTTCCTGCGCGGCGCCACCCCCGAACAGCTGCTCTACTTCAGGCGCACGGGGCAGTACCCGAAGCCGTGGAGCGACCAGGTGCTCACCTCGGGCATCGGTACGGCATTCGTGGTGGCGGCCGTGTTCACCCTGGTCGGCGCGCTGATCGCGCTGATCGTCATCCAGGTCCGCCCCTCGGACCTGGCACGGCTCCAGGGCAACCACACGCCGACGAGCGCATAGGCCCCCTAGGGTCGCAGGAGCGCACGGAGCCGGGCCGCGTCCGCACGGGTGTTCATCCGCAGCGACAGCCAGGACCCGTCCGCGAAGAGCAGGTCCACCCGGGCCGGCCGGCGCAGCAGCGGGGGGAGCGGACGCAGGGCGCACGCGGCGGACCGGCTCTCCCTGGCCGGGTCCCCGCGCCCCCACGGCGGCCGGACGGTGATCTTGCCCGGGGTCGCGGTGAAGGTGCCGCGCGGGCCCCGCGTCTCGGCGTGCCAGCGCGTCCAGTGGAAGCAGTGCAGGGCCAGCGCGAGACGGCCGGCCTCGCTGCCCCAGCCGCCGTGCAGGGCCGGACCGTGGAAGAGCCGCCCGATCAGCCGGGCGGCCCGTTCGACGGGGTCGAGGAGCGCGGCCACCGCGTCGGCGAGGTCGTCGGGCAGCGCCTTCAGGAACCGGATGAGGAAGAAGTCGCCGATCCGGCGCGGCAGCGGTGCCCGGGCCGGCGACCCGGGCAGCAGTGCACGCGCGGGCCGCCGTACATAGGTGGACAAACGCCCTGGAATCTCCTCGTCCATCCGGCCATGATGGCCGGGCGCCCCTCAGCCTTCCAAGCTCCTGACCCGGCAGCGCGTCGGGCCCTGCGTGACCAGGGTGATGCCCGCGCTGACCGGGATGTCGGTGTCCACGGCCTCGAACTCGTACGCCCGCAGGATCATGGCCAGCGCGATCACCGACTCCAGCATCGAGAAGTGCTGCCCGATGCAGGCGCGCGGACCACCCCCGAAGGGGAACCAGGCGTAGCGCGGACGCTCCGCCTCCGCCTCCGGGGTGAAGCGCTCGGGGTCGAAGCGGTCCGGATCCGGCCAGTAGTCGGGGTGGCGGTGCGTCACCCACGGCGCGAGGATCACGTTCGCGCCGGCGGGGATGGTGTGCCCCCCGATCTCGGTGGCGGCGACGGCGTTGCGGCCGATGACCGGAGCGGCCGGGTAGAGCCGCATGGCCTCCTTGAGCACCTGGGTGAGGTACGGGAGCCGGTCCAGGTCGGCCGCCTCCGGCGTGCGGTCGCCGAGGACCCGGGTGATCTCCTCGCGGGCCCGCCGCTGCTGCTCGGGATGGCGGGCCAGCAGGTGGAGGGTGAAGGCGAGGGAGGTCGCGGTGGTCTCGTGCCCGGCCAGCAGGAAGATCAGCACCTGGTCGCGCAGCTCGGCGGCGTCGAACTCCCCGTCGTCCGAGCTCTTGGCGGCGGCGAGCAGACTCAGCAGGTCCTTCGCCCCGCCCTCCTCCGCGTCCGCGCCGCCCCGCCGTCCGGAGATGATCTCGTCGCAGACCCCGTACAACTCGTCCATCGCCGCGGCCGCCCGCCGGTTGCCCGGGCTGGGCCAGGCGCGCGGGATGTTGACGGGGGAGTAGCCCCGGCGCAGCACGTAGTCGGTGATGACCGGAAAACACCGGTCGACGACGTCGACGGTGGCCTCGACGTCGGTGCCGAAGAGGATCCGCGCGACCGCGCGCAGGGCGAGGTGCATCATCTCCTCCGAGACGTCGACGACCCCGTCGGCGGCCTCCTCCCACGCCTTGATCACCGACGCGGTCTCGGCGGCGACGGCCCCGGCGTAACCGTCGACCCGCCGCTTGGTGAACAGCGGCTGGACCAGTCGGCGCTGGCGCAGGTAGTCCTCGTCCTGGCTGGTCAGCAGCCCGTTGCCGAAGGACTCGCGGATCTCCTGGTAGAAGGGGTTGTCCTTGCGGAAGTTGGCCGACTGCGCGGCGAGCACCTGCTGGGCGCCCTCCGCCGAGAACACGCAGTACAACTCGGCGCGCAGCCCGGGCGGGCCGACGCTGACCCGTACGACGTCACCGTGCTCGCGCTGCGCCCGCAGGTACGTGCCCAGTGCGTCCGCCTTCAGATCGAAGAGCGACCCGACCACGGGCACCCCCGCGAGCACCGGGATCTCCCGCCCCGCCGCCGCCTCCGTCGTACTCACTGCCATGGCCGCCCCCTCGTCCGTGATGACGCCCCGATTCTGCCGTCCTCCCGCCGCACATGGCGAGTGCCGCCTCCCACGAGGCCGAATACCGGCCACGGCCCTCACTTTCCACCGCGTGCGATCTCCTCGTCCACGGCGCGGAGTTCGTCCTCCCGCCCCATGAGCGCCAGTTGCTCCCCGTAGTGCCCCAGCGCGGTGACGAGCACGTCCTCCCAGCCCGCCTCCAGCCCGCACATCCGCCGCGCGGCGGCAACGCCTTCGGCCCGCAGGGCCAGCGCGATCTCCGGCCGATGGGCGAACTCCGCGAGGCTGTACTCGTACAGGGCCTTCGCCAGCAGGGGCAGGTACGCGAGGGGACTGACCTCGGCGAGGGTGCGGTAGGCGGCGACCTGATGCCGGCCCGGCATCGTCCCGGAGCCGAGGAGGGCGACGCGGGCTCGTAGGACCTCGTGGTGGTTGATGTTCCCCGTGTGATTCATGACGCCGATTCTGAAAGCCGCAAGGGGGGTCGCACCAGGGCAAACGACTATGCCGTTCGTCCTACGAAAAACCCCGCTGAGCTGTCATGATTGATACGTCATCACCCCTCGGCCCCTCGGCCCCTCGGCCCCTCGGCCCCTCGCACTCCTCGGCCCCTCGCACTCCTCGGCCCGGCGGCGGACCGCCGCCGGACCCCCGGTCGTGGTGGTGAGGCTCAGTAGCCCCAGCGCTGGCCCACGCTGCTGTCGTGACGGCAGTAGATCGTGCGGCCGTTGGCATCGCGGCCGGACGTGCCGACATCGGCCTTCCGGCATATCTGGCCCGCCTTGTAGCAGTTCCCGGCGTTGGAACGGGGGTAGCAGTCGGAGGACGCCTGGGTGGGCTCGGGCGGAGGTGCCTGGGTGCGGGTCCGGGTGGGAGCCGGAGGCGCCGGGGCAGGGGCGGCCGTGGTGGGGGCCTCGGTGGTGGGCGGCGGGGGCGGCGGCGTCGTGGTGGGAGCGGCGCTCGGGGTGGCGCTCGGACTCGGACTCGACGTCGGGGTGGGGCTGCCGGTCGCGCTCGCGCTCGCGGTGGCGCTGGTGCTCGGGGTGTCGGCGGGGGTGGCCGGGTCGCAGGCGGTGAGCGACAGGACGGCGGCGAGGACGGTGAGGGCGCCGAGGCAGCGCTTCTTCACGGTCGTCGTCTGACGGGTACTGGTCAATGAAGGTCCCTGGGTGTGACGGTGCTACGGAGCTGAACCTGGTGGGGGGAGGCCGTGCGAGGCGCCGGGAAATGGCGCCCTTCGTGCACATTCTGAGACGGCAACGGCATTTAGTCATAAGAATGCTGAAACTCCGTCAACCCTTTGAGGGTCCCGTGACGCGTGGGGCGACTCGGACGCGCTTCAGTATCTGGCGTCGCAAGCCTGTGTGGCATGGATTGCCACATCCCGATATGCTGACTGTTCGTCAGTTGATCACCGGAGCAACATCTTCAGATCTGAGGATCCACGGGCTACCGTCCCCGCCCTCAGCTCCAGGAAGGAACATCCGAGTGAGATCCATTTCCCGTGCCGTCGGCGCGTCCGCCGTCGCCCTGGCCCTCGCCGTCACGGTCGCTCCCGTGGCAGCCCACGCCGCGATCACCGCACCCGCACAGGCCGTGTCCGGCGCCGGCGCCCCCGGCCGCGTCCTGTCCGTCCCCGGACTCGTCAACGCCCGCGACCTCGGCGGCTACACCACCTACGACGGCAAGACCACCAAGTGGGGCACCGTCTACCGCACCGAGACCCTCTCCAAGCTCACCCCCGACGGTGTCAACGCCGTCGGCGCGCTCGGTCTCGGCAAGGTCATCGACCTCCGCACCGGCCCGGAGATCCAGGCCGACGGCACCGACAAGCTCCCGGCCGGCGTGACCGGGGTGGCCCGTCCCGTCGACGACACCTCGCTCTTCGCCTTCATCGGCGGTGTGGTCCGCTCCAAGGACCCCGTCTACCAGCAGGCGCAGCTCGGCAACGGAGCCGCGGAGGAGCGGATGCGCACCCTCTACAAGGGCTTCGTCACCAACCCCGCCAACCGGGCCGCGCTCGGCGCCGCGATCAAGGACGTCGCCAACTCGACGAAGCCGATCGCCTTCCACTGCTCGGCGGGCAAGGACCGCACCGGCGTCCTCGCGGACACGATCCTGCGCGCCGTCGGCGTCCCCGCGTCCACCTCGGAGCAGGACTACCTCCTCTCCAACAGCCTGCGGGCCGCGTCGGACAAGGCCCTGCGCGACCAGGTGAAGGCGGCCGGGTACATGCAGAACCCGGACCTCCTGATCCCGCTCCAGGAGGTGCGCGGCGACTACCTCGCCGCCTTCCGGGACCAGGCCGTGGCCGACTACGGCAGCTTCGGCGCCTTCCTGACCGACGGCCTCGGCCTGAGCCCCTCGGACCTGCTCAAGCTCCGCTCGCGCACCGTCTCCTGACCCACGTCACACGTCACGACGAAGGCCCCATCGCCCTCCGTGAAGGGGGATGGGGCCCGGGTCGTGCCGTCGCGCACCGGGCGAACCGCCGGTCGAACGGCCACGGCACTAGATGTCCCTGAAGATCTCGATCTGCGCGCCCACCGAGTTGAGGCGTTCCGCCAGTTCCTCGTAGCCGCGGTTGATCACGTAGACGTTGCGGAGCACCGAGGTGCCCTCGGCCGCCATCATCGCCAGGAGGACGACCACCGCCGGGCGCAGGGCCGGGGGGCACATCATCTCGGCCGCGCGCCAGCGGGTGGGGCCCTCGACCAGGACGCGGTGGGGGTCCAGGAGTTGGAGGCGGCCGCCCAGGCGGTTCAGGTCCGTGAGGTAGATGGCGCGGTTGTCGTACACCCAGTCGTGGATGAGGGTCTGGCCCTGCGCCACGGCGGCGATCGCCGCGAAGAACGGGACGTTGTCGATGTTCAGCCCGGGGAACGGCATCGGGTGGATCTTGTCGATCGGGGCTTCGAGCTTCGACGGGCGGACCGTGAGGTCGACCAGGCGGGTGCGGCCGTTGTCCGCCGTGTACTCCGCCGAGCGGTCGTGGTCCAGGCCCATCTCCTCCAGGACCGCGAGCTCGATCTCCATGAACTCGATCGGGACCCGGCGGATGGTGAGTTCGGACTCGGTGACGACGGCCGCGGCCAGGAGGCTCATCGCCTCGACCGGGTCCTCGGAGGGGGAGTAGTCGACGTCCACGTCGATGTTCGGGACGCCGTGGACCGTGAGGGTGGTCGTGCCGATGCCCTCGACCTTGACGCCCAGCGCCTCCAGGAAGAAGCACAGGTCCTGGACCATGTAGTTGGACGAGGCGTTGCGGATGACGGTGACGCCGTCGTGGCGGGCCGCGGCCAGCAGCGCGTTCTCGGTGACCGTGTCCCCGCGCTCGGTCAGGACGATCGGGCGGTCGGGGCTGACGCCGGGCTCGACCTTGGCGTGGTAGATGCCCTCGGTCGCGGTGATGTCCAGGCCGAAGCGGCGCAGGGCGATCATGTGGGGCTCGATGGTGCGCGTGCCGAGGTCGCAGCCGCCGGCGTAGGGCAGGCGGAAGCTGTCCATCCGGTGGAGCAGGGGGCCGAGGAACATGATGATGCTGCGGGTGCGGACGGCCGCGTCGGCGTCGATGGCGTCCATGTCGAGGCCGGCCGGCGGGATGAGCTCGAGGTCCACGCCGTCGTTGATCCAGCGGGTGCGGACTCCGATGGAGTTCAGGACCTCCAGGAGGCGGTAGACCTCCTCGATGCGGGCCACGCGACGCAGCACCGTACGGCCCTTGTTGAGCAGCGAGGCGCACAGCAGGGCGACGCACGCGTTCTTGCTCGTCTTGACGTCGATGGCGCCGGACAGGCGGCGCCCGCCGACGACCCTCAGGTGCATCGGGCCGGCGTAACCGAGGGACACGATCTCGCTGTCGAGGGCCTCGCCGATCCGGGCGATCATCTCAAGGCTGATGTTCTGGTTGCCGCGCTCGATCCGGTTCACGGCGCTCTGGCTGGTGCCCAGGGCGTCTGCGAGTTGACTCTGTGTCCAGCCCCGGTGTTGCCGGGCGTCACGAATGAGCTTGCCGATGCGTACGAGGTAATCGTCTGCCATGGGTGCACCGTATCTCAGATATGAGATGTTGATCGCGACGGGTGGGGCATTTGGGTGTTATTGACTGTCAGGTCCCATAGTGGGGCCGCTCGTGGCGTGATGCTCGACGAGTCGGCCGAGGAGTCGCACGAGCTGTTCCCGCTCGTGCGCGGACAAGGGGGAGAGGAGCTCCTCCTGGGTGGCGTCGAGCACGTGCTCCAGCTTGCGGAGCCGGCGCCGGCCGAGCGGTGTGAGGGTGATGACGTTGCGCCTGCGGTCCGCGGGGTCGGGGGTCCGTTCCACGAGTTCGCGCCCGGCCAGCTCGTTGAGGACGCCGACGAGGTCGCTGGTG
This sequence comes from Streptomyces sp. NPDC001717, assembly GCF_042892775.1. Lineage (NCBI taxonomy): Bacteria > Bacillati > Actinomycetota > Actinomycetes > Kitasatosporales > Streptomycetaceae > Streptomyces > Streptomyces sp. NPDC001717. The sequence continues at coordinate 21,757 of NZ_JBIAUK010000017.1, read as the reverse complement.
TGGATGCCGGTGCGGGTGCTCAGTGCCGCCTGGCTCACCGGCCCGGAAGCCTCCAGTGCGACCAGTGCCGCGTAATGCCATTTGTGCGCATCCGCCTTGCCGAGGCTTTCCGTCACCAGGCGCTGGGCGTGGGTCGAGGCCTGGGCGAGCAGTCGGCTGGGGAGCTCCCGCAGGCGGGCCGGGACGGCTTCGTTCTCGTGCGTGGTCATGGGGCGATGGTAGCCCTTGCGTTGGTGGCACTAACGGTTTACATTCGTTCGTGTCGCCAACGTTAGTCGCCCGAACGAATAGTGGAAGGGGCCTCCCATGCCCACGATCGACGTGCTCGACTCGACGATGTACTACGAGGAAGCGGGCCACCGCGAAGGCGTTCCGTTCGTCTTCCTGCACGGCAACCCCACCTCCTCCCACCTGTGGCGCGGCGTGCTGCCCCGGATCGAGGGACCGGTCCGCGTCCTGGCCCCGGACCTCATCGGGATGGGCCGCTCCGGCAAGCCCGGCGGGGAGTACCGCTTCGAGGACCACGCCCGTTACCTGGACGCCTGGTTCGAGGCCCTCGGACTGGACCGGGTCGTCCTGGTCGGCCAGGACTGGGGCGGGGCCCTCGCCTTCGACCGGGCCACCCGGCATCCGGAGCGGGTTCTCGGGATCGCCTTCATGGAGACGATCCTGCGGCCGATGAGCTGGGACGAGTACTCGCCCGAGGGGCGCGCCCGGTTCGAGGCGATCCGCACCCCGGGCGTGGGGGAGGAGATGGTGCTGGAGCGCAACCTCTTCATCGAGGACAGCATCGGCAGGACGATGATGCACGCCCTGAGCGAGGCCGACCACGCCGTCTACGCCGCCCCCTACCCGACCCCCGAGAGCCGGCTCCCCATGCTCCGCTGGGCCCGCTCCCTGCCGATCGACGGCAACCCGGCGGACGTGGTCGCCGTGGTCGAGCGGTACGACGCCTGGTTGGCCGCCAGCCCGGAGGTGCCCAAGCTGCTGCTCACCTTCGACGGCGGGCCCGTGCTGATGGTCGGACCCGAGCACGTCGCCTGGTGCGAGGAGAACATCTCGGCGCTGGAGACCGAGTACTGCGGGCAGGCCGCCCACCTCTGCCCGGAGGACCGGCCCGAGGAGATCGCCGCCGCGGTCAACTCCTGGGCGAAGCGGCACGACCTCCTCGGGTGAGGGGCCGGGCCGGGGCGGACGAGACGTCCTGGCCCCTCCCTTCGTTCGGTGCGGCCGGGACACTCTTTGATCGACACCTCGACCGACGCCCACCCCGGACGACGAAATCCGTACGATGACCCGCGTGCCAGGACCCGCCATCGCCGACATCGCGCGCGCCGCCGCTGCGCGCCACGGGATCCGCATACCCGCGGACCTCCTGCCGGTCCGCGCGAGCGAGGATCCGGCGTACGGGGAGGGCGATCCGCCCGTGATCACCGTCACCCTCGACCCGGACCGGACCGGCGCACTCACGATGTCGGCGCAGGTCGCGCCGGTGGAGTCCGGGCAAGCGGAAGCGGCCGGTCGACCGACCGTCCCGGCGGGCCCGAGGGCGCGCGCCTCGTCCCCGCCCCCGGACATGTACTAGAGTTATCTCGACATCGAGATATCTGCCGAAGGCGAACCGCAGCCGCCCCCGCTGGTAAGGGTTACCTAACTTAGCCTTACCTTAGCGGATTGGCCAAGGGGCGTGGCGGCAGGATGCGGTAATTACGCGCGAATTCATGCATGAAGGAGACTGTCGTGTCGGCGAACAGCTTCGACGCCCGCAGCACGCTGCAGGTGGGCGACGAGTCGTACGAGATCTTCCGGCTGGACAAGGTCGAGGGCGCCGCGCGCCTTCCCTACAGCCTGAAGGTCCTTCTGGAGAACCTGCTCCGCACCGAGGACGGCGCGAACATCACCGCCGACCACATCCGGGCGCTCGGCGGCTGGGACTCCCAGGCCCAGCCCAGCCAGGAGATCCAGTTCACGCCGGCCCGCGTGATTATGCAGGACTTCACCGGCGTTCCCTGCGTCGTGGACCTCGCCACCATGCGTGAGGCCGTGAAGGCCCTCGGCGGCGACCCGGCGAAGATCAACCCGCTCTCGCCCGCCGAGATGGTCATCGACCACTCGGTCATCGCCGACAAGTTCGGCACGGCCGACGCGTTCGCCCAGAACGTGGAGCTGGAGTACGGCCGCAACAAGGAGCGCTACCAGTTCCTGCGCTGGGGCCAGACCGCCTTCGACGACTTCAAGGTCGTCCCCCCGGGCACCGGCATCGTCCACCAGGTCAACATCGAGCACCTGGCCCGCACCGTCATGGTCCGGGGTGGCCAGGCGTACCCCGACACCCTCGTCGGCACCGACTCGCACACCACCATGGTCAACGGCCTCGGCGTGCTGGGCTGGGGCGTCGGCGGCATCGAGGCCGAGGCCGCGATGCTCGGCCAGCCGGTCTCCATGCTGATCCCGCGCGTCGTCGGCTTCAAGCTGACCGGCGAGCTGCCGACCGGCACCACCGCCACCGACCTGGTGCTCACGATCACCGAGATGCTGCGCAAGCACGGCGTCGTCGGCAAGTTCGTCGAGTTCTACGGTGAGGGCGTCGCCGCCACCTCCCTCGCGAACCGCGCCACCATCGGCAACATGTCGCCGGAGTTCGGCTCCACCGCCGCGATCTTCCCGATCGACGGCGAGACGCTGAAGTACCTCAAGCTCACCGGCCGCTCCGAGCAGCAGGTCGCGCTCGTCGAGGCGTACGCCAAGGAGCAGGGCCTGTGGCTGGACCCGGCCGCCGAGCCGGACTTCTCCGAGAAGCTGGAGCTCGACCTCTCCACGGTCGTCCCCTCCATCGCCGGCCCGAAGCGCCCGCAGGACCGCATCGTCCTCGCGAACGCCGCCCAGCAGTTCGCCCAGGACGTGCGCAACTACGTCGACGACGTGGACGAGGCGGGCAAGGAGTCCTTCCCGGCCTCCGACGCCCCGGCGAACCACCCGAACGGCGCCCCCTCGAAGCCGACCCAGGTCACCCTGGCCGACGGCACCTCCTTCGAGATCGACCACGGCGCCGTCACCGTCGCCGCGATCACCTCCTGCACCAACACCTCGAACCCCTACGTCATGGTCGCCGCGGCGCTCGTGGCCAAGAAGGCGGTCGAGAAGGGCCTGACCCGCAAGCCGTGGGTCAAGACCACCCTGGCCCCGGGCTCGAAGGTCGTCACCGACTACTTCGACAAGGCCGGCCTGACCCCGTACCTCGACAAGATGGGCTTCAACCTCGTCGGGTACGGCTGCACCACCTGCATCGGCAACTCCGGTCCGCTGGACGAGGAGATCTCGAAGGCGATCAACGAGCACGACCTCGCGGTCACCTCGGTGCTCTCCGGCAACCGCAACTTCGAGGGCCGCATCAACCCCGACGTCAAGATGAACTACCTGGCCTCCCCGCCGCTGGTCGTCGCGTACGCCATCGCGGGCTCCATGAAGGTGGACATCACCGCCGACGCCATCGGCGTCGACACCGAGGGCAACCCGGTCTTCCTCAAGGACATCTGGCCCTCCGAGGCCGAGGTCAACGACGTCGTCGCCAACGCCATCGGCGAGGACATGTTCTCGAAGTCCTACCAGGACGTCTTCGCGGGCGACGCCCAGTGGCAGGCGCTGTCGATCCCGACCGGCAACACCTTCGAGTGGGACCCGCAGTCCACCTACGTCCGCAAGCCCCCTTACTTCGAGGGCATGACGATGGAGACCACCCCGGTCTCCGACATCGCCGGCGCGCGCGTGCTGGCGAAGCTGGGCGACTCGGTCACCACCGACCACATCTCCCCGGCCGGTGCGATCAAGGCCGACACCCCGGCCGGCAAGTACCTCACGGAGCACGGCGTCGAGCGCCGCGACTTCAACAGCTACGGCTCGCGCCGCGGCAACCACGAGGTCATGATCCGCGGTACGTTCGCCAACATCCGCCTGCGCAACCAGATCGCTCCGGGCACCGAGGGCGGCTTCACCCGCGACTTCACCGCCCCGGACGCGCCGGTCTCCTTCATCTACGACGCCTCCCAGAACTACCAGGCCGCCGGCATCCCGCTGGTCATCCTGGCGGGCAAGGAGTACGGCTCCGGCTCCTCCCGCGACTGGGCGGCCAAGGGCACCGCGCTGCTCGGCGTCAAGGCCGTCATCGCCGAGTCCTACGAGCGCATCCACCGCTCCAACCTGATCGGCATGGGCGTCCTGCCCCTGCAGTTCCCCGAGGGCGTCACCGCGGCCTCCCTGGGCCTCACCGGCGAGGAGACCTTCTCCTTCACCGGTGTGGAGGAGCTGAACAACGGCACCACCCCGCGCACGGTCAAGGTGACCACCGACACCGGTGTCTCCTTCGACGCGGTCGTCCGCATCGACACCCCCGGTGAGGCGGACTACTACCGCAACGGCGGCATCATGCAGTACGTGCTCCGCAACCTGATCCGCGGCTAGTCACCACGGAGCACAGCGGCACCCGAGGGCCGTATCCCCGTCAAGGGGGTACGGCCCTTCCGCTTGTGCGCGGCCGGGTCCAGATGACGGACAGGTCTCAACTCGGAAAAGCCGGCCGCCATACGTGTGCATGATCTTGCTCACACGAGCAGAAGTGGACTATACCTGTGCCCGTCCGGATCACCGCGGCACAAGCGGCCCGGACCCGGGGGATGGGCGGGGACCTGCGGCGATGTCCGCATTCACGGCAACCGCTGTGACTTCCGGCCTCCTTCACACTTCTGACGAAGGCGAGGACATGAGCATGGGATCCACGGGTGAAGGCCTCGGACGCCGCGATCTGATCAAGCGCTCCGCAGCACTCGGACTTATCACGGTGCCGACGATGAGCTTCCTGTCCGCCTGCGCCTCCGGAGGAGACGCGTCCACCAAGGGCCCGGACAAGGGCGTCGTCTCCAAGGAGAACCCCTTCGGCCTGGCCAAGGGCAGCAAGGTGGACGTGGTCGTCTTCAAGGGCGGGTTCGGCGACGACTACGCGAAGGCCTGGGAGGCCGCCTTCGACAAGAAGTGGGGCACCACCAGCTCCCACCTCGGCACCCAGGAGATCACCTCCAAGCTCCAGCCCCGCTTCAACGGCGGCACCCCGCCGGACGTCGTCGACGACTCCGGCGCCCAGCAGATCAAGCTCGACGTGCTCGCCAAGAGCAACCAGCTCGCCGACCTCACCGCGGTCCTCGACGCGCCCTCGCTCGACGACCCCACCAAGAAGGTCCGCGACACTCTGGTCGAAGGCGCGTACGAACAGGGTCTGCTCGGCGGCAAGTTCGTGGCCCTGAAGTACGTGTACGCCGTGTTCGGTTTCTGGTACTCCGGCAAGCTCTTCAAGGAGAAGGGCTGGGCCCCGCCCGCGACCTGGGACGAGTTCCTCGCCGTCTGCACCAAGGCCAAGGAGGCGGGCATCGGCGGCCTCGCCCACCAGGGCAAGTACCCGTACTACATCAACGTCGTCATCATGGACCTCATCGCCAAGAAGGGCGGCATGGACGCCGTCAAGGCGATCGACAACCTCGAGCCCAACGCCTTCGAGGGCAACCCGGCCGCCCTCGCCGCCGTCGAGGCCGTCTACGAGGTGGTCGAGAAGGGCCTGCTGATGCCGGGCACCAACGGCCTCACCCACACGGAGTCCCAGACCGCCTGGAACCAGTACAAGGCCGCCTTCATCCCCTCCGGTTCCTGGCTGGAGAACGAGCAGCTCAAGCAGACCCCGGAGGACTTCGACATGAAGTTCCTGCCGGTCCCGCTGCTCGCCGACAGCAAGCTGCCGCTGGCCGCCATCCGGGCCGGCGTGGACGAGCCCTTCATCGTCCCGGAGAAGGCCGCCAACAAGGCCGCCGGCCTGGAGTTCCTCCGCTCGATGCTGTCCCGCGAGTGGTCTACGATCTTCGCCCAGCAGGCCAACTCCCTCACCGTCGTCAAGGACGGCGTGGACCCGAGCGTCAAGCTCCGCCCGGGCACCCAGTCCGCGGTGGAGGCGCTCAAGGCCGCCGGCGGCAACACCTTCGCCTACCGATACCCCGACTGGTACAGCGAGATGGACACCGATCTCCAGAACGCGTCCAATGAGCTGATGGCCCAGCGGATCCAGCCCAAGGAATGGATCAAGCGGGCCCAGGCTGCGGTAGACAAGGCGGCCAAGGACCCGAACGCCAAGAACAACAAGCGCAGCTGACCACCCAGGGGACGGACACCATGAGCCACGTAGCCCAGGGGAGAAGGAAGGGCGGTTTCATCGCCGCCTTCCTCTTCGCACCCCTCGCGCTGTACCTGACCTTCGTGATCTGGCCGTACGTACAGACGTTCGGCTACTCCTTCACCAACTGGACCGGGCAGTCGCCGACGTTCGACTTCGTCGGCCTGGACAACTACTCGGCCCTGCTGGACGACGAGGTCTTCCGCGGCGCCCTCTGGCACAACCTGCTGCTCGTGGTGTTCGTCCCCGTGGTCACCATCCTGCTCGCCCTCTTCTTCGCCTTCATGGTGAACGCGGGAGGGCGCGGCGGGGCCGGCGGGGTCCAGGGCGTCGCCGGATCGCGCCTCTACAAGGTCGTCTACTTCTTCCCGCAGGTCCTCTCCCTCGCCATCCTCGCCGTCCTGTTCGGGGCGATCTACCGCAGTGACGAGGGAGGCCTGCTCAACGGCTTCCTCATCAAGCTCGGCCTGATCTCCCCCCAGCACCCCGTCGAATGGCTCAACGAGCCCGACTTCGTCCTCTGGTGCCTGCTGCTCGTCGTCGTCTGGCACGGCGTCGGCTTCTACCTCGTCCTGTTCTCCGCGGCCATGCAGACCGTGCCCAAGGACATCTACGAGGCCGCGCTGCTCGACGGCGCCGGGCGCGCCCAGACCTTCTTCAAGGTCACCCTGCCCCTGCTGTGGGACTCCGTGCAGACCTCCGCGGTCTATCTGGGCATCGCCGCGATGGACATGTTCGTCCTGGTGTCGACCATGACCTCGGGCCAGTTCGGCGGCGGACCCGACCACCACAGCGAGGTCATGTCGACGGTGCTGATGCGCAACTTCCTGTTCTTCGGCAAGAGCGGCTACGCCTGCGCCATGGGCGTGGTCATGCTGCTCCTGACCATGGTCCTGTCCATCACCACGCTGCGCGCCACCCGCCGCGAGCGCATCGAGTTCTGAGCGGGAGACCATCATGACCACAGTGATCAAGGCTCCGGGGGAATCGGCCGCGGAGCGGTCCGGCGGGGCCGGACGGGCGAAGGAGCGGGACGGACGCCGCTCCGAGGGCGTGGTCCTCAACGTCTTCTCGCACGGCTTCCTCGTCCTCTGGGCGATAATGATCGTGCTTCCGCTGGTCTGGCTCGCCCTCGGCGCCTTCAAGACCGACGCGCAGATCGGCGGCTCGGCCCTCAGCTGGCCCTCGAACTGGCACTTCGACGCCTTCGGCCGGGCCTGGACCAAGGGCATCGGCGGCTACTTCGCGCACACCCTCATCGTGCTGGTGTTCTCGGTCCCGCTGACCATGCTGTTCGGCTCGATGGCCGCGTACGTACTGGCCCGCTACCCGTTCCCGGGCAACCGGGTCGTCTACTACTTCTTCGTCAGCGGGGCGATGTTCCCCGTGTTCCTGGCGCTCGTACCGCTCTTCTTCATGGTCAAGCGCTTCGACATGCTGAACACCTACCAGGGCCTGGTCCTGGTGTACGTCGCCTACTCGATGCCCTTCACCGTCTTCTTCATGCACACGTTCTTCCGGACGCTGCCGACGGCGATCCACGAGGCGGCCGTCATCGACGGGGCCTCCGACACCCGGATCTTCTTCCAGGTGATGCTGCCGATGGCCAAGCCCGGCCTGATCAGCGTCGGGATATTCAACGTCCTGGGCCAGTGGAACCAGTACATCCTGCCCGCCGTGCTGATGCAGCCGCAGAGCAGTGCGGACCCCGAGCGCTACATGCTCACCCAGGGACTGATCCAGCTCCAGTACCAGATGGGCTACGAGACGGACCTGCCGGTGCTGTTCGCCGGAGCCACCATCGCCGTCATCCCGATGCTGGCGGTCTACCTCTCCTTCCAGCGCCAGATCCAGGCGGGCCTCACCTCGGCGACGCTGAAGTAGCGTTTCGGCGTCAGGAGCCGCCGGTGGCCTTCCGGAGCTCGTACACCTTGCCGGAAGCCGGGTCGCCGACGGTCTGTTGGATCCAGGGTTTCCGGCCGGTGCCGCCGACGCTCCACGGCGCCGGCCAGGAGCAGCCCGCGATCTCCACGCGGACCTTCTGGGTCCACACGTCCCGCCCCGGTTCGTACGACCAGGTGCCGGAGCCCGTGCACTGGTGGGACGGGCCGCTCGGGTGGTCGAAGGGTTCGTGCTCGCCGATGTCGGAGGCCGTGACCCGGCCGTCCGACGTGAAGACCAGCTTTCCGCCCCGGTGGTCGACCCACGTGCCGGTCATGGTCTGCGGCCCGATCGCGGGCGGCCGGTACGTGGGGAGCAGGCCCGTCGCCAACCCGAGTGCGCCGAGGAGCCCGGTCCCCGCCACCACCGCCACGCCCCCCAGGGCCACCCGCCGGAACAAAGCGCTCCGGCGGGACCGGGCGATCAGGGCTCCCAGGGACAGCGAGGCGGTGGCCCCCGCCCAGAAGGCCGGCACGTCTCCCGCGCGCGGTGCGTTCTCCCCCGCCCAGACGGCGAGGGGGAGTGCCAGCAGGGCCGCCATCACAGGCGGCACCCACCACCACTCGCGTCCGCCGACCCGGCGTGCCAGCAGACCGGCCAGCAGGACCGTCGGCAGCACGAACAGCAGCGACAGCAGGAACGCGATCACGCCGACGAGGGTGCCGAAGGGGAAGAGGGCCGCGGCCAGGGCACCCCAGTCGAAGGGGATTCCCGATACCGGCTGCGTCCGCGTGTAGAGCAGGAGCGCCACGACAGCGAGCGCGACCTCCAGGTATCCCACCAGCACCGAGACAAGCAGGATCCGTCCGTACGACCGTCTCTGATGCACGGTCATTCCCCCCTCGTGGCACGGCGGACGAACACGTCCGCCCGGCCCGCAGCGTCGTGGATCCATACTGCCGGCCGGGCTGAACGTGTTCAATTCATTCTTCGTGCCGGCCCCGCGGGGCCGGTCTCACGCGGGCACCGCCGACCAGCTGACCGCCGACACCGAAGGGTCGAGCGAGAGGTTGCTCACCGCCTCCTCCAGCATCCGGTCGTCGCGCCGGCCCTCGGCGCTGAGCAGGGCCGAGACCGTCACCTTCCCGGCCTCCGGGGCGTCCCGACTGCGGATCTCCCGGAGCGTGTAGCCGGGGCGACCGAGGGCGTCGACCAGCCGGTGGCGGATGTGGGCCTCCTCCGACTCCCGGCACACCGCCTCGAAGTGGTAGTCGGTGACCACCTCGTCACCACCGCGCGGTTCGCGGTCGAGGCGCCGTCCCAGCGGGCGCAGCAGGAGATTGGCCCCCACCACGCCCACCGTGCCGAAGGCGGCCAGGACGAACATCCCGGCCCCGGCCAGGCAGCCCACGGCCGCCGAACACCACAGGGTGGCGGCCGTGTTCAGGCCCCGTACGCTCAGGCCGTCGCGCATGATCACGCCGGCGCCGAGGAAACCGATCCCGGACACGATCTGGGCGGCGACGCGCGAGCCGTCGTACCGCACCTCGGCGACCTCGCCGATGAACCCGTACTGCGAGAGCAGCACGAACAGTGCCGCGCCGCCCGCCACCAAGGCGTTGGTCCGCAGTCCCGCCAGCCGGGCCCGCCACTGCCGTTCCAGCCCGATCGCGGCCCCGAACCCGAGTGCCGCCGCCAGGTGCCCGGCCATGGTCCACTCGCTCGTCATGGGCTCGCCCCCCTCTCAGAGCCAGGTGCCGAACCGGCGGACGTACCAGGTCTTCACCAGCTGGGTCAGCGTGCAGTAGGCGAGGAGCACGCCGATCAGCCACGGGAAGTAGCTCGCCGGCAGGGCGACGAAGCCCAGGGAGGAGGCCAGCGGCGAGAAGGGCAGCCAGAGCCCGGTCAGCACCGCGAGGACCGTCATCACCATCACCGGCCAGGAGGCGCGCGACTGGATGAAGGGGATCTTCCGGGTGCGGATCATGTGGACGACCAGGGTCTGCGAGAGCAGGCCCTCGATGAACCAGCCGGACTGGAACAGGGACTGGCTCGCCTCGCTGTCGGCGGCGAAGACGTTCCACATGATCACGAACATCGCGATGTCGAAGATCGAGCTGATGGGTCCGATGGTGAGCATGAAGCGGAGGATGCCCTTGGCGTCCCAGTTGCGGGGCTTGCGGAGGTACTCCTCGTCCATCCGGTCCCACGGGGTCGCCAGCTGCGCGATGTCGTAGACCAGGTTCTGGACCAGGAGCATGATCGCGAGCATCGGCTGGAACGGGATGAAGGCACTCGCCACCAGCACCGAGAAGACGTTGCCGAAGTTCGAAGAGGCCGTCATCTTGATGTACTTGATCGTGTTGCCGAAGGTGGTGCGGCCCTGGAGGACGCCCTGTTCCAGGACGGTGAGGTCCTTCTCCAGCAGGATGATGTCCGCCGACTCCTTGGCGATGTCGACGGCCGTGTCCACCGAGATGCCGACATCGGCGTCGCGCAGCGCCGCCGCGTCGTTGATGCCGTCCCCGAGGAAGCCGACCGTGTGTCCGCCGGCCTGCAGGGCCCGTACGATCCGGGCCTTCTGGACCGGGTTGACCTTGGCGAAGACCGTCGTACGGGCGGCCAGTTCGCGCAGCTGCGTCTCGTCGAGGCCGTTGGTCTCGGCGCCGAGCACCACGTGCCCGACCTCGATGCCGACGTCGGCGCAGACCCGGGCGGCCACGAGGTCGTTGTCGCCGGTGACCACCTTGACCGCGATGCCCTTGTCGGCGAGCGCCCGCAGGGCCCGGGCGGCGTCGGCCTTCGGCGGGTCGAGGAAAGCGAGGAAGCCGACCAGCGTCAGCCCGTCCTCGTCGGCGACCGTGTAGGTGTCGCGCGGGCTGTCGACCGTACGGGTGGCGACGGCGAGGACCCGCAGGCCGCGGCGGTTGTTGTCCTCGGCGATCCGGGTGACGTGCCACCGCAGCTGATCGGTCAGCTCGACGCGCTCGCCGCGGTCGCGCATGTGGGTGCAGAGCTCCAGGACCTCTTCGACCGCACCCTTGGTGATCATGACGTGTTCGGGGCGGCCGGGGCCGCCCACCAGGGACCTGCGGTCCAGGACGACCGACATCCGGCGCCGGGCGAAGTCGAAGGGGATCTCGTCGACCATCGAGAACCGTGCGTCGACGACAACCTCCTCGGCCTCGCCCACGCGGTCGATGACCGCCTGGTCCATCAGGTTGCGCAGGCCCGTCTGGAAGTGGGCGTTGAGGTAGCCGTACTCCAGGACCTCGTCGTCCTCGTTGCCGTGCACGTCCAGGTAGCGGTCGAGGACGATCCGGTCCTCGGTGAGCGTGCCGGTCTTGTCCGTGCAGAGCACGTCCATCGCGCCCAGGTTCTGGATGGCGCCCAGCCGCTTGACGACCACCTTGCGCCGGGACATGGCCACCGCGCCGCGCGCCAGGTTGGCGGAGACGACCATCGGCAGCATCTCGGGGGTCAGCCCGACGGCGACGGCGATGCCGAAGAGGAAGGCCTCGTCCCAGTCGCCCTTGGTCAGACCGTTGACCATGAAGACCACCGGGACCATGACCAGCATGAAGCGGATCAGCAGGAAGCTGACCCTGCGCACGCCGTGGTCGAAGTTGGTCTGCGGGCGCTCCCCGACGAGCGAGCCGGCCATCGAGCCGAAATAGGTGTCGGAGCCGGTGGCGACCACGACTCCGGTGGCGGTGCCGGAGGTCACCGAGGTCCCCATCAGGCAGAGGTTGTCGGCCTCGACCGGGTCGGTGGTCTCCCGCTGGCCGAGGTCGTCCGCGCGGGTGTCGGCCTTGGGGACGGGCAGGGACTCCCCGGACAGGGCGGCCTGGCCGACCATCAGGTCCTTGGAGCCGATCAGCCGCAGGTCGGCCGGGATCAGGTCCCCGGCGGCCAGCTTGACCACGTCGCCCGGGACGACCTGGTCCATCGGGATCTCGAAGGTGGTGGGCGCGGATCCGCTGCCGGCCCGGCGCTGTACCGCGCAGGTGGTGGTGACGAGCTTCTTCAGCGCGTCGGCGGCCCGGCCCGAGCGGTACTCCTGCCAGAAGCGCAGCAGCCCGCTGATCCCCACCATCACGGAGAGGATGACGACGCCCGGATCCGCCGGGTCCTGCCAGTACATGACGACGGCCAGGAAGACCAGGACGCCGATGAAGGGGTTCCAGTACGCCTTCCCCAGCTGGACGAACCAGGCGGGGGTGCGCTCCTGGGCGACGGTGTTGGCGCCGTGGTGCTCCAGGCGCAGCGCGGCCTCGGCGTGGGTGAGGCCGTCCAGGGAGGAGTCCACGTCCTGGAGGACCAGGGCGCGCGGGCGGGCACTGGTCGCGGCGAGGCGCTCGCCGACGAGCCGGGTACGGGACTCGAGCTCGGCGGTCTTGCGCTCGCGGCGGGTCCGGCCCGGCGGTGCGAGCTTCGTGGGGGTACGGGGGGTGAGCATGGTCATGACGAATACCTCCCTCCACGGTGTCCGGGCAGCGCGGAGCCGAGCGGTCACGTGGAGTGATCATGGGTCGGCGCGGGGCGGCACGGAGGCCGTCGGGCGCCGATGGGCATGGACGACACATGCCTGACAGGACAGTCAGGGCATGCGGAGGGAATACTGAAGAGCACGGAAGCGCGGCGTACCGCGGCCGTGCGCAGCTCGACGAAGGGTCAGCCGATCACAAGGGGTCAGCGGACGGGAGCACGGCGAAGACTTCGATCGGGACTCATCCCGAACACCTCCTCGCCCAGTGCCGTCAAGACATGGCGCCCGATCCGGCCGGAAAGGCCGCAGAGGACCGGCGCCTGGTCGACCGTAACACGCTCACGGCGACCGGTTCTCTCCCCCTTTTGGCCAGGAACGGCCGTTTCGTGGTGCGTCACCCTCTTGACGTGCCGATGCGCAAAGGCTCGACTTAAGGTTCACAAGTTGGAGAGACGCCGGGGTCTCGGGGCGTGAAGCCACGACGGTTCCCGGCCGGGGGGCGACGCTGGCCGTCGCTTATGGGCAGGAGTGGATGAGTCGTGCAGACTCCCGGATCGCAGTCCTCGCTGCATCGCGCGAATCTCGAACGGGTCGTGCGGGCGGTGCGGCTCTCGGGTTCGCTGACCCAGGCGGAGATCGCCCGCACCACCGGACTGTCGGCGGCCACGGTCTCCAACATCGTCCGGGAACTCAAGGACGGCGGGACCGTCGAGGTCACGGACACCTCGGCCGGCGGGCGCAGGGCGCGCAGCGTCTCGCTCAGCGGTGACGCGGGGATCGTCATCGGCGTCGACTTCGGCCACACCCACCTGCGGGTGGCGGTCGGCAACCTCGCCCACCAGGTGCTCGCCGAGAAGGCGGAGCCGCTCGACGTCGACGCCTCCTGGACGCAGGGCTTCGACCTGGCGGAATCGCTGGTCGGACGACTGGTCGCGGACATAGGCGTCGGCCTGGACAAGGTCATCGGCGTGGGGCTCGGCGTCCCCGGCCCCATCGACGTGGAGTCCGGAACCCTGGGATCGACCGCGATCCTGCCCGGCTGGGCGGGCATCAACCCCCGCGAGGAACTCGCGCGCCGCCTCGGGGTGCCGGTCTACGTGGACAACGACGCGAACCTCGGGGCCCTCGGTGAACTCGTTTGGGGTAGTGGGCGCGGGGTGAAGGACCTGGCCTACATCAAGGTGGCCAGCGGCGTGGGCTCCGGCCTGGTGATCAACGGCCAGATCTACCGCGGACCGGGGGGCACCGCGGGCGAGATCGGGCACATCACGCTCGACGAATCCGGCCCGGTCTGCCGCTGCGGCAACCGCGGCTGCCTGGAGACCTTCGCCGCGGCGCGGTACGTGCTGCCGCTCCTCCAGGGCACGCACGGACCGGAGTTGACGATGGAGCGCGTGGTCGAGCTGGCCCGCGAAGGGGACCCGGGCTGCCGCCGGGTGATCACGGACGTGGGCCGCCACATCGGCAGTGGCGTGGCCAGTCTGTGCAACCTCCTGAACCCGAGCCGGGTGGTGCTGGGCGGCTCGCTCGCCGACGCGGGTGAACTCGTACTGGCCCCCATCCGTGAATCAGTGGGGAGGTACGCGATCCCGAGCGCCGCACGGCAGTTGTCCGTCCTCACCGGCTCCCTGGGCGGCCGCGCGGAGGTACTGGGCGCGCTGGCCCTCGTGCTCAGCGAGATGGGCGATTCGACGCTTTTGTCGGACCATGGAAGTGGAGTGCGAGCTCCCGCCGTCTTGTCTTCAGGTAGATAACGGATGGCACCGTTGTCATCTCGTTAAGGATTCACTCCTTGACGGCAAAACGCGGCCGGGGTTGACTCACATCCACCTCGGCCGCAGCGTTGCGGCCTCGTCAGGGAGGTTCAAGTAATGAACACGCGTATGCGCAGAACCGCTGTTGCCGTCGCCGCCGGTGCCATGGCCGTCTCGCTCGCCGCCTGCGGCAGCGCCAAGGAGGCCGGGGGCGGTACCAAGTCCTCCTCCGCCCCCGCGACGGGCGACGCGATCAAGGTCGGTCTGCTCCTGCCCGAGAACCAGACCGCGCGCTACGAGAAGTTCGACAAGCCGCTCATCGAGAAGCAGGTCAAGGCGCTGACCGGCGGCAAGGGCGAGGTCGTCTACGCCAACGCCAAGCAGGACGCGACCACGCAGAACTCGCAGGTCGACACGATGATCACCAACAAGGTGAACGTCCTGATCATCGACGCCGTGGACTCCAAGGCCATCGCCGGCTCGGTCAAGAAGGCCAAGGACGCCGGCATCCCGGTCGTCGCCTACGACCGCCTGGCCGAGGGCCCGATCGACGCCTACACCTCCTTCGACAACGAAGAGGTCGGCAAGGTCCAGGGCAAGGCGCTCCTGGAAGCGCTGGGCGACAAGGCCAAGTCCGGCGACATCGTCATGATGAACGGTTCCGTCACCGACCCGAACGCCGCGCTGTTCAAGAAGGGCGCGCACTCCGAGCTCGACGGCAAGGTGAACGTCGGCAAGGAGTACGACACCGTCGAGTGGAAGCCGGAGAACGCCAACACCAACATGGCGGCCGCGCTCTCCGCGCTCGGCAAGGACAAGGTCATCGGCGTCTACTCCGCCAACGACGGCATGGCCGGCGGCATCATCACCGCCCTCAAGGCCGCCGGCGTCTCCCCCCTGCCGCCGGTCACCGGCCAGGACGCCGAACTCGCCGGTGTGCAGCGGATCGTCGCGGGCGAGCAGTTCATGAGCGTCTACAAGCCGTACGCCCCCGAGGCCGAGGCCGCCGCCAAGATGGCCGTCGCCCTCGCCAAGGGCGGGAAGGCCGAAGGCAGCACCTCCACGGTGGACAGCCCCACCACCAAGGGCGTCGCGGCCGTCCTGATCCCGGTCGTCTCGCTGACCAAGGCCAACATCAAGGACACCGTCGTCAAGGACGGCGTCTACACGGTCGACGAGATCTGCACCGACAAGTACGCGGCCGCCTGCGCCGCCATCGGCCTGAAGTAGCGGCCCCCGCCGCCTCCCCGCGAGGCGGCCCCACGTACCTGACCGGCGCCCCGCCCCTCCTCACCCCGCCACCCGGCGGGGCGCCGGGCAGAAACGTTCCCCCATTCGCCCCGCTCCTGCTCTTCTGCACGACATCCCCGCCGGTCAGGCGGCGAAGGAGATGGTTCATGTGTCCGCTGCGCCCGTGCTGGCGTTGCGAGGGGTCTCGAAGCGGTTCGGCGCCGTTCAGGCCCTGACCGACGTAGAACTCGAGATCCACTCCGGTGAAGTGGTCGCCCTGGTCGGCGACAACGGCGCCGGCAAGTCCACGCTGGTCAAGACGATCGCCGGCGTGCACCCCATCGATGACGGAGTCATCGAGTGGGAGGGGCGACCGGTTTCCATCGGCAAGCCCCACGACGCCCAGAACCTGGGCATCGCCACGGTCTACCAGGACCTGGCGCTGTGCGACAACATCGACGTCGTCGGCAACCTGTTCCTCGGCCGGGAACTCAAGAAGTTCGGCGTCCTCGACGAGGTGGAGATGGAGCGCCGCGCCCGCGAGCTCCTGACCACGCTGTCCATCCGGATCCCCAGTGTGCGGATCCCCATCGCCTCGCTGTCGGGCGGTCAGCGCCAGACCGTGGCGATCGCCCGTTCCATGCTGGGCGAGCCCCAGCTCGTCATCCTCGACGAGCCCACCGCCGCCCTCGGCGTCGAGCAGACCGCCCAGGTGCTCGACCTGGTGGAGCGGCTGCGCGAGCGCGGCCACGCCGTCATCCTCATCAGCCACAACATGGCCGATGTGAAGGCCGTCGCCGACAAGGTGGCGGTCCTGCGGCTGGGCCGCAACAACGGTGTCTTCAACGTCGCCGACACCTCGCAGGAAGAGATCATCTCCGCCATCACCGGTGCCACGGACAACGCCGTGACCCGCCGGGCGGCCCGCACCTCGGAGGCCGGCAAGTGAGCACCCAGAACCCTGCCACCGGTCCACTGGACAAGGGCGCCGTCGCGCAGGAGCACATCGACCCGGTCAACCCGGCGGCCGCGCACGACGCGATCCCGGCCGTGGACCCCCGCCTGCTCGTCAGGGAAGAGGGCCTCGCCGGGTACGTGGGCGAGTTCAAGCGCAAGATGAAGGCCGGCGACCTGGGTTCCCTCCCGGTCGTCATCGGCCTGATCGTCATCTGGTCGATCTTCCAGGGGTTGAACTCGAACTTCCTCTCCCCGGAGAACCTGACCAACATCGCGATCACGATGACCGGCACCGGCATGATCGCCATCGGCATCATCTTCGTGCTGCTGCTCGGTGAGATCGACCTCTCGGTCGGCTCGGTCAGCGGTGTCTCGGGAGCGATCGTCGCCGTCCTCGCCGTCACCCACGGCGTGAACGAATGGCTGGCCATCCTGCTCGCCATCGTCGGAGGCGCCCTGATCGGCTGCATCCACGGCTTCTTCTTCGCCAAGGTCGGCGCCCCGGCCTTCGCCGTCACCCTGTCGGGCCTGCTCTTCTGGCTCGGCGCGATGCTGCAGATCCTCGGCAGCAACGGCACGATCAACATCGACTCCGACGGCGTGGTCGGCCAACTGACCACGTACTTCTTCTCGGACGTGGCCGTCGCCTACGGGTTGGCCGCGCTCGCGGTGGCCGGCTACTTCGTTGCGGCCTTCCTCGACGCGAGGCGCCGCGAGGCCGCCGGGATGCCCTCCCGGCCGCTCACCGAGGTCCTGCTGCGCACCGGCCTGCTCGCCGTGTGCGCGTTCGCTCCCGCCGTGCTGTTCAACCAGTACAAGGGCCTGCCGCTCGCGGTGGTGCTCTTCCTGCTGGCCCTGGTCGTCACGGACTTCCTGCTGCGCCGCACGACCTTCGGGCGAAACGTTTTCGCACTGGGCGGCAGCGTCGAGGCCTCCCGCCGTGCGGGCATCAACGTCACCCGCATCCGGATCACGGTCTTCGCGATCTCCAGCACCTTCGCCGCCATCGGCGGCCTGTTCTGGGCCTCCAAGATCGCGGCGGCCAACCAGAGCGCCGGCGCCGGCGACCTGCTGATGAACGTGATCGCGGCGGCCGTCATCGGCGGCACCAGCCTCTTCGGTGGCCGGGGTCGGACCTGGAACGCCCTCCTCGGCGTCATGGTCATCGTCTCGATCCAGTACGGTCTGGCCCTGGAGGGCATCGCCACTCCGATCCAGTACATGATCACCGGTGCGGTGCTGCTGGCGACCGTGGTCATCGACTCGGTCACCCGCAAGACGCAGAAGACGGCCGGACGCGCCTGACGGCCACCCCGCCGACGCGTCCGACAGCACATGCCCGGTGCCACCTCGTGTGGCGCCGGGCATCCGTGCGTACATATGTACGTACGCCTGTGCGGGTATACGCCCGTATGTGAGGTATGACTTCACGCAGGTGCGTCCATGTATGACAAAGGCGTGACTCGGGCGGGACGGCCCGATGACCGCATCCGCGAGCGGAACATTAGACTCGACAGACCAGCAAGCAACTGCAAGGAGGCACGGGTGCTGCTGACCCGCATCAAGGGACCGCGCGATCTGGACCGGCTCAGCCAGGAGGAGCTCGAACAGCTCGCCGCCGAGATCAGGTCCTTCCTCGTCGACGCCGTCTCCAAGACCGGCGGGCACCTCGGCCCCAACCTCGGGGTGGTCGAACTGACGATCGCCCTGCACCGGGTCTTCGACTCGCCCAAGGACAAGGTCCTCTTCGACACGGGCCACCAGGCCTACGTCCACAAGCTGCTCACGGGCCGCCAGGACTTCGCGGGCCTGCGCGCCAAGGGGGGCCTCTCCGGCTACCCCTCGCGCGCCGAGTCCGACCACGACGTGATCGAGAACTCGCACGCCTCCACCGTGCTGGGCTGGGCCGACGGCATCGCCAAGGCCAACGAGGTGCTCGGCCGCGAGGACCACCACGTCGCCGCCGTCATCGGCGACGGCGCGCTCACCGGTGGCATGGCCTGGGAGGCGCTGAACAACATCGCCGCCGCCAAGGACCGCCCCCTCGTCATCGTCGTCAACGACAACGAGCGCTCGTACGGCCCCACCATCGGCGGCCTCGCGAACCACCTGGCGACCCTGCGCACCACGGACGGCTACGAGCGTTTCCTCGCCCGCGGCAAGGACCTGCTGGAGCGCACCCCGGTCGTCGGCAAGCCCCTCTACGAGACCCTGCACGGCGCCAAGAAGGGCCTGAAGGACTTCATCGCCCCGCAGGGCATGTTCGAGGACCTGGGCCTGAAGTACATCGGCCCCATCGACGGCCACGACATCGAGGCCCTGGAGTCCGCCCTGCAGCGCGCCAAGCGCTTCAGCGGCCCGGTCATCGTGCACTGCCTCACCCAGAAGGGCCGGGGCTACGAACCGGCCGTCCAGGACGAGGCGGACCGTTTCCACGCGGTCGGCGTCATCCACCCGGACACCGGTCTGCCCGTCAGCACCGACGCCGCCAGCTGGACCTCCGTCTTCGCCGACGAGATGGTCAGGCTCGGCAAGGAGCGCAAGGACATCGTCGCCATCACCGCGGCCATGCTCCAGCCCGTCGGCCTGAAGAAGTTCGCGGACGCCTACCCCGACCGCATCTTCGACGTCGGCATCGCCGAGCAGCACGGCGCCACTTCGGCGGCGGGCCTGGCGACCGGCGGCGCCCACCCGGTCTTCGCGGTGTACGCCACCTTCCTCAACCGCGCCTTCGACCAGGTCCTGATGGACGTGGCCCTGCACAAGTGCGGCGTCACCTTCGTGCTGGACCGCGCCGGTGTCACCGGCACCGACGGCGCCTCCCACAACGGCATGTGGGACATGTCCATCCTCCAGGTCGTCCCGGGCCTGCGCCTCGCCGCCCCGCGTGACGCCGAACAGCTGCGCGCCCAGCTGAACGAGGCCGTCCTGGTGAAGGACGCGCCGACCGTGGTGCGCTTCTCCAAGGGCGTCGTCGGCCCGGCCGTCCCGGCCGTCGGCCGGATCGGCGGCATGGACGTGCTGCGCGCCCCGTCGGCCGAAGTCACCCGTCCGGACGTACTCGTCGTCTCGGTCGGCGCGCTCGCCCCGATGTGCCTGGAGATCGCCGACCTGCTCGACAAGCAGGGCATCTCCTCCACCGTGGTCGACCCCCGTTGGGTCAAGCCGGTGGACGAGGCGCTCGCGCCCCTGGCGGACCGCCACCGCGTGGTCGTCACCGTCGAGGACAACGGCCGCGCCGGCGGTGTCGGCTCGGCCGTCGCCCAGGCCCTGCGGGACGCGGGCGTCGACGTACCGCTGCGCGACTTCGGCATTCCGCAGCGCTTCCTCGACCACGCCACCCGCAAGGAGGTCATGGCCGAGATCGGGCTGACCGCTCCGGACATCGCGCGCCAGGTCACCGGCCTGGTCGCCAAGCTGGACGGCCGCTACGACAACGAGCCGGCCGCCGCCGTGGACTAGTCCGAGCCGGCCGGGCAGCGGCCACTAGATCGCCGCGCGGTTGCACGTCACGGGCCGGGAGATCACTCTTGAAGAGTGGGCCTCCCGGCCCGTTCGCGTGCGTCGACACCTGTTCGGAGGTGTGTCGGTGAGCAGGGATATGAACAGCCCCTTCCGCACCAAGACGGTGGAGCAGTCCATCCGTGACACGGAGGAGCCGGAACACGCGCTCCGCAAGTCGCTCTCCGCCTGGGACCTGACGGTGTTCGGTGTGGGTGTCATCATCGGCACCGGCATCTTCGTCCTCACGGGCATCGCGGCCCGCAACAACGCCGGCCCGGCCACGTCCCTCTCGTTCGTGGCGGCCGGCATCGTCTGCGCCCTCGCGGCGCTCTGCTATGCCGAGTTCGCGTCCACCGTGCCGGTCGCCGGTTCGGCGTACACCTTCTCGTACGCCTCGATCGGCGAGCTGCCCGCCTGGATCATCGGCTGGGACCTGGTACTCGAATTCGCCCTGGGCACCGCGGTGGTGGCGGTCGGCTGGTCCGGGTACGTGCGCCATCTCATGCACACCAACCTGGGCTGGGACCTGCCCACCGCACTGTCCGGCCCGGACGCGGGAGGCCATTTCGACCTGTTGGCCTTCCTGCTGATCCTGGCGCTGACCGCGATCCTGGTCGTCGGGACGAAGCTCTCGGCCCGGATCACCGCGATCGTGGTCGCCATCAAGGTCACCGTGGTGCTGCTCGTCATCATCGCGGGCCTGTTCTTCATCAAGGCCGACAACTACTCCCCGTTCATCCCGCCGGCCCAGCCACAAGAGGCGGGCAGCGGCCTGCACACGCCGCTGGTCCAGCTGCTGTTCGGCTACGCGCCGACCAACTTCGGCGTCATGGGCATCTTCACCGCGGCCTCGCTCATCTTCTTCGCCTTCATCGGCTTCGACGTCGTGGCGACCGCCGCCGAGGAGACGAGGAACCCCCAGCGGGACATGCCGCGCGGCATCCTCGGCTCGCTGTTCATCTGCACCCTGCTCTACGTCGCCGTGACGATCGTGGTCACCGGCATGCAGAAGTACTCGGAGATGTCACCGACCGCCCCGCTGGCCGAGGCCTTCAAATCGGTGAACCAGCCGTTCTTCTCCGGTGCCATCAGCCTCGGTGCGGCCGTCGGCCTGATCACCGTCAGCATGATCCTGCTGCTCGGCCAGACCCGCGTGTTCTTCGCGATGAGCCGTGACGGGCTGCTGCCGCGCACCTTCTCCGTCACGCACCCCAAGTACCGCACCCCGTACCGGGCGACGATCCTGCTCGGCGTGATCATCGCCGTCGTGGCGGGCTTCACCAGCCTGGAGAAGCTCGCGGAACTGGTGAACATCGGCACGCTGTTCGCCTTCGTGCTCGTCGCCCTCGGCGTGATCATCCTGCGCCGGACCCGTCCCGACCTGCACCGGGCGTTCCGCTGCCCGTGGGTGCCGGTGATCCCGATCCTGTCGATCGCGGCCTCGTTCTGGCTGATGCTCAACCTGCCGGCCGAGACCTGGATCCGATTCGGCATCTGGATGGTCATCGGCATCGTCGTCTACTTCGCGTACGGACGCAGCCACAGCCGCCTCGGCAAGGCCGGCCAGGAAGCGAAGTTCTAGACGCCCGCGAACCGGGCGAGCACCACACGAAGGAGCCGGGGGGGCGGGGGGCCCCGGGGGGCGGGGCCGCGGGGGGGGGGGGGCCCGGGGGGGGGGGGGGGGGGGGGGGGCGTGGGGGGCGGGCGAGGCGGGCGGGGCGGGGGGGGGGGGCG